>NZ_JACHIG010000002.1:53694-385736 GCF_014203095.1 Prosthecobacter vanneervenii | reverse complement strand
TGCTCGATGGCACGGCGCAGCTCTGTTTCCAGCAGAGTTAGCGTGGCCTTCCAGTTCTTGGGGTCGCACTGGGCCTGGATGCCGTTCACGCTGACAAATTCGAGATACTCGTAGCTGTAGCTCTCCGCGCCCAGGAAGGGTGCGCCTTCGGCCTTGGCCAGCTTGGAGAGGCGCTGGTTGATCATCATGTCCGCCAGGTCGCGGATGGTTTTCTCGCGGCGGGTGGCGGCGCTGTCGGGCTTGTTCTTGGCGGCGCGGGGGATCTCCACGGAGATGGTCAGGGCCTCGGCCTGCATCTCGGTGTGCAGCTTGGCGATGGTGCCGTAGCCGGAGGTCACCTTGCCGAGATTGGGGTCTTCAGCATCGCCGTGCTTGGGCTTGGCGTCGGCAAACTGCTTCTCGATCTCCGCCTTCACAGCGGCGGTGTCTTTGAAATCGCCCACGGCCACGATGGTGGCGCGCTTGGGGGTGTAGTACTTCTCGTAGAATTCGGCAAATCGCGGACGCTTCATCGTCTTGATCATCTCCTCGGTGCCGATGGGCATGCGGTCCGGCAGGATGGACTCGGGCATGGCAAACTTGTAGCCCGCCATCATGGTGCGGTACTCGATGGAGTCGCGGCTGAGCTTTTCGCTGAGGATGATGCCGCGCTCCTTGTCGATCTCGGCCTCATTGAGCAGCATGCCGTCGAGGTCGTCACGGAAGAGCTGGAGGCCTTCGGCGATGTACTTGGGCTCCACCTTGGGCAGCTCCAGCATGTACACGGTTTCCTTGAAGGAGGTATGCGCATTCGTGTCGGCACCAAAGCCCATGCCCAGGCGCTGGAAGTACTCCACCATCTCCCCGCCTTTGAAGTGGCGGGAGCCATTGAAGGCCATGTGCTCCAGGTAGTGCGCCATGCCCTGCTGGTCGTTTTCCTCCATGAGCGAGCCCACATCCATGTAGAGGCGGATGCTGGCGCGGCCGGGGGGCTCATCGTGCGGCAGGATGACGTAGCGCAGACCGTTTTCCAGCTGACCAAACTGGGCCTTGGGGTCGGCCTTGAGATCGCTGGTGTCCTGAGGCCAGGTGGCGGCATGCGCGGTGGAGGCGACGACGGCTGCGAGAAGGAGGGAGCGTAGCATGGGAGTGCGGCTGGCTGTGGGGTTGGGGAAAGAAGCGGACGAACGTGGAAACTCAGTGCGGCGAATGAATACGCGCAGAACCGTATGACGAAACGGCGCTGCAGCAGAAATTCGTCATGGGAATTTGGGATTGGGGCATTCCCGCCTGTGGCGGGCTTAGTCCACCTTGCCGAGGCCCGCTTCGGGGTCCGGCTCCAGGAAGCCGAGCTCGACAAAGAGCTCGTCCATGGCCATGAGGGTGGCCTCGTACATCTCAAAGGAGAGATTGAAATTAAAGAAGCCGTGGCCCTGGCCTTCGAACTCGATCAGGCGGCAGAGGTTCTTCTTCTTGCTCGACTTGCGGGCAAACTGATAGGAGCCGTCAAAGGGCACCACGCGGTCTCCGGTGCCGTGCATGATGAGCATGGGCGGCAGGCCGGGGCGGATGGCACGGATGAGGTCGGCGGCCTTGCAGGTGGCCTGGTCCGGCCAGCGGTCGCGGCCAAAGGCGTACTTGGAGTAGGTGTCCATCACCGGATTGAACAGCACGATGGCGTTCGGAGCCGGGCTGCAGTCGAGTGCATCGGAGGGATCGTCAAAGCCGCTGAGAATGGCGGAGGAGGCGATGGCGTGGCCGCCACCAGAGCCGCCCACACCGACGATCTTGCCGGGATTGATGCCCAGCTCCACCGCATTCATGCGGATCCAGCGGATGGCGGAGCGCGCATCGGCCATGGCTTCCACCGGGCCGGTGCCGTGGCGGGTGCTCACACGGTAGTCAAAGCAGATCGTGGTCATGCCACGGGAGGCAAAATACACGCAATGAGGGGCAAACTGCGCCACCTGGCCGTTGTCCCAGCCGCTGCTGAAAAAGAAAGCCGCCACCGACTTGGGGTAGGAGGGAGCCTTGTCCATCTCGGGTTCCCAAATGTAGGCGGAGAGATTCACACCGCCTACGGTTTTGTAGATTTCTTCCCGGGCGGTCTTCAGCAACTCCCGATTGCGATCAATCGGGGGTGTGCGTGGGTGACCTTCGCTGTGAGACTCCATGTGTTGGGGGTAAGACGTTGACGTTTGCCAGAATCACCAAATCAGCAAATGGTTTTACTCTGGATTAAAAATATCACAGCAAATTCTCGGTATGCTAATCATAAAATGACGATGGCTGATTGTTTTTGCATGAATCCACGTCTTGTTCGTGGCAGCCAGCCGACCTCTTTCATGCGCCAGATTTTTCTGTTCTTCCTTGGAATCAGCCTGTTACAGACCTGCCTTGCTCCTGCTCATGCCCAGGGGGATGACGTGGAGCTGAGAGACACGCTGGAGAAAGCCTACCTCAAATGGAGGGATGCCATGCTGCGGCAGGATGCCCTGGCCTGGGCAGGGAGCATCAGCCGCTACCGCCAGACCGTGATCCGCAACCAGGTGGTGAGCGAGCGGCAGCCCTTTCCTGATGCCGTCTTTGATTCTCCCGTCGTGCCACCCCTGCTCACAGGGCTGCGCCTGCTGGAAGCCCAGGCGGTGGGGGAGACTGCGCATCTGGTCTATTATGGAAAGATCGACATGGGGCAGGGCAAGGAGCTGGTGCGTGACAACCTGCTGAAGCTGAAATTTGCCCGTGAAAACGGGGTGTGGAAGTACGACAGCAACCGCGTCTCCCGCATGGACAAGGCCCCGCCTGAGGTGCTAAAAGCGCTGCAAGATGGAACGCGGCCGGAGTTTTTGGACTCAGCAGAATTCACTCCGCCGGGGAAGATGCCTCCTACTCCGCCGCTGTGCCGTGTGCCGGACTTCAAGGCAGGCTACAAGCTGGAGAGCTTTGGTTACCAGACGACCCTCAGTGCCAATGGCAGCAGCTACGAGCCTGTGCAGGACGGGCTCAACCAGCAGATCCTCATCGGAGGTCTGGTCAAAGGCCGCAATGAGGTGACGCTCTTCATCAAGCCGGTGCCCCGCCCTGAAGGTGAGAAGCCGGTGCTGCAGATCCGGGTGTATCTCGTGCCAGACGATCCGGCCAAGCCCAGCCGCGAAGTTCTGCGCTGGGCCGCTCCTGAAAGCGGAGTGCCGGAGAAAGTGACGCTGCCGATCGAAGTGAAATAGCGCCCCGCCATGCCGACGCTCGATCATGAAAACACACTGCGCGCAGAAGGCTTTCGCGTGGTGGCTGGAGTCGATGAGGCTGGGCGCGGGCCGCTGGCCGGGCCGGTGTGTGTGGCGGCGGTGGTGCTGCCGGAGGATTTTTCCCACCCCGTGCTCAATGACTCCAAGCAGCTCAGCGAGGTAAAACGCGAGCGTTTGTATGAAGAGATCACCGCAGATGCGCGCATCCGCTGGCATTGTGTGACAGTGGAGCCCGCAGAGATCGACCGCATCAATATTTTACAGGCCACGTGGGAGGGCATGCGGCGTGCGGCGCTGGCGCTGCAGCCGGTGCCGAATGCGGTGCTCATAGACGGCAAGCCGGTGAAGAACTACCCGCTGTACCAGTTGGCGCTGGTGAAGGGGGACAGCCTCAGCTACTCCATCGCGGCGGCCAGCATCATCGCCAAGGTCACGCGGGATCGTCTCCTGGTGGCCATGGCGCAGCGGTATCCTAAGTATGGCTTTGAGATTCACAAAGGCTACCCCACGCCAGGGCATCTGGCGGCGCTGCGCCAGCACGGGCCCTGCCCGGAGCACCGGCGCAGCTTTGCCCCGGTGGCGCAGCTGGAGCTGGACCTGTCATGACGCCTGAACCGCCGCCGCCCGAGAGCCTGTGGTCCCGGCTGCGCAGGCGGGTGCAGGAGGCTGCATGGCTGCGCACGGCAGTGCTGTGGCTGCGGGCACGGACGTGGCTCTCCTTCAGCAAACAGCTGGCCGGGCTGCCCATGAGCCCCAAGGAGGTGGGGGCGATGGGCGAACTGCTGGCCGCGCGCTGGCTTTCGGCGAATGGCCGCCGGGTGCTCTACCGCAACTACCGTGGGTCCAATCGTGGAGAGGTGGACATCGTGGCGCGGCATGGACAGGTGCTCACTTTTGTGGAGGTCAAGGCGCGCACCAGCACCGCGTTTGGCCGCCCGGCAGACGCCGTGGGCAGGGACAAGCAGCGCCTGATCCAGCGCGGAGCCATGGACTGGCTGCGCCTGCTGGGAAGGCCCCTACTGAGCTTCCGCTTTGACATCGTGGAGGTGGTGCTGACCGAGGGTGAGAAACCGCGTGTGAATGTGATCCAGGACGCCTTCCAGATGCCGGACAGCTCCATGGCCGGACGGTGACTGAGTGACGTTTTTGACAGGTTGCAGCCTGCGTCTTGCCAGCTGCGATGGCTCTGCCTATGAGACTTCCGTAAATCTCATGCAGCCGGCCGTTCCCTCCATTTCGTCCACCCCAGCCTCCAGCCTCCTCGGCACCGTGACCACCCTGGTGCAGGACACACAGGTGGATGTGACCCGCCTGATCTACATGCTCTATCAGGATGTGGAGCAGCAGATCAACCGCGCTGACCTGAAGGCCCAGCTGACGCTGAGCACCTCCGCCGTGCTGATGGCCATGATCGTGAACATCGGCCCCGGCGTGGCGGTGACAAACCTTGCGGCCCTGCGCACCTACGAGATGGCGGTGCTGGGACTCTATGCGCTTTTCATTGTTTGCATGTGCCAGGCTTTTGGGCGCGGCATCGCTGCTGCCTACCCACGTGCGGTGAAGAAGGTGGCGGATGCCAACCGCCATCCCAATCTCTACTTCTCAGGCCAGATCGCCAGCATCCCGGGGGATGAATATGCCGAGCTCTTCTGCAAACAGTCGAATGATGGCGTGAAACGCTCCGTGCTGGGCCAGGTGCACTCCAAGTGCATCGTGCTGGAGGCCAAGCTGCACAACGTGCGCAAGGGCATGAAGTCCCTGCTGCTGGCGCTGGCGCTGTGGATCGCCGCACGGCTGCTGCTGGTGGTGGGGGCCGGACTGGGCTGATGAGGGGCCGCAGAGGGCAGGGGATGGGCGGCAATCGGCTTTGACAGCACCGGAGCACGTCGTAAAACTGGCGCTTCCTTTTTCCCAACCCAGACGACCTACCCATGAGCAACGCCAATCCCGCCAAGAAGATCATCAACAATCCGCTGAAGTGCGCCGACGAACTCTTTGAAGGTCTGGTGCTGGCCTATGATGGCAAGGCCCGCCGCGTGGGCACGCGCTCCATTGTCATGAATGATCTGCGCCCCGATGCGCCCGCACTCCTGGTGGGCGGTGGCGCCGGGCATGAGCCGATCTATCACGGCCTGGTGGGCAAGGGCATGGCAGACGGCGCCGCCGTGGGCGAGATCTTTGCCGCTCCGCCGCCAGACATCGTGCTGGAAGCCGCGCAGGCCGTGAACCGTGGCAAGGGCGTGCTCTTCCTCTATGGCAACTACGCCGGAGACGTGATGAATTTTGACATTGGCGCGGAACTCGCTGCCGACGAAGGCATCAACGTGAAGACCGTGATCATCGCCGACGACGTCTGCTCCGCTCCTCCCACAGAGAAGCACAAGCGCCGTGGCGTGGCAGGTCTGGTGCCGATCGTCAAGCTGGCCGGTGCCGCCGCGCAGACGGTGGACACTCTGGACGAGCTGGTCCGCATCGCGCAAAAGGCCTGCGACAACACCCGCACCGTGGGCGTTTCCACCAAGCCCGGCAGCATTCCCGCCACCGGCAAGCCCACCTTTGAGCTGGCCGATGACGTGATCGGCCTCGGCATGGGCATTCATGGAGAGAAAGGCGTGGGCCTCATCCCCATGTGCACGGCGGACGAACTCGCTGCCAAGATTCTCGACCTGCTCTTCGGTGATGACCTGGAGCTGAAGTCCGGAGATGAGATCGTCTTCTTTGTGAACAGCCTCGGCTCCACGCACATGATGGAACTGCTGATCCTGCTGCGCGGTGCCAAGCCGATTCTGGAAGCACGTGGCATCAAGATCCACCAGACCATCGTGGACAACATCGTCACCTGTCAGGAAATGGCCGGCGTGAGCTTCAGCATCACCAAGCTGGACGCCGAGCTCAAGAAGCTCTGGGACCTGCCCTGCGAGAGCGTGGGCTACACCAAGCTCTGATCCCGGATAATTCGCCCCCCACTCGTCTTCATCATGAAACTCCCCGCGATCTTCGCCAGCCCCGCCAACATGAGGACCGTTCTGCAAGGAACGACCATCTTTAAAAAAGGGGACGATTCCGGGGAGATGTACGTGGTGGAGAGCGGGGAGGTGGACATCCTGATCAACGGCAAGGTCGTCGAAACTGTGCGTGCGGAGGGGTTCTTTGGTGAGATCTCGCTCATCGAGGACTCCTTGCGCACCGCAGACGCCGTGGCCCGCACCGACTGCAAGCTGCTGCCCGTGAACCGCCATCACTTTCTCTACATGGTGGACGAGATTCCACAGTTTGCCCTGCACGTGATGAAAGGCATGGCCGACCGCCTCCGCCGCGCCGACCGCCGTGCGTCAGGTGAGGTGGAGACGGAGGACTGAAGGGGGGGCAATTTGGAGAATTGCTTTGCTGCCATGCGGGTGAGATTCTGTGGCATGGCGTCGCGCATATTGATTTTTACCACCTGCTGTCTTGTCCTGGTAAGATCGGGGCATGCACAGTGGTTTCCTGAGAAGGCAATGCCATTCTCAGCCGAGGAAAAAATGCAGGTGGAAAAGCGGGCTGTAACCTTCCTAAGCAAGGCCCCACAAACTGTCGTCGCCCAGGGCATTCAAAGCGTGGAATGCGAAGGTGTTGCAGCCATGATTGGCGATCTGTTTGCCGACGGCCGAAGGCTGGCTGTGGTCGAAGTTAGTGAGCAAAAAGCAGGGCTTGCACTCATGGTCTGGCGGCAAAATGCCTGGCGTTTGCTGGGGGTGTGGAATGTGGCTCCCGTCTGGATTCCTGCCGGGAAGACGAAAAATGACTTCCCTGAATACAGCCACATGACGCCGGAGCCGCCGCGAAGCCCCTTCAGCCTTCGAGATCTGGATGGTGATGCGATTCCCGAGCTTCTCGTGACCTTCAGCGATGACGGATGCCGTCTCGGCTACGCGATGATTAAAAAGGGCCGAGGTGAGGCTGTGCCGCAGCTGCTGGATGTCTACTCCAGCCGTAATCCTCCGCAGGCCCGTGAAGGCTACCTGCTTGCTTTTAATGATTCAGGGCGAAAATCCTGGTGGGGAGAGACAGACTATTATCGGTGGGAAATGGGCATGCCTGTGCATGTCGCCACCTGGCATGATGATGCCTATGATCCTGATAAATCCTACTGGCAGGTCACACAGGGTGAATCAGACACTGTGTTGAGAGTTTATCAGGGATTTCAAATCAAGCAGGTTTTGTCCGATTCTGATGGCAAGGGTGAACGTGAAGCCGCATACGCCACCGTTGAGATGGACTGGAAACCGGGGCAGAAGCCTGCCGCCGAGAGCCCGGGAATCTTCGAAGCTTCCGAGCTCTATTTCTTCGAGAGGTTAACCGGCATTCCTGCAGCGGCCTATCATGACACTGTTAATGGTCAGCCGATTGCAGAGGTGCTGCCTTTGATGAAGCGTCTCAAGGTCACCGTCACAGGCTCCAAGGAAGCTGTTCTTAGGCTCTCCCCACCTGTGGTCAGAAAGCGCAAATGAGGCGACGGAGCCGGATTGCCCGTTTGACATCCTCCCGCCTGCGCCAACTGTCGCGGTCCCATGCCCAAAGCCAACCTTTCCAAAGACGAAGTCAAAGCCATGCTTATTCTCGCTTGCGAGCGCGTCATCGCGGCGGAGCCAATGCTCTCCCAGGCGGACCGGGATCTCGGAGACGGAGACCACGGCATGGGCATGGAGCGCGGCATGCGTGCTGCCAAGGACAAGCTGGAGGCTGCCGAGCCCGAGAGCATCGAGAAAGCCTTCTCCTCTGTGGGCATGGCCATGATGAGCAGCATGGGCGGCGCGAGCGGCGCGATCTTTGGCACCTTCTTCCGCAATGGCGGGAAAGCCCTGGCTGGCAAAGAAACCTTTGATGCCGCCGGTCTGGCTGCCTTCCTTCAGGCAGGCCTGGATGGCGTGAAGCAGCGCGGTGGCGCCGCCGTGGGAGACAAGACCTGCGTGGATGCCATGGAGCCTGCCGCTGTCAAAGGTACCGAAGTGGCTGCTCAGTCTCTGCCAGATGCCGCCACTGCCGTGGCTGCTGCCGCCGAGGCGGGCAAGGAGGCCAGCAAGGCCATGGTGGCCAAGTTTGGCCGTGCCAAGACTCTCGGAGAGGCCTGCATCGGCTTCCCAGACGCCGGTGCCTGCTCCGTGGTGGTGATCCTCACCGCCTTCCGCGATTTTATCGTGGCCTGATCACCGGCTTCTGCCAGTCGCGCCAGAAGGCCTCCGTTTGATACGGGTCGGGATTGATCTCGATGATCATGGGCATGGGCAGCAGGTCCTCCAGGTCGGCGGGATCTTCGGTCTGCAGGTATTCCAGGCCCCAGAGCTGGGCCCAGGGCTCAAAGCTCAGCTCGTGGCGGTTTTCGATCACGCTGCGGGCGGCGTCTGGCAGGGCGCGCAGGCTGGTCACGCGGGAGAAGATTTTGCCGCCGCCGTTATTCACCACGACGATGCGCAGGCGCGGGTGATCCAGCTGCTGGATGATCCACGGCGCGGCGAGATCGTAGAGCGCGCTGAGGTCTCCCAGGATGAGCCAGCATTCGCCATCATGCACGGCGCTGGCACCGAGGAAGGTGGAGACGATGCCGTCGATGCCGTTGGTGCCGCGATTGGCGAAAAATTCCACACCGGGCTTGTTCACGGACTGAAGTGCCAGATTGAATTCACGAATGGGCATGCTGTTGCCCACAAAGACGCGGGAGCCCGCAGGGATGGCCTTGGCCAGGTGGAGCATCCATCCAGGCTCGGAGGCGGGGAAGCGTGTCAGATCTGGATCAAAGCGCAGGATGCTGCAGGGCTGCTCCAGGCGCGTGGCCTCGGTGCTGCGTACGTTTTCCCAGGCCAACGTCTCCACATTCTCCGTGCGGGCCAGGCCGCTGAAGCCGGTGCGGGTGATGTTGGTGACCTTGATCTTGGCCTCCTTATCCAGATCCCGCCACCAGCGCCAGGAGGGCACTGCGCCGATACGCAGCACGTGGGCGGGGCGTGCGGACTGCAGGGCGCGCTCGCCACCAGGGATGAGCAGCGGCTGCAGTTCGGGAAAGGCGTGCAGATTGGCGGTGGCCTCGGCCACGATGGGCGCACCCAGTCGGGCCAGCAGCGCAGCGGCCTGCGCGGCATCCTCCGGGTGCATGCCGGAGGCCACGACGAGATCGCACTGCACGAGGCCGATGGGCCCTTCTTCTGAAGGCGCGGGCGGTGGTGCGGCGGCGAAGTCCACGCCGGGGATGTTGGTCTCCAGCGGCTCGTCAAGGCACACGTTCAGGTGCATGGGGCCGTCTGAGCAGTGGCCTTCGTGAGACTCGTCCGTGGCATCCCAGTCTCCCACCATGGTGGCATACACGCCGAAAAGGCCGGGCTGCTCGATGGTCTGCGGCGCGCCGCTGCCACGGTAGCTTTTCGGGCGGTCGGCGGTGACGAGGATGAGTGGCAGGTTCTGGTAGTGCGCCTCCACCACGGCGGGCAGCAGCTCTGCGGCGGCGGTGCCGGAGGTGGTGACCACGGCCACGGGCTGGCGGTCCGCCATGATGCGGCCCATGGCAAAGAAGGCGGCGCTGCGCTCCTCAAAGAAGTTCCAGATCTTGATGCCGCTGCAGTTCAGCAGGGCGGCCACGAGCGGGGCATTTCGCGCGCCTGCGGCCACGCACACCTCCCGTACTCCCAGGTAGGCCAGTGTGTGGAGGGTCTGATGGATGAGCTGCGTCTGCGTCATGATTGAAGAGCCAGCAGTCGCAGCACGGCCTCGCGTTTCAGGCGCAGCTCCCGCCATTCGTGGTCAAAGGCGCTGCCGCCCACGATGCCGCAGCCGGAGGGCAGGCGCACCTCGTCGCCTTTCCAGCACAGGCCGCGGATGGACACCACGATGTGCGTGGTGCCACCCGCCTCGGCAAAGCCGAAGGGCGCGCCGAAGAAGCCGGGCACCTGAAGCTGCTGGCGGTACTCGCGCAGCTTTTCCAGAGACTCCTTGTCCCGGGGCAGGCAGCCCACGGCCGGGGTGGGGTGCAGCAGGGGCACCAGCTGCGCGGGGTCGGCTGCGGCAGCGAGCTGCACGCTGAGCTTTGACTGAAAGTGCACCAGACCGGCGGTCTCGCACAGCGTGCGCTCGGCACGGGAGACGGCACCCAGCGCCTGCAGCTGCTGCGTGAGGTAGCGCACCACGATCTCGTGCTCCTCGATCTCCTTCACATCCGTGAGAAAGGCCTCCTGGTTTCCCGGCTTGGCGGTGCCTGCCAGCGCCATGGTTTCCAGCGTACGGTCCTTCACGGTGAAGAGCAGCTCCGGCGTGGCGCCGAGAAAGCCGCCGCTCTCCTGCACATGGGCATAGCCCCACATGTTGGCAGGGGCCTGCATCACGGCCTGGAGCAGGCGGCGCGGGTCTCCGGCGGTCAGGGTGCCGGACTCCGTGAGCACGGGCACCATTTTTTCCAGACGCTTGGACAGCACCTCGCGGCGGATGCGGCGGAAGGCCATCTTAAACCATTCTGTGGCCGGTTTTTCCCAGTGAATCTGGGGCTGCTGGGAGCCATTGAGGTGGACCACCTCCGCCAGGCTGGCGGGGCTGATCTCATGCAGGCGTGCGGGCACCTTCCAGGGGGCGGGGTCTTTGAGATCGAAGTCATTGATATAGAAGGCTCCTCCCGCCGCCGGCACAGCTGCCAGCGCGGTGAAGGGGCCTTCTCCCAGCCATGCCCGCCCATCGGGCAGCCTGAACAATGCGAATTCCATCATGCGAGTTTCCATGCATAGTGAAACGCGCCGCGCAGCGTGCAAGATGGGAAACTGACACTTGTGAACATCCTTCCGACGGCGACAGTCGAATTCTTTAGTGCATGAATGCTGCCGATGAGTTTCTCAAGGTTGCAACCGACTACCAGCTCGGGGCGCTGGACACGGAGTCACAGCACCCTTTCACCACCTCGCTCTCCCAGATGGCACGTGCCGACGTGGGGGAGGCGGTGAAGCTGATGCATCAGGTGGATGTGCATGCCTTGCGGCAGTTTGCCGCCAAGTCCACCGCGCTGGCGGATCTGGCGCGGGCCATCGACGCCACCTTTGCGGCGGGACGGCGGGTGTTTCTCTGCGGCTGCGGTGCCACCGGGCGGCTGTCTCTCAGCATCGAGATCTTCTGCCGCATGGGCGTGCTGCCGGTGCCGGATGCGGAGAGGGTGGTGGCCTTCATGGCGGGCGGTGATCTGGCGCTGATCAAGGCCATCGAGACCTTTGAAGACCACCCTGAATACGGCGCACGCCAGCTCGTGGAGCTGGGGTTTCAAGACGGGGATTTGCTCATCGCCTCCACCGAGGGCGGTGAGACGCCTTTTGTCATCGGGGCCACGGAGCGTGCGGCGGAGCTCTCTCACAACCACCCTTGGTTTCTCTACTGCAATCCGGACGAGCAGCTCTTCGACGCTGCGGCGCGTTCACGTCGTGTGATCGAAAATCCGGCCATCCACAAGCTGAACCTCGCCGTGGGGGCCATGGCTGTCTCTGGAAGCACGCGTCTTCAAGCCAGCACGGTGCTGATGGCGGCCATCGGCTTTGCCTTCATGCACCAGCATGACCCCGAAAACGCGCCCAAGGAGGTGCTGCAGCTCCTGCGCCATGTGGTGCACTGCGACGGCCAGTTTCTTGTGCCTTTCATCGAGCACGAGGCCGCCGCGTATGAGCGCGGTGCGTTTGTGTTTTACGTGAGCAGGCGCTTTGGCATCACCGTTGTCACAGACACGACCGAGCGCGCGCCCACCTTCAGTCTGGTGCCGTTTGAAAAGCAGGATGATCCTGCCGCACCTGCCTCGTGGAGCCACTTTTTCATGCCTGAGCAGCCGGGGGCGCATGCGGCCTGGCTGGCGCTGCTGCACCGGGAGCCACGCACCCTGGAGTGGCCGGACGTACGCCATGTGGCCGGGGCCGAGGTGCTGGCCTCGTATGACTTCTCCGCACAGCTGGCGCCGCGCCGCAAGATCCGTACGCATGACGCCGAGCATCTGCAGTTTCACATCGATGGCGGTGCCGGGGAGATGGTGTGGGAGTTTGATGGTCTCGTGCACCACGTGGACCTGACCGGCGTGCATGAGTTTCACGCGCATCTGCTGCTGAAGATGCTGATCAACATTCACTCCACGCTGGTGATGGGCCGTCTGGGCCGCTACCTGGACAACCTCATGACCTACGTAAAGCCGAGCAACAACAAGCTCATCGACCGCGCCGTGCGCTACGTGCGCCTGCTGGCCCGTCGCCGCACCAGCGTGCTGCCGGATTACGAGGAGGTGACGCGCTTGCTCTTTGCCGAACGCGAAAAGCTCCAGCCCGGAGAGCCGATTGTACTGAAGACCCTGGCGGCGCTGGGGGTGAAGGTGTGACCAAGGTGTCGGGGCCTCCTGACCCCAGGTCCGGAATGCCGGTCGGGAGACCCTACACCTTGAAACATCCGCCCCGCCGCCTTCGTAAGCACGGGTGATGCTTCATCCCTCAGACAGCCAGCTTCGCGACATCACCCGCCGCCATTTTTTCAGCCAGTGTGGCATGGGGATCGGTTCGGTGGCTCTGGCGTCGATGATGGCTGAGCGCGGGCTGCATGCGGCCAGTGCTGCGGCTGCGGCGGGACCTGGGGTGATGAAGAAGGGGGATGTGAAGCCCCGTGCGAAGAATGTGATCTACCTCTTCATGGCAGGCGGGCCATCGCAGCTGGAACTGTTTGATTACAAGCCGAAGCTCGTGGAGCTGAACGGCCAGCCCATCCCGCAGAGCTATGTGGAGGGGAAGCGCTTTGCCTTCATGGGCACCAGCAATGGCTTCAAGCTGCTGGGCACGCGTCGTAGTTTCCAGCAGCATGGCCAGAGCGGCGCATGGGTGAGCGACATGATGCCCTACATGCAGGGTGTGGTGGATGACCTCAGCATCGTGACCACCTGCAAGACGGAGCTTTTCAATCACGCCCCGGCCAAGCTCTTCATGAACACCGGCAGCGGCCAGTTTGGCAGGCCGTCGATGGGCGCGTGGGTGACGTACGGCATCGGCAGCGAGTCGAGCGATCTGCCCGGCTTTGTGGTGCTGCAGAGCGGCCCGCGTGGTCCGCGTGGCGGCTCGGTGCTGTGGGGCAGCGGCTTTCTGCCCACCACCTACCAAGGCGTGCCGCTGCGTGGCACCGGAGAGCCCATCCTGAATCTCTCCACCCCGGCGGAATACAGCGCTGCCAGCCAGCGCCGTGTCATCGACACCGCACGCGAGCTGAACCTGTCGCGGCTGGTGGAAACCGGCGATGAGGAAATTCAGACGCGCATCAATGCCTACGAGATGGCCTGGCGCATGCAGAGCAGCGCGCCGGAGCTGATCGACCTCAAAGGCGAGTCCAAGGCCACGCTGGATCTCTATGGCGTAGATCCCACGCAGCCCTCCTTTGCGCGCAATTGCCTCCTCGCACGTCGTCTGGTGGAGCGCGGCACGCGCTTTGTGCAGCTCTACCATACTAGCTGGGACAATCACGGCGGCAAAGGCGAGACGCTGGAGGATGATTTCCCCAAGGTGGTCAAAGATGTGGACCAGGCCTGCGCGGCGCTGATTCGCGACCTGAAATCACGCGGCTTGTTGGATGAAACGCTCGTCATCTGGGGTGGTGAATTTGGCCGCACACCGATGGGCGAGAACCGCGACAAGACGGGGCGCAATCACCACATCGACGCCTTCACCATGTGGTTTGCCGGGGGCGGCATCAAGGCCGGGCAGACCTACGGCAAGACCGATGAGCTGGGCTTTGGCGTGGCTGAAAATCCGGCGCATGTGCATGATCTGCACGCGACCATACTGCACCTGCTCGGCCTGGAGCATGAGAAGCTGACTTTCAAATTCCAGGGTCGCGACTTCCGACTGACAGATGTGCATGGCAAGCTGCTGCACGGGCTGCTGGCGTAGCCAGAGGGGTGCTGCCTACTCCACCAGATAGAGAATGCGCCCGCAGCTTTCGCATTGGGTGATCTTCTCGGACTGCTTGAGGGACTGGATGACGCCCATGACCACCTTCATGTGGCAGCCGCCACACATGGCGTTTTCCATGGGGACGACGGCGGCGTCTCCCTTCTTGTTGAAGATGCGGGTGTAGAGGTCCAGCGTGTCGGGATCGATGGGAGCGGCGAGGGTGCTGCGCTCGGCATTCAGATCGGTGAGGCGGCGGTTCACACCGGCGCCGCGCTCCTCCAGCGCCTTGAGTTCCTCGTTCACGCGCTTTTGCGTTTCGGCCAGCTTGGCCTGGGCGTCCTTGAGCTTGAGCTTGGCGGCCTCCAGGGCCTCCATCTGCTCCAGTTCGCCGTCTTCTAGCTTGGTCACATCGTCCTGGTAGCGTTTGATTTCGTGGCCCAGGGCGGCGAATTCGTCGTTTTTGCGCGTTTCAAACTGCTGGTCCTGCATGCGCTTGATGCTGTTCTGGCGCGTCTGCACATCGAGCTGGATGTTTTTGATCTTTACCTCGACCTCCTTCATCGCCTGATTGGCCGCATCCACCGCCGCCTGATCTCCCGCGAGCTGCATCTTGGCCCGGTTTTGCTGGTTGGGGATGTCCTTGAGGTCTTTCTGCAGGGCGCGAATGCGCTGGTCTCGTTCCTGGAGCTGGATGAGTTTCGTGATGTCTTGAAGCATGTGTAGAGGATGTAAGCCGAAACGCGGAAAAAGCACAAGTGCTCTGTTTTTGGCTTCTGTGTTCCCGGCTTGTCGCGATTGGCTTGCAGGGAAGTGAGAAAGGGGAACGTCTTCCACCTTGACCAGCCCGCCACCCGGCGAAAAGGTACGCCTTCCACCTACTTCCTTCTTTTTCATTGATGAAGCCCACACTCCTCATCCTCGCTGCCGGCATGGGCAGCCGTTACGGCGGTCTGAAACAACTCGATGCCATGGGCCCATCCGGGGAGGTGGTGCTGGACTACTCCGTGTTTGACGCCATTCGCGCTGGATTCGGCAAGGTGGTCTTCGTCATCCGCCGCGACTTTGAAGAGCTCTTCCGCACGCAGATCGGCAGCAAGTATGCGGGCCGCATCGAGGTGGAGTATGCGTTTCAGGACATCAACGACCTGCCCGCCGGGTTCACCGTGCCGGAAGGCCGCACCAAGCCCTGGGGCACCGCCCATGCGCTGCTCTCTGCGGAGAAGGTGGTGCATGAGCCCTTCCTCATGATCAATGCGGACGACTTCTACGGTCAGGATGCGTACAAGAAGATCGCCGCCGATCTGGTGCAGCCGCGTGCACAGGACGGCAAGAGCCACTGGTCCATGGTGGGCTTTTACCTGAAGAACACACTCTCAGACCACGGCAGCGTCTCGCGTGGCGTGTGCACCCGCGATGCCAGCGGCATGCTGAAAACCGTGTTGGAAATGACCAAGATCTTCAAGCACGGCGATGCTGCCGAAAACCGCGAGGTGGAGGGCGCTTATGTGCCACTGACGGGCGAGGAAGTGGTGTCGATGAACTTCTTCGGTTTCACGCCGGACATCTTTGCGCATCTGCGTACGGCCTTCACCGCCTTTCTCCAAGAGCGCGGCCACGAGCAGAAATCCGAGTGCTACGTGCCTGCGCAGGTGGATGCACTGATCGCCGCTGGTAAGGCGGACGTGCGTGTGCTGGAGACGACGGGCAAGTGGTTTGGCGTGACCTATCCCGAGGACAAGGCGGAAGTGGTGGCGAGCATCCGTGCGCTGGTGGATGCGGGTGAGTATCCGCAGTCGCTGTGGGGATGATGATTGCAAGGTGCCGGGGTCTCCCGACCCCGGTATTCTGACGGGGGTCAGGAGACCCTCAAGCCTTGGAGCAGCCGCTCCGCGCTGCGGAGTGTTGCACCTTCGTGCGTTTTAAGCGCGTTGTGGCCGGACTGTGCCATGCACGCAGCTTTTTGCGGATTTTGCAGCAGCGTGCGGCAGGCGGATTCGAGTTCCGTAAAATCAGCCACCTGCTGGGCACCGCCGTGTTTTAGAAGCAGTTCCACGAGGGGCGTGAAGTTTTCCATGTGCGGCCCAAAGAGCACGGGCTTCTGGGCGAGGGCGGCCTCGGCGGGATTCTGTCCGCCTTCAGCGAGGAAGCTTTTGCCAACGACGACGAGGGTGGCGAGGTGCTGCCAGGCGGCGAGCTCGCCGGTGGTGTCGATCAGCAGGACAGGTGCGCTGGGATCGACACGAGAGTTGGGCACGCTGCGCAGGGCAGGGGAGATGCCGATAGATTGCAGCGCGGCGGCGATTTCCGCTCGGCGTTCCACGTGGCGTGGGACGATGAGCAGAGCGAGATCGCGCACATGCTGGCGCAGGCGCTGGAAGACGCGTGCGAGCTCGATTTCCTCGCCTGCATGCGTGCTGGCAGCCAGCAGTGTGGGCTGGGTCTCGGAGATGCCGGCTAGAGCGCGTACCATGTGCAGCTCTTCGAGCTTGATGGCGGGCACCACAGCGCCCTCGGGGTCGTACTTGATGCTGCCAGTGAGGTGAACTTGATCCGCATCCAGGCCAAAACCCTGCCAGCGTGCCACGTCTTCGGGCTCTTGCACCAGCACCTGCTTGAGCATGCCAAAGATGGGGCCGATCAGCGTGCGAAATTTCTGGTAGCGGCGTGCGCTGCGCGGGGAGAGGCGCGCATTGACGAGGGAAACGGGAATGCCGAGGCGGGTGGCGGAGGCGGTGAGGTTGGGCCACACCTCGGCCTCCACCAGCACGAGCTGCGTGGGCTGAATGCGCTCCAGCATGAGGCGGCCGACTCCAGGGAGGTCCACCGGGCTGAAGATGGCCACCATGCGGCCTGCGTGCTGTGCGGCCAGCTCGGCTGCGAGCGCATGGCCGGTGGGGGTGGTGGTGCTGAGTACGATGCCGAGATCGGCATGCGTTTTGAGCAGGCGATTGATGAGCTTTTTGGCCACGCCCACCTCGCCCACGCTCACGGCGTGCACCCAGAAGCGCTCGCGCTGCGGCAGGGCATTGATGGCGGCCTGCGTCTCGCGCGGGAAGAAGCCGAAGCGCTGCGCCAGATCCTGCCAGCGGCCATTGCGGCGGCGCATTTTGACGATGGCACCGGGCAGCATGAAGACGAGCCCCAGCGGCAGCATCAGATTGTAGAGAGTGAGGCTAAGCGCTTTCGATGCCATGCGGGATTTTGCGCAGCCAGACGATGCGGGTGGAGCCGTAATGGCGGTCTGTCAGGACCTCCCAGCCGGGCCAGCTTTTCGTTTCGCGGTTGAAGTGATGACTTTCCAGAATGAGGTGGCTCTCCGCATGCAGCAGCGCGGGCAGAGATTCCTCAGAGAGGAGCTTGGCGATGAAGTCGGTGTCTGCATCGCTGTGCGTGTAAGGCGGATCGGCAAAGATGAGGTCAAACTGCTTGCCGTCTCTGGCCAGCAGCGGCAGCAGGCGGAAGACATCGCTATGACGCACGCTGGCACCGGTGAGACGGGTCTTGGCGATGTTTTTGCGGATGACCTCGCACGCGCCTTTGTTTTCATCCACCAGCAGGGCGGAGGCCGCGCCACGGCTCAGGCACTCCAGCCCCAGTGCGCCGGTGCCGGCAAAGAGGTCCAGCACATGCGCGCCGGGCACCAGCTCTCCGAGCATGGAAAACACAGCCTGCCGCACCCGGTCCTGCGTGGGACGGGTGACGGTTTTAGGGACTTCCAAAGAGAGCCCGCCTGCTGAGCCGGAAATGATGCGCACCCTTTTCCTTTAGCGGTGGGGCGTGGGGATGCAAGAAGGGATGGAGGTGGCTGTTGCGGGCGAATCCGCCACAGCCAGGACAATATGAGAATGCTTTGCAGGAATGAACTCGCGGAGGCGTTCCGCGGCGCTGAACACGCTCTTACCGTTCCGTGGGCTCGCGCATAAGGTTGAGCAACCGGGAGCGGTCCACAGCGGGTGCGGCGGGCTTGGCTGCGGGTTTGGCCTTGGGCTTGGAGGAGGTGGATTTTTTCGCAGCGGCAGAGGGCTTTTTGGTTTTGGCTGCAGGCTCGTCTGCGGGCTTGGTCTTGGCGTCAGCCTTGGCTTTCTCGGCCTTGACCTCGGCGGCTGCCTTCATGTCGGCTGCTTCCTTGGCTTTGGCTTTTTCGGCTTCAGCTTCTTTGGCCATGGCTCTGGCTTCTGCCTTCGCTTTGGCATCGGCCTCCTCTTTGGCTTTTGCTTCCGCTTTAGCCCTGGCGCGTTCTTCGGCCTTGGCCTGAGCCTCGGCTTCCTTGCGGGCCTTCGCTTCGGCATCTGCCTTGGCCTTTTCCTCTTTGGCCAGGGCCTTGGCTTTGGCTTCTTCTGCAGCTCTGGTTTTCGCCTCTTCTTCAGCCTTCACTTTGGCCTCGGCTTTCGCCTTGGCGTCCGCCTCTGCTTTTTCGGCGTCAGCTTGAGCCTTGGCCTCAGCTTTGAGCTTGGCTTCTTCTTCGGCCTTCAGCCTGGCCTCAGCCTTGGCTTTGGCGCGGGCTTCTGCCTGGGCCTTGGCCTCAGCGGCGGCGGCTTCGTCGAGGATGCCGCTGACGGTCACGGCACCTTCTGGCGTGACCACGCCGCCCTCGATGCGGATCTTGGCGCTGTCATTCTGGCCGATGTAGAGGCGGTCGTTCTTTCTCACCGTGCCTTTGCCGAGGATCTCTGCGTAGTCGGGTGTGATGGAGATGCTGGGGGCGATGGCCTTGATGGGTGGCGTGGTGTCCTTGATGAACATGGCACCGCCGGTGGCCTGGTGGGATTCACGACCCCACTGGTCGCGCGTGGTCTCGATGCTCTGGGCGTAGAGATGCACGGAGCCGGTTCTTCGGCTGGCGTGGTACTTCTGGCCGAGGGCTGTGGGAGTGAGCTTGAATTCAGAAGGTTCGGGGGCGTTGGAAACGACGCAACTGCTAAGGCTGACGGCTGCGGCTAGCAGGCCGAGACGGAAGAGGGTCATGATAAAACGAAGGGGGCTTTTTGGGAGGAGGCGCAGCAAGTAACAGGCGCGACGCACGGATGTTTGTCTATTATTTTCCGCTACGTAAATAGGACACCACATCTGCCACATCCTGCGCGGTGAGTCCGAGCTGCGTGGCATTGAGCATCATGCTATGCGTGAGCTTGCGGCGGGATTTGATGCGAGAGCGCGCCACATACTGGTTCTGCCCGCCCATGCTGCGCACGATCATGATGTCTCCCTCGGTGAGCACCATGCCGTGGATCGTCACGCCGTCCTTGGTCACGATTTCCTGGCCGTCGTAGCCGTGGGCGATGTCCTTGCTGGGGTCGATCAGAGCCTGGGCGATGATCTCTCCGGGCTGGCTGCGACCCCAGCCTTCGAGATTGGGGCCAAACTCGACGCCCTGGCCGTTCACCTGATGGCACATGACGCAGCGTGTCACGAGCTGCTGGCCGTTTTTCGCATTGCCCTGGAGCTTGAGCACGTCCTCCAGCTTCACACTGCTGGGCGGGCCGTCTGGCGTGATGATGGTGACGAGCTTGGCGCTGTCCGGATCAAAGATGCCGGCCTTCTTGAGCTCTTCGGCGATGCCAAAGGTGGACCACTCATCGGTGCTGCGCTTGATCAGCCACCACATGATGTCCGTGTGGATGGGGGAGCCGGTGTCTTTGGCCAGGGCCAGCACGGCTTTGGCAGCCTCTGCCTGGGGGATGAAGACGAGAGTCTCCAGCGCGAGCCTGCGCTGTTCGGGGGAGAGCTTGGAATCTGCGGCACGCTTTTGCAGCTCGGGCACAGCGGCGGCGGGATGCAGGCGCCAGGTGATGTGGGCAAAGTCATCGTTCCAGGCACCGATGGGTTTGAGCGCGGTCCACACGGCCTCTTCCTTGCCTGTGCAGCCGATGCCCCAGGCCTCAAGCAGGGAGCGGTCGCCGCCATCGATGTGGTGGGAGAGCTTCACGAGGAGAGGCACGCTCTGTGCAGCAGGTACATCGCGGAGGGCCACGGCCACCTCGCTGCGCACCATGGGGGAGAGATCGGCGGCGAGGCTGCTGAGGATGTCGATGACATCCGGTGTGGCGGCGCGGATGGCGCGCAGGGCCACGAGGCGCTTGGTGGCATCATCAGACTCCAGCCAGGAGCGTGTGGAGATGAGACCCTGCTCTCCCATCTGCGCCAGCAGCCACACGGCGCGTGCGGCGAAGTAGGGATCTGCATTTTCACGCAGATGCTGCACCGCAGGCATGGCGGCCTGCCCGGCTGCTTTCAGACGTGCAAAGGCCACATGGCGCACATTGGTGGCCGGAGACTGCAGCGCGGCGATCTGGCCTTCCTGCGTGTCGAGATTGAGCGTGGGCACCTTGGGCTTGAAGCCCTTGGGCGCGATGCGGTAGATGGTGCCGCTGCAGGTTTCATCGGTGTCCTGATGGCCGCCGGTGCGCTTGTCAAACCAGTCGCTGATATACACAGCACCGTCAGGGCCCACGCACACATCCGAGGGGCGGAAGAGCGTCTGGCGCTCGTCGGAGAGGTTGTTGGCACCGCCCACGAAGTCGCTGCCTTTGAAGACGCCGGAGGTGTTGGTGGTGCAGAAGTCAAAGCGCTCCAGCTTGAAGCCTGCGCCGTGCGGTTTGGGCAGGTAGCCAAAGACCACATTGCGGCCCGTCTCGCAGCTCAGCAGCAGGCCGCTCCACTTCGGGCCGAGCGCGCCGTTTTCATAGAAGCACATGCCGGTGGGTGCGCCGCCGCCATACACATCACCAGCGGGGATGATGCCTGGGTCTTCCTGACGCCACTCGGCGGTGGGAATGCTCTGGCCGGGGCGCTTGTCGGCACGCCACTGGCGTTTGCCATCGGCGGAGAAGAAGCCAAAGCTGCCGCCTTCGATGAGGTGGCTCACGCGGCAGGCGGGTGGATCGTCGTTGTCATTGAGAAACATGTCGCCATACGAGGTGCGCACGCCTTCAAAGCTGTTGCGGTAGTTGAAGCCGAGGATGCGGGCGTTGTGGCCTTCATCATCGATGCTGGCGGTGAAGCCGCCGACATACACGTGGCCGTCGTCGCTCTTCTGGCCGGTGTAGGTGTTGTTGAGATAAGCGCCGCCGATGCGGAAGGTGGTGCCGCTTTTGTCGCTGAACTGAGCACCGCAGTTGCCATTGCTGAAGTAGAGGCGGCCATCGGGTCCGGCATAGACGCTGTGCAGGCTGTGGTCGTGCTGCGGCTGCTCAAAGCCGGAGAGGAAGATCTCGCGCTTGTCCACGGCGGGATCAAATTTGAGGTCGCGATTCACATCGGTGTATTTGATGATGTTGGGCGCGTTGGAGACGAAGATGACGTTGTCAAAAACAGCGACGCCAAGCGGGCACTCCAGTTCCTTCTCCTGCACAAAGATGTGGCTGCGGTCGCATTTGCCATCGCCATCCGTATCCTGCAGCACGCGGATGCAGTCGCCCTCGCGGCTGCGGCCGGAATGGCGGCGGTAGTTCACGCCTTCTGTGACCCACACGCGGCCAGCATGGTCGATGTCCATGTTGGCCGGATTGAAGAGCTGTGGCGATGTGGCCCAGACGGTGATCTCCAGGCCCTCGGGCACCTTGAACATGGAAGGCTCCAGATGATCCGGCTGCACCTTGGCGGGATCAAAGGCAGGAGCGGTGAGATCCGGGGTGAAGGCGGGTTTTCCCGCGACGAAGGGGCCTTTGTCTTTTTTACCCTTGGCGGCAGGTTTGTCCGGTGCGGCGGACATGAGTAGGAAAGGTGCGGCCAGGGCGAGTACGACGAGAAAGTTGGGGCACTTGGTCATGGTTTGGGGGGACGAAAAGAACGGGCGCGGAGCCATGATCTTGCGCCGGAGGTGGGGGGAACATGTGGGGTTGGCTGTCCTTGCGAAAAGCATGTGTGGCACAGCCTTGAGGGGCAGTCTTTGCTCGTGCGCAGGCCTTCCGCCTACTGCTGATAAATCACCACCACATCGGAGGACGGGCCGGTAGGGGAGAAGTCATTGCCAAAGCCTACGGTCTGCAGGTTGGCAGCTTCAAAGCCAAGGCCGATGAGGTGCTGGCGCACGGCGAGGGCACGGCGCTCGGAGAGAGAGCGGGCGTGATCGGCCGGGAGATTCGGCGGCGTGTAGCCAGCGATGAGGAGGCGGGCTTTTTTATTGGCTACCAGTGTTTCCTTCGCCACGCGGCTCAGGGCCTCCTGATGTGAATCAGTGAGGAGGAAGCCCCCATCATCAAACACAAGGGCAGGGCAGGCGGGCTTCAGACTGGTGCTGAGCGGGGAGGTGTAGCCCTCGCGTGGCCCCAGTGCATACACGACCGTCTCTGGTGCTGATTTTCCCAAGACCGAGGGGATGGGAATGGTGCCGCAGGAGGTCAGCAGCAGAGAGACGCCGAGGGCGGCGCTGAGGCGGAGAGTGCTGGCTGGGAGTGCGGTCATCATTGTGATCGTGTCTCAGCGCATCCAGCGCGGTTCGGTGATACGGCTGTAGCCGTTGACGATGGCTCGGCGGTTGCCACTGCGCAGGTCATGCACATAGAGCTGGCCGTGCTGAGCGTAGGTGATGAAGTGGCCGTTGGGGCTCCAGGAGGGATGCTGCGCACCGCCTTTCTGCACCACGTGCACGCGGCCATTGGGGTAGGGCTTGATGGCCACGGCCCACTCTCCACCGATGCGTGTGGTGAAGGCGATGTGGCTGCCGTCGGGAGACCACTCGGGGTCGGTGCAAAACTGGTAACCGGTGCGCCAGCGGTAGAGACGGGAGGATTCTCCTTCTTTGAAAGGCACCTCCACGGTATAGAGGCGAGGGCCGTCGCCGTCGTCGCTGGAAAAAACGAGGTGCTTGCCGTCCGGATGCCACGACGGACTGGAGGGTGCGCCGATGGAGTCGCTGACACAGGCGGCGGTGTTGGTGCTGAGATCGCTGACAAAGATCTCGGGATTGCCGATGAAGCTCATCACTGCCGCGATGTGGGTGCCGTCTGGAGAAAACGCAGCACCAAAGCTGCTGCCGGGGGTGTCGGTGACGCCGCGCTCCCAGCCGAGGTTCAGGTCCAGCAGGCGGATGATGGGGAAGCCGCTGCGATAGCTGGTGAAGGCGATCATGGAGGAGTCCGGCGCGAGCGTGGGGGAGACCGCGCCGAATTTATCATGCGTGACCTGGTGCACCTCTCCGCCCTCGGCATCGCACACATACACCTGGCGTTTGCCGCTGTGGTCGCTGACAAAGACGATGCGGCTGGTGGCCAGACCGGGCCTGCCGGTGATGGTGTAAATGATGTCGTCGGTGAGGGCCTTGAGGTTTTCATCCAGGCCGGGGGCGGCATAGCTGCGGCGAAAGACGTCCTTGCCCTTGGCATCTTTCAGGCGGCCGTCCACGCGTCCGCCCACGGAGGTTCCCTCGACGGTGAAGTCCGCTTTTTCATATGCGTCTGCCACGAAGAATTCGCGGGAGTCGCGCAGTTCCTTGAGCAGGGTCTGCTGGGCGCTGGAGCCGGTGCCGCCGGTGAAGGGGGCCACGCGGATGCGAGGCGGGGCTTTTTTGGTGTCTTCCGTCTTGGCCTTGTGCCCCAGGCCGACGAGGCCGCGCAGGCGGTCCATGAACCCGCCTTCGGCCTGGACGCCCTGAGAGGCGGTGAAGGAGAGCAGGAGAAGCAGCGCGCGTGCGTTCATGTGGGGGCGGTCAGGGCAGCAGAAGGAAATTCAGCTCCAGATCGTAGCTCTCTTTGCTGTAATTTGAAGGCAGGGATATGGAAATTTTTTTCACCTTGGATGAGGCCTCCAGGATGGATTCATCGAGCGCGTGGGAGTGGGAGAACTTGGTCATCTGGGATTTGATGACGCTGCCATCCTTGCCGATGGAGATGCTGAGTCGGGCTTCGCGCTGGTTTTCCGGCACGCTGGTGATGGGCGGAGCCACCCAGGTGGAAAGGAAGGCGGTGTTTACCGCTTCATCGACCACGTCCATGTTGGCCTCGTCCTCCTTGACCGGCATGAGGCTGCCTGGCGGGGGCACGGCAGGGCGCATGGCATTGAGCCGTGCGATATCCATGAGCGAGGGGCTGGTGATGGGCGGGGCGGGTGAGTCCACGCCTGCCACGGTGGGAGCGCGCTCCTGGGTGCGGCGCAGGGTGATGCTGCGATTGGCCGATGGCTTGGCTGCCGGGGTGGGAGAGGCAAAGAGAGGTGTGGAAGTGGAACTGCCGATGGTCTCCATCACGTGCTGCTGCGGTGGGGCGGAGACCAGCGTGGCTTTCTGCACGGGGGCCTCGGCGGTGGCAGATGCCGCAGGAGCGACTGGCGCTGGAGCAGGAGCTGGGGCTGCTGCGGGGGCGGGCTGTGCGGCTGCAGGCTTTGACTTGGTGGGAGCAGACGCGATGGCTTTGGCACGCGGCACGGTGAGCGGAGGCACCACGGTCTTGAAGTCGGCCGGGTTCATCCAAGCGAGCTGACGCTGCCGCGCAGCGAGGTGGCTGCTCTTGACGTTTTGAAAACTCCACCACACGCCAAGCGCGGCGGCTAGGTGCAACGAGACCACGACAAACACAGCCGGGGATATCGGCTCGAGTGTTGTTGGTCGTCTGCGCGGCATGGTGTGAGGGGTGGCGGGAAGGTCAGGGAGCGGCTGCGTGGGTGGTGACGGCGGTCTTCTGGATGCCGGCATCTTCGATGACCTGCATGGTCTCCACGAGCTGCTGCACGGGGAGGTCCCGGTGCACACGTACTTCGATGCCGACACCGGGATTACGTCCGGCAATCTGCTTTAGAGACACTGGCAGATCGGCGCGCGCCATCATGGCGCCATTGAGAGTTACGGAGAGGTCGCTGTTTACCTGCAGGACCATTTTCTCCGTGGGTGCTGGAGTGGCAGGCGGGAGATTGGCAGGCGCGGGAGCTGTGGCGGCGGCGAGCATTTCCTTGTCAGCCTTGAGCAGGGGAGCGGCCAGGAGAAACACAAACAGCAGCACGAGCACGAGATCCATGAACGGAGTCATGCTGATCTCGGTGATGAGCCGGAGCTGGTGGGTGTTGGAGTGGCGTTTCATACGCGGGCATGCATGGCATGCGAGGCTGCGGCGGAGGGAATGGGTGAGGAACTGCTGCCGGTGAAGGCGGGCATGGAGGGCGTGCCCAGGGCGCTGAGGCTGGGCAGCGCCTCATTGCTGAAGCGGTGGTCCACAAAGGTGCGGTCAAATCCGGCGCTGATCTCACTGGCGAAGTTGTCCAGCCTTACGACCATGCCACGAATGCGGTTCACGAGCGCGTTGTAGCAGATCATGCTGGGGACGGCCACCAGCAGGCCCAGCACCGTGGTGACTAGCGCGGTGGTGATGCCCGGGGCCAGGGTGGAAAGCGTGGCACCTCCAGCAGCGGTGGTCATGGTGCTGAAAGTGTCCAGAATGCCCCACACGGTGCCCAGCAGTCCTAGAAAGGGCGCTGCGCTCAGCGAGGTGGAGACCCAGCCCATGCGAGCCTCCAGACGCAGGGCGGCCTCTGCCACGCTGCGCTCCATGGCCACCTGTACGGCACCCATTTGTGAAGGAGTGATCCGCCCAGCGCCCTGCAGCCGTGCGGCAAAGGTGGAGCCGGGCTCGTCCTCTCCCAGCAGATACCAGGAGAGCTCCCGGCAGGCGGCGTGGTAGATGTGGTAAAAGGAGGAGTACTCATGCGGCTCCCGCTGCTGGTAGAGCTCCAGCGCGTGATTGCTCTCCCGATACTCGCGCAGAAAGGAGAGATTCGCCTTCTGCACCCGGGAGAGCAGGAAGTGCTTGCTCAGGATGACGGCCCAGCTGGTGATGGAAAACAATGCCAGCAAGCCGCAGATGACCCAGCAGGTGAGGCTGCCGTGTTCCAGACCATATAGCAGGCCGGGGGAGAGAAAGGATTCCAGAGGCGGCATTGCGTGTAGATGAGTTAACCGCTAGTTAATGTGCCTTAATAGTCTGGCGTCAACCGGGGAGTGGTGGGGATAATGGAGGGGCGGCGGGGGCTTGAGCAGGTGAGTTCACGATTTTAGCAGGCTTTTTCTTCAGAAAGCTTGCAATGCGCAGGCAGAGCATCTTTTGATGAGCTGCTTTTGCCGACTGTCTTCACAAGGGCGCTGGCACTAACACCTAATGCCTCACATCTATGAACCACCTTGTTTTCTGCCGCCCAGTGCTGACTATGCTCGCTGCTGCGGCATGGATGACCTCTGTCGTGACCGCTCCGTTGCACGCGGAAGTTGTTGTGGGCAACTCCTTCCCCGATGGGGGCAGCGCTTCGGTACAGCCCTACCCCACGGGCATGAGCGTCATTGACTTTTTTTCCCAGAATGGGCCGGGTGTGCATGTGCAGGATTTTTCGGTTTCTCAAAACTACATCCTGAACTCTGTCACGATCCAGATGGCAAATGCAACGAGCACGGCGGGTGGTTTTGGCCTCAGCCTGCAAACCTTGAGTGCCAACGGCGGTGGAACAGTCACCTTCTCTCTTGTGCAAGATCTTGCGGGTTCGTCTAATCCTGCCACTGCGGGCTCCTACACGTACACGGGTTCGGCTCCAATGGCGGCTGGCAGCAGTTTCTGGGTGGTCGGCCAAGTGGGAGCAGGCGGAGGAACGTATAACTGGCAAACTTCCTCCGACGGTGGCTCAAGATATTTTGTGATAGCCAATGGCTCTGCCGGTCCGGGCATTCCTGGGCCGCTCAATCTCAATGATGTGTTGCTGTTCGCTTCGCCGGGCGGGGGACTGCTCTTCAGCGTAGATGCCACGCTGATCGACACCGAGGGGGCGCTGCAACTGGCCCTGGGAGAGCAGCAGGGCGTGCTGGCTGGCAGCCAGACGGTGCTGGGAGACGTGAATAACCAGCTTTTCAACCTGCGCGCAGGCGGCGGGGAAGAAGATGATGAAGGCGGAATAGCAGCCTCTTTGGATGAGGGGGTCGTGCTAGGCCAGGGAGATGGGCCGGAAAGTCCCATCGCACGCCGTGTCCGCCGTTCACGCCAGTGGGAGGCCTTCACGACGGTGAACTATGGCAATCTGCGGCTCAGCCCTGTCAGCAGCCAGGCGGGTGTGCAGGTGGACTCCTGGGCCCCTGCCGTGGGCCTGCAGCGGCATCTCAGCCGCGGTCTCACTGCGGGTTTTGCGGTCACCATCCTCAGCAGCAGCCAGCACTACACCGGTGGCCTGGGCAGTCTGAATCTGGACGGCCCGGCTCTCTCGGCCTATCTCTCGTATGTGCGGAAAGGATTCTGGGGGAACCTGCTCTACAGCTTTGGCGACTACCAGATCAGCTCTACGCGCAATCCTGGAGGCGGTCTGCCCTTTGCTCTGGGCTCCACGTATGCCTATACCAACGCCATCCAGTTCAACACCGGCTGGAACTTCCGCTTTCAGAACGGCACGCTGGTCACCGGGCCCTTTGCAGGCATTGATTACCTTCATGGCTCGATCAATGCCTACAGCGAAACCGGCGGTGGTATTGCCGGCATGAGCTACGCCAGCCAGAGCTTTCAGTCGCTAGTCACCCGTGTGGGCTGGAGCCTGTCTAAAAAGATCGCCACGGACTTTGCGGTGATCACACCGCAGGTGCGCCTGAGCTATGAGCGCCAGAACGTGAGCAGCAACGGTACAAGTGTGCAGGCCATCAATGCCCCCTTTTCCGCCAGCGGTGGAAATCAGAGCCCGGGACAGGACTACATGGTGGCGGGCGGCGGGGTGAACTTCCAGTTTTCTCCGGCTTTTGGCCTGCTGCTGGGCTACCAGACTCAGTTTTTCCGCAACAATCTTCAGGCGCACTTCGGCAGCGTGCGACTTTCTTACAAGTTCTAGAATTCCCAATGGCTGGGTGTAAGAACCCTTTCTTGCACCCGGCCCGTTTCTTGCTTTTCTAAATACCCCTAAATCACCCCCTATAACTACAGATGCCAGTCGCCACACCCGCCCAGTACCGTGCCATGCTTGATGCCGCCCAGAAGGGTGGATACGCCTATCCGGCCATCAACGTCACCTCCCTGCCCACGATCAATGGCGCACTGAAGGCTTTCGCCGAGTCCAAGTCCGACGGCATCATCCAGGTCTCCACCGGCGGTGGTGAGTTTGCCTCCGGCACCTCCGTCAAGGACATGGCCCTGGGTGCCATCGTGCTGGCCGAGGCCGTGCACATCCTGGCAGAGCGTTACAACGTGCTCGTGGCCCTGCACACCGACCACTGCCACCCGAAGAACGTGGAAAAATTCCTCAAGCCCCTCCTCGCCGCCACCAAGGCACGCCGCGAGGCCGGCAAGGGCAATCTCTTCAACTCCCACATGTTTGACGGCTCCGAACTGCCGCTGGAAGAGAACATGCGCGTGTCCAAGGAGCTGCTGCAGCAGTGCGCCGAACTGGACATCATCCTCGAAATCGAAGCCGGCGTGGTCGGTGGTGAGGAAGACGGCCACGACACCTCCGGTGTGGCCAATGACAAGCTTTACACCACCCCCGAAGACATGCTGACGGTGTATGAAACCCTCAACGGCATCGGCCGCTTTATGTTTGCCGCCACCTTTGGCAACGTGCACGGCGCCTACAAGCCAGGCGCAGTGAAGCTGAAGCCCACCATCCTGCGCGATGGCCAGGCCGCTGTGACCGCCAAGTACGGCGCGGCTGCCGAGATGGACCTCGTCTTCCACGGCGGCTCCGGCACTCCTCTGGAAGAAATCCGCGAGACGCTTGGCTACGGCGTCATCAAGATGAACATCGACACTGACACCCAGTACGCCTTCACCCGCCCGATCGTGGGCCACATGATGAAGAATTACGACGGCGTCCTCAAGATCGACGGCGAAGTGGGTGACAAGAAAGCCTACGACCCCCGCAGCTACCTCAAGAAAGGCGAGCAGGGCCTCTGCGACCGCATGAAGGAAGCCTGCGATGACCTGCTGAGCACCGGCAAGACCATCTTCGGCACGGTCTAAGCCCTCAGCTCTTCTAACAACTCCTGCAGAAGGCAGCGTGAAGGCGCTGCCTTCTGTCTTTACACTCACTCACTTTACTCAGCCGTGAAATCTCATCTCCCCGGACATCCCATGCAGATCTACCTCATCCGCCACGGGCAGGTGGAGGAAGGATACCACAAGGTGTTTGGCGGATCGCGTATCAATATGGGGCTTTCTCCGCGCGGAGTGAAGCAGGGAGAAGCAGTGGCGGAATGGCTGAAGGACACGCCGCTGGATGTGATGTATGCCAGCCCGATGCTGCGCGTGCAGCAGACGCTGGCACCGATGGCGGCACAGCGCGGCATGCAGCCGCAGATCCTGCCAGGGCTGCGCGAGATGGATTTCGGCGACTGGACGGGGAACACGTGGGATGAGATCCAGAGCAAGTTTGGCATGAGCGCCTTTGACTGGCTGGAGATCATCGAGAGCAACCGGATCCCGAATGGTGAGGATGTGGCGAACCTGAAGAGCCGCGTGCAGGAGTGCATGCTGCAGATCATTCACGCGCACCCAAACGGCAAGGTGGCGGTGTACTGCCACGGCGGGATCATTCGCGTGATCCTGGCGCTGCTGCTCGAAGTGCCCCTGGCACATCTGGCGCACTTCAACATCGAGTACGGCAGCATCAGCCTGGTGGAGCTGCTGCCGGAGCGGAAGCACGCTGTGGAGATCGAGCTGCTGAATTTCCAGCCGCCCATCAAGTAAGGAATGCTGGGAAGTGATGCGGGCACTCCTGCCCGCAATGAGTGTTCTTGGACGTTCGAACTGCGGGCAGGAGTGCCCGCATCACTCAATAGTTCAGCGGCTTGAGCTCAGGCAGCAGGAACTTGCCGTCCTTGCGGATGAGCTTGCCGTCGAAGCGGATTTCGCCGCCGCCGTATTCGGGGCGCTGGATGTTCACGAGGTCCCAGTGCACCTGGCTGCGGTTGCCGTTGTCGGCGACGCCTTCGTAGGCCTGGCCGGGGGTGAAGTGGAAGCTGCCAGCGATCTTTTCGTCGAAGAGAATGTCGCGCATGGGCTCCTTGATCTCGCGGTTAAAGCCGATGGCGAATTCACCGATGTAGCGGGCGCCTTCGTCGCTGTCGAGGATCTTGTTGATGGCGGCGGTGTTGTTGGCGGTGGCATTGACGATCTTGCCTTTGCTGAACTCGAGTTTCACGCTGTCGAAAGCGATGCCCTGATAGATGGTGGGGGCGTTGTAGCTGATGACGCCCTCGACGCTTTCCTTCACGGGGGCGGAGAAGACTTCGCCATCGGGGATGTTGTGACCGCCGCCGCAGACGTAGGACTTGAGCCCCTTGAGGCTGAAGCGCAGATCGGTGCCCGGGCCGGTAATGTGTACGTCCTTGGCCTTGTCCATGAGCTTCTTCAAAGCGTTCATGGCAGGAAGCAGCGCGGCGTAGTCGAGCAGGCAGACGCGGAAGAAGAAGTCTTCAAAGGCCTGGGTGCTCATGCCGGCCTGCTGCGCCATGGAGGCGGTGGGCCAGCGAAGGACGACCCAGCGGCTGTTGTTCACACGCTCATTCTGCACGGGGCGGAGCTTGGCCATGACCATCTTCATCTGCTCCGGGGGCACGTCGGCTGCCTCGGTGATGTTGTGGCTGCCGCGCACGGCGATGTAGCAGTCGGTCTGCTTCATGAGGGCGAGGTTGTTTTCAGCGATGATGTCGTACTGCTTTTCGCTGGCGTGGATCATCTGCTCGCGGGTGAGCACGGCGTCATTGATGCGAACCATCGGCATGCCGCCTGCGGCGACCACTTCGCGGATGAGGCTCTGGCCCACGGTGTTGGGCACGTCGAAAAGGTCGATCCAGACGAGGTCGCCTTTTTTGACCTTGGTGGAGTAGCGGACGAGCTGGCGGGAGAGGGCGTCAATACGGGGATCGTGCATGATGGGTGGTGGTATGAAAGACTGTGGCGGAAAAGACACAGACTGGCAAAAGGGAAAATCAGCGGAATGATACGTGCATGCGCCTCCACCTGCTGCTGCCTGTCCTTGGTCTGCTGAGTCTGTCTGCTGCCGTGGCAGGGCCGCCGGAGTGGGTGAAGGAGCTGACGCCGGGCCATGCGGGCGCGCGCGCGGTGCCGCCCTGCAAGCTGACCTTTGACATCGGCTGGAGCCATGTGATGACGGCGGGGCAGGCCACGTTGACGGTGCGTGAGGCGGCTGCCGATTTCTGGCGTGCCGATGCCAGCGCGGCGAGCACGGGGCTGGCGCGGATGTTGTGGAAATATGACTGCGAGATGACCTCCATCATGCACCGGGGCAGCCTGAGCGCGCATTTTCTGCAGCATCGGGAGACGGACAGCGCTGAGACCTGCCGCTACCGGGTGGCGTTTCAGCCGCACCGCGTGGTGACGGAAACGCAGGTGCAGCCGGTGAAGGGAAAAGAGAGCCACTCCACGGCGGTGTGCCCGTTTGGCCCGATGGATGACATCCTTTCCTTCATCCTGTATGTGCGCAGCCAGGAGCTGAAAAACGGGCAGAAGATCACGCGTGTGGTTCAGCCGTGGGACACGCCTTATCTGACGACTTTTGAGGTGCTCGGGCGCGATACGATGACGTATGAGGGCAAGAAGCGGGCCTGCATCAAGCTGGGGCTGAAGATCCGCAAGATCGACCGCACGACGCTGGTGATGAGCGACTACAAGAAGATGAAAACCGCCACCATCTGGGTGAGCGACGATGAGCTGCGCGTGCCACTGGAGATGCAGGCCAGTGTGTATGTGGGCTACATGTTTGCCCGGCTGACGAAGTTTGAATACCTCAGCGGCAAGGACGCCACGGCAGCACTGCCAAAGAGCATGGTGGTGAAGGAGCCCTAAGCTGGAGGCAAGAGTGCCTGCATCACTTTTTACGGAGCCGCTGGGGCGGCTTCGAGGGCGAGGTGGATGTCGTCAAAGAAGACGGGCTCGCCGGAGAAGGGGGTGGCCCAGATAGCGCATTTGCCCTGGCCTTTGAGGTTCTTTTCCTCGTGTTTGATCATGGGCTCTGCGGGCTCGGTGCCGGTGGCTGGCCAGGCTTTACCGGTGATGGTCCAGGCATTGTCTGCGGCTTTCTTGGCTTCGAGCTTCACTTTGACCCAGGTCTCGCTGGTCCAGGGGAAGGGGGCGGAGGCGAGCGTCTGGTCTCCTTTGACGAGGTCGATGGATTTTTTGGCGGGATTGACGATGAGGCGGTGGCCGCTCATGCCATGCACGCTGACGCCAAAGCGCGGAGTGCTGCGTCCGCGCTTAATGGCAAAGATCCTGGCCTCGATGCTGGCATTCCCAGCCGCCGAGACGCCGAGCTGGGCGCTGGCGTCGGTGATGGGGCTGGGATCGATGATGATGGCCTTGTTCCCATCCCGTGCGCCGATCTTGATGGTGCCGTCCACGACGAAGACCTCCTTGGGCGGTTCTCCCTCTGCCCAGTCGTCCGCCTTGATGTCAAAGGTCTGGAGCTGCTGGGCGTGAAGGGTGCAGGCGGTGAGGAGGCTGGCGGCAAGGAGCAAGCTTTTCATGGCTGGGGATCTCTGGGGGAGCAGACGAAACAGGCTCAGCGCACCGGTTCTTTCAGCAGTGCGAGCGCTTCGAGAGCGGAGGCGTCCTCATGCACAATGGCGGCGAGGCTGCGGGCGATAGCGGCAGGGTTTTTGTGCTGCCAGACGTTGCGGCCGATGGCGATGCCAGCGGCACCTGCGTCCATGGCGTCCTCCACCATTTTAAGAAGGCCGGCGTCGTCTCCCATGGCGGCACCGCCGAGGATGATGACAGGCACAAAACTCTGGCCCACAATGCGGCGGAAGTCTTCCACCGTGCCGTTGGTGGGGTAGGGGGTCTTGACGACGTCAGAGCCCAGCTCGGCGGCGAGGCGCACGGCAAAGCTGACGTTTTCCACGGTGTACTTGTCTGGAGCACCGAGCGCGTAGGGCAGGGACTCCAGAATGACGGGGATGTCCGTGTCCAGGCTGAGGCGGATGAGGTCGGCGCACTCCTGGAAGTTGGTCTTCTCGTAGTTGGAGAAGGGGTAGATCATATTCATGACGGCGTTGGCGCCGACCATTTCAGCCTCTTCCACGCCAAAGACGCCGATGCTGCCCGCACCTTCTCCGGTGGTGCGGGTGTTGTAGATGTCCGTGCGGAGGATGATGCCCTTGCCGGCCAGGCTGTCGGCGGCGCGCAGGGCCACGCCGAGGTTCATGACGTAGCCGTCCACGAACTCATTGACGCTGTCGATGAGCTGAAAGGGGTTTTCCAGACCGGGCACGGGGATGGCGCAACCGTGGTCAATGGGGAGAATGACGGTCTTGCCGTTGCGAAAAAGGGATTCGAGGTTTTCCTGGCGGTTCATGGAGTCGGGGTTGGGGTATGGGGGTTCTTCGCTGCGATGGGGGCCACGTGCAAACCAAAATGCTGCCAGCCGGTCCAACCTGCCGCTCAGCGGCGGATGCTCTGGGGCTGGCGTTTGACCTTCTCGATCTCGCGGTTGGAGCTGTCCACCTCACGCTCAAAGCGGGTTTTTTCCCGTTTGTATTCGCGCACAAGATACACCGTCCAGAAGCCGCCGCTGAGGCTGGTGGTAAGCAGCAGAAGGAAAAGCAGGTAGCAGATGAAAGACATCTGCCGCTCCTGCGACCCACGCTTTTCACGATCAGCATCCACATCCAGCACGCCGATCAGATCCATCCACCAAAGACGCCAGACACTGGGATCCCGGGCAATGTTCAGTATCCAGAAGCTGAAAAACAGCGTCAGGATTGAGGCTATGGCCAGACCAATGGGCATGATGGATCAATCTTTGCCCGCAGACGATCAGTCAATAACGATTTCCAAAAGATCAGTTAACAGGTTGATCACCAGTTTTTAATCCACTTTTTGGAAATGTTCGGATCTGCAAGAGAGTTGATGCTCTGCTTGGTGGTGTTTACTTCATCTTCAGAGTATGACCAGAGGTCGTACGTGGAGTTGATGGTGGTTGCATTATTCGCGTTGTTGCTGCCACCACTGCCGCCGCTGCCACCACCATTCGTGTTCGTAGTCGCTGGTGCGGCTTTGAGGTACTGAAACGGATGCCCAAAGCCATCGATCAAGATGTAAGCAGCGCCCTTCTTTGTGAAGATGGTCTGGGGGATTTCGACGAGCATCTTGTTGGTGATTTCCGCCGTGCCTTCAGTTTTACCATCTGATTTACCGCCACCACCACCGCCAGGGGTGGCACCAGCATTTTTCGCCGCTCCGCTGATTTGGTCAAAGCCATCCCCAGTCAGTGCCTGGTAGAGGCAAGAAGCCCCGGAGATGTCATACATGGTCCGCCCTGGAGTGAATTGAGCCAGTTGGTTGGTGCTCGCTGGCTGGGGGAACTCACCGAATTCCGAATTGTAACGCTCAAGCGCCAGCTTGATGGCTTCGAAGGTTCCGGTGGTGACACGGCGCTTGGAGGAGCGCATGGCATAGGTGTAGCCACCCAGAGTCAAGGCTGCGAGCAGCGCAATGATGGTGACCACGATGAGCATCTCCACCAAGGTGAAGGCGCGGTTGCGTGACGGGGAATGAAGGCGTGTGATTTTCATGACTCCAGGCAAGGGCGGGTTGGGTGCGTTTGCGTTGCGGAGAAGAAGGGAAAGACTAGCCTCCGGCGCCACCGCTGAGGTTCTTGATCACGTCGATGAGCGGGAGGAACAGGGCCATGACGATGACACCGACCACGAGAGCGAGCACAACGATCATCAGCGGCTCGAGCATGGAGGTGAGTGCGGAGACGGAGTTGTCCACTTCGTCTTCATACACATCTGCGATCTTGAGAAGCATTTCGGGGAGCTGGCCGGTTTCTTCGCCCACGTCCACCATGGAGATCACCATGGGAGGGAAGACGCCGCTGGACTCCAGCGGTGCGACCATCGATTCACCTTCCTTCACAGCGTCATGCACCTTGTTGATGGCATCAGAGACGATGGTGTTGCCGGCGGTGTCACGGGTGATGTTGAGGGCCTGCAGGATGGGCACGCCGGAGGTGACCAGTGTACCGAGGGTGCGGGTGAAGCGGGAGATGGCGGTTTTGCGTTGGACATCGCCAAAGAGAGGGAGCTTGAGCTTGGTCCGGTCGATCCAGCGGCGGCCGCCTTTGGTGGCAGCCATCATGCGCCAGCCGACGATGATGGCGGCTGTGGCTGCCAGGATGTACCAGATGTTATCTGCCATGGTACGGCTGAAGCCGATGACCCATTTGGTCAGATCCGGCAGCTTGTCCTTGCTGCCCAGCATGTCTTCAAAGATGACTTCGAAGCGGGGAACGATGACCATCATGAGGAAGACCATGATGCCTGCGGCGATGAACATCACAATGATCGGGTAAACCATTGCGGCCACGATCTTGTTTTTGAGCTTCTGCGCCTTTTCCTGGTATTCAGCCAGACGGTTGAGCACGAGCTCAAGCACACCACCGAGCTCGCCGGCCTTGACCATGTTGATGTAGAGCTTGTTGAAGATACGCGGGTACTGCTGGAGGCTCTCGGAGAAGGTGCTGCCCGTCTGAACGTTGTCCGCCAGGGTGTTGATGGTGCCCTTCATGATCGGATGGGGCTCCTGACGGCCCAGCACGGTGAGACCGCGCAGGAGGGGGAGGCCAGAATCAATCAGCGTGGCCAGCTGGCGGGTGAAGATCATGAGCGTCTTGCTCTTGACCTTGGCGTTGGCACCCACTTTGACGGATTTGGTCTGCCCCTTGGAGGTGGTTTTGGCCCGTTTTTTGATGGCTGCAGCCTGACCCTGTCCCTCAGCGGCGACGCTGGTCGGATAAAGGCCGGATTGGCGCAGCAGGTTGATGGCGTCTGCCTCGGAGGCTGCATCCAGATTTCCGGCTTGTTCCTGACCGTTTTGATCCAGGGCGATATAATGAAACGTGGGCATAGGGGGCGTGCGGGGGGCGGCGTTGATTCAGGTAATTTTAGAATACCGGGGCGGCGGGCGTTCTGTCCATCAAATAATGTACAGCGTGCATAGGAGATGCACGGAGCGAGCCGCTGCGGCGGAGATCAGGTGTATTTCAGGACTTCTTCGATGGTGGTGACACCATCATAGATGTTGCGAAGGCCGTCCTCACGGAGGGTGATCATGCCCAGCTCGATGGCCTTTTGCTTGAGCACGATGGATGGGGCGCGGGAGGTGATGAGCTCGCGGATGGGGTCTGTCACATCCAGCAGTTCGTAGAGGCCTTTACGGCCTTTGTAGCCGCTGTTTCCGCACACACCACAGCCGGACCCGGTGTAGAAGCTGCGGCCACCGATGTCTTCCGGGCTGAGCCCGAGCTGGTTGAGGATGTGCAGGCTGGGCTCATAGGCGGCGCGGCAGCTCTTGCAGATGGTACGCAGGAGTCGCTGGGCCAGCACGCCTTCCAGCGTGGCGGAGACGAGGAAAGGTTCCACGCCCATGTCCACGAGACGGGTGACGGCACCGGCGGCGTCATTAGTGTGCAGGGTGCTGAGCACCAAGTGGCCGGTGAGGGAGGCCTGGATGGCGATCTGGGCGGTCTCAAGGTCACGCATTTCCCCCACCATGATGCGGTCCGGATCCTGACGCAGGAAAGAGCGCAGGGCCTTGGCGAAGGTGAGTCCCACGCCTTCATTGATGGGCACCTGCATCACGCCATCGAGCTCATATTCCACCGGGTCTTCGGCGGTGAGGAGCTTGCTGTCGATGGTGTTGATCTTGCGCAGGCAGGCGTAGAGGGTGGTGGTCTTGCCGGCACCCGTGGGGCCCGTGACGATGAAGATGCCGTTGGGCTTGTGGATGGTCTCGACGATGTAGTCCTCCAGGTAGGGCTGCATGCCCAGGGCATCGAGCTCGATATTGATGGAGGAGCGGTCAAGAACACGCATAACGACCGACTCGCCATGCTGGGTGGGCAGGGAATTCACGCGCATGTCCACCGCTTTTCCGCCCACGGTGGTCATGATACGACCGTCCTGAGGGATACGGCGCTCGGCGATGTTCATGCTGGCCATCACCTTGACGCGGGAGATGATGGAATTGGCCAGATGCACAGGGGGCGGCGCCATTTCATACAGCGCGCCGTCCACGCGGTAGCGGATCTTGAACTCGCGCTCGAAGGGCTCGAAGTGGATGTCGCTGGCACGCTCCTTGATGGCCTGCTGCATGACGAGGTCCACAAACTTGACGATGGGGGCCGAGTTGGCCTCGGCTTCGGCGGTAAGTCCGTCTTTGAGACCCTTGCCCATCTGACCGAAGATTTCGTCAATGCTGGGGGCTCCGCTGCCGTAGTGCTTTTCAATCAGGCTCTGCACCTGGCTGCGGCGGGCGACGACGGGCACGATGGTCTTTTCCAGGCCAAAGCGCAGATCTTCCACGAGCTGAGGATTGAGCGGATCGGTGAAGGCCACATGCAGGCCTTGGGCGTCCAACGTGATGGGGAAGGCACCGTAGAGGCGCGCCATGCCGGCGGGAATGAGGGCCACGACCGAGGGCGGGGGCTCGTAGTTTTCCAGGTCGAAGTGGTCGGCACCGAGTTCTTCGGCCACCTGGGCCCAGAATTCATCCTCGTTCGTGTAAATGCCGTAGGACATCAGCACCTGCACGATGTCTTTGCCGTTCTGCACGGCGTCCTGCTCAATGTCAAAGGCGAGACCTTTGTCGATCACGCCCCGGCCTTTGAGCATCTCTACCACGTTATGGGGAGTCATAGTCTGCTGGATTGGGAAGTTGTTTGGAGAATGGAAGAGAGAGGGAAAAAATCAGTCAACGTCCGCCATGGTGGCCTCAATGACTTCTTCGGCGGTGGTAAGACCGGCGAGAACCTTGCGCACGCCGTCTTCGCGCAGGGTGCGCATGCCCAGTTCGCGGGCGCGCTTGCGCAGCTGCGGGGTGGTGAGCTGCTGGTTGATCATGCTGCGCACTTCGTCGTTGATCTTGAAGATCTCCACGATGGACATACGGCCGCGGAAGCCGCGCTGGCGGCACTTGCTGCAGCCGCGTGCGCCCATGATGGTGGCCTGGGCCATCTGGCCTGCCTCCAGGCCGAGGGCGCGCAGGTCTCCGGAGGAGAGGGTGTCCGGCTGCTTGCAGTCTCCGCAGAGCTTGCGCACGAGGCGCTGGGCCTCGATGGCGCGCACGGCGGAGGCGGTGAGGAAGGGCTTGACCCCGATGTCGGTGAGACGTGCCACGGCGCTGGGGGCGTCATTGGTGTGGAGCGTACTGAAGACAAGGTGACCGGTGAGGGAGGCCTGGATGGCGATGGAGGCGGTCTCAAGGTCACGAATTTCCCCCAGCATGATGATGTTGGGCGCCTGACGCAGCATGGCGCGGAGGGCCGCGGCAAAGGTCATTCCCACATCTTCCTTCACCATCACCTGATTGATGCCGGCCAGCTCGTATTCCACCGGGTCTTCCACGGTGATGATCTTGCGGTCAGGGCGGTTGATGAAGTTGAGGCAGGCGTAGAGCGTCGTGGTCTTGCCTGAGCCCGTGGGGCCGGTCACGAGGATGATGCCGTCCGGCAGGGTGATGAGCTGCTCAAAGGCGGCCTGGTCATCGCTGAGGAAGCCGAGGTCCACGAGGCCGAGCTTGAGGCTGCTCTTGTCCAGCACACGCATGACGACGCTCTCACCATGATTGGTGGGGATGATCGACACACGCATGTCGATCTCCTTGTCATTAAACTGCATCTGGATTCGGCCGTCCTGCGGGATGCGTTTTTCATCCAGCTGCATCGAGCCGGTCATGATCTTGATACGACCGATGATGGAGGAGAGCAGGCGCTTGGGGTGGTGCTCCACATCCACCAGCACACCGTCCATGCGGTAGCGGACGCGGATGTCCTTGTCGAGGGGCTCGATATGAATATCAGAGGCCTTCTGCTTGAAGGCTTCCATGAGCAGGTTGGAGACGAGCTTGATCACTGGAGCGTCCGCATCAGAGCTGGAGGACTCGCTGCCGCTGCCCTTGGTAGTCACGGTGCCGAGCACGGCCTCGTTGCCATAGATGTTGGACTGTACGGTCTTGATCAGGGCCGGGGTGGAGCAGTAAAACTCGATTTCCGGCTGCAACAGGTGGGGAAGGGCATCCAGAGCCTCGAAATCAAACGGGTCGGCCACAGCGATCTGAATGGCGGTGCCGTTCATCCCCAGCGGGGTGATCTTGTATTTCAGCGCCACTTCCTGTGACACCAAACTGCGAAGGCTGGGGTGCGCTTCGAATCCATGCAGGTCAATGTACTCCATGCCTGAATTGACGGCGACGGTGCGTGCGATCTGCTCATCCGTGACGGCAGAGGCTTTGATGAGTGCGGCGATGACGCTGTCTCCAGGCTTCAGGCCAGTCTTGGCCTGCTGGATGTCTCGCTGGGTCAGCAGGCCGGTTTCCTGGAGCTGTTCGAGGAGGTATGCTTCATTCGAGTACATGAAAAAATCGGGGCGGCTGGTCTGATGGTACGTGAGACAGGTTTTTTACGATAAATCTCAGACTACTACCTTGCGTGTGAAAGTGTCAACGACTCGGCGCGCACAAGATGAAAATTGATCACAATCCATGACAAACCGGAGTGCTATCCGGCGTTCGACTTGCTACGCCGGACATTCACGGCGAAGCATCGCCTCCCCACCCACCATCATGATGAACCTCGTCAAGCGTCTCACTGTCCCTTTTTTCGGCATTTGTCTTGCCTTTTCGTGCATCGCACCGCAAAGCGCCCGGGCGCATGAGGCCGGCGCGCAGATGTCCGCCATCGCCAAAGTGTTTCTTTCCGCACTGACACCGGAGCAGAAGGCCAAGGCCAGCTTTGAGTTTGGCTCGGAAGAGCGTGAAAACTGGCACTTCATCCCTCGTGAACGCAAGGGGCTGCCCATGAAGGAGATGACCCCGCAGCAGCGTTTGCTGGCGCAGGCCTTGCTCAACACAGGCCTGGGCTTCCGTGGTGCCGCCAAGGCGGTGACGATCATGAGCTTGGAGGAGGTGCTCTACCAGATCGAGGGCGCAGATGAGTCCAAGCGTGCCGCCACCCGTGAAAAGCGCGACCCAGAAAAGTATTACGTCTCCATCTTTGGCGAACCTGCTGACAAGGGTGCCTGGGGCTGGCGTGTGGAGGGGCATCATCTCTCTCTGAATTTCACGATCAAAGACGGCCAGATGCTGCGTGCCACCCCCTCATTCATGGGCACCAATCCCGGCGAAATTCGTCAGGGGCCGCTTACAGGCCTGCGCGTGCTGGGCGTTGAGGAGGAGCTGGGCCGCGAACTGGTGAAGTCTCTGAGCGAAGAGCAGTTTAAAAAAGCTTTTGTCGCCACGGAAGCTCCAAAAGAGATGATCACCGAGGCCAAGCACAAGGTGGACCCGCTTTCTCCTGAAGGTATTGCAGACACGGATCTCGACGCCAAGCAGAAGGGCATGCTCAAGCGCCTCATCGACGAATATGTGGACCGTCTTCGTCCGGAGATTGCTGATGCAGCACGTGCAGAATTCCAGGCCAGCGGCCCCATTCATTTTGCCTGGGCTGGCGGCAAGGAGCGTGGAGAGCCGCACTACTACCGCGTGCAGGGTAAGACCTTCCTGCTGGAATACGACAATACACAGAACAACGCCAACCATGTGCACAGCGTGTGGCGCAGCTTTGACGGTGACTTTGGCCGTGATGTGCTCGGTGAGCACGTGAAGCAGGCACATTGATCGCTCAATCCAGAAGTCAAAACCGGCGCGCTGATTCAGCCGCCGGTTTTTTTTATGTTCGCACATAGCGTGCCGAAATGCGTTTGCACACAGCTATTCGCAGATTGTTCACAGCTTGTTAACGCAGGATCATTGGAATCTTCACAATCGAACGTGAATAGATTTAAAATCTTTTGTACGGAGTGGATAAAAATTCAAAAAATATATCGAAGAAGAGCTTGTTTCACGTGTCGGTTTCGTCATACAAGGAGATGTCATTTTAAAAGATGCCTGATGGCCTTTTGAATGCTTCCAACCGAATGACTTTTTCCCAGCTTTCCCAACCCGCTCCGACCCCTTTCTCCCACCAGCAACCAACTCTCATGGCGCGCACCGATGAAAACACGAATCACCTTTCTCACAATGGATCTTCGCATGCAGTCGGAACGGAGTTGTTCACCCCAGTGCCCACCGTCTGGGACCAGGTGTGCGCGGTGCTGGTAAAGCGCCTGGGTGCTGACAATTTTCAGCGCTGCTTCAGCGGCACCTCCGCACGCCTGACGGATGATGGCAGGTTTGTGATCACGGTGCCAAATCCGATCCATCAGCTTTGGATCGAGAGCAACCACAGTGGTGCCGTGGCAGATGCCGTGGCAGAGGTGACGGGAGAGCCGACGGTCATCGAGTTCCATGTGGCCACCGAGGCCGTGCCGGTGAATTTTGCGCCAAAGCCCGAGCTGAAGGCCGCGCGTGTGAACGCCGCCGACCAGGCTCCGATCCGCTTCTTCAGCGAGGCGGGTCTGAACGCCAAGTTCAACTTTGACAGCTACGTCATCGGCCCCAACAGCAGCTACTCCGTGGCTGTGGCCAAGGCCGTGGCTGAAAAACCGGGCCGCATCTACAATCCGCTGTTTTTCCACGGCGCCACCGGCCTTGGCAAGACGCATCTGCTCCAGGCCATCGGCCAGGAGGTGCTGGCCCGCAAGCCCCGTGCGAATGTGCGCTACGTCACCTCAGAGCAGTTCACCAATGAGTTTGTGGACGCGATCAAGCGCCAGACGTTCAGCCAGTTCCGCCAGAAGTACCGCAAGGTGGACGTGCTGCTGATCGACGACGTGCAGTTTTTTGAGGGCAAGGACAGCACGCAGGAGGAGTTTTTCCACACCTTCAACGAGCTCTTCAACAACGCGAAGCAGATCGTGCTGGCCAGCGACCGCCCGCCGAGCGAGATCAAGAACCTGGAAAGCCGCCTCGTGTCCCGCTTTGAGTGGGGCCTGGCCACGCAGATCCAGGTGCCGGATTTTGAAACGCGCATCGCCATCCTGCGCCGCAAGCAGAGCGACTTCAATGTCTCCCTGGATCCCTGGATCCTCGACTACATGGCCCAGCGCATCCGCGCCAACGTGCGCAAGCTGGAAGGCGCGCTGATGCGCGTGGCAGCCCACGTCTCCCTGGAAGGCGCGGTGACCACGGAATCCGCCCTGGCCACGATGCTGCATGATGTGATCGACGAGGATCCGTCCAAGACGGTGACGGTGGACCGCATCCAGCGTGTGATCGCCACGCACTACGACCTGCGCGTGAGCGACCTCACCGGACCGCGTCGCCCCAAGAACATCGCTGAAGCGCGCCAGGTGGCCATGTACCTGACACGTACGATGACCAAGCTGCCGCTGGTGCAGATCGGGGATGAGTTTGGTGGCCGCGACCACGGCACCGTCATCCACGCCTGCAAAGTGGTGAACAACCTCATCAGCAGCTCCAACGACTTCAAGCGTACGCTCGACACGCTGGCGGGGAAGATTCAGGAGAGCTGAGGCTGCCAAGGTCACGGAGCACACCGGGTATGGCCCGGATGTGCTCCACACGACCTTTTTCACCAAAGCAATGGAACGCCGTAGGCGGGGAAATGTGTGTCGCAGGTGATGATGGTCAGTCCTTCGGCTCGGGCCTGTGAGATCATGAGGCGATCAAAAGGGTCGCCATGGTGGCGGGGCAGGGAGAGAAGATCCCGATAGTGTTCGAGCCGGGCGGGAAGCATTTGGAAACCATTGGCATCCACGACCCCAGGAAAGATCAAATCGTAATCCGCCTGAAGCTGAAGTTTGCCGAGGGAAAGCTTGATCGCCATTTCCCAAAGCACAGCGTGGCTGATATACCTTTCATTGGCATCATCTTCCATCGCTGCACGGGCCGCGGAGCTGAGACTGAGATTGCCTTCGCAGAACCAGATCAGTGCATGCGTGTCGATGAGGAGCCTCATGAAACGTACTCTTTGAAGTCTTCAAGAGGTTCGTCGAAGTCTGCAGCCATCGAGATTTTGCCTTTGAGGCAGCCAAAGCCTTTCAGCGCAGACCGGGGCAAGTCTGGTGAATCCGGCGAAGTCACCGGCTCCAACACCGCCTGAACGCGGATGGGCATCTTTTGCCAGGCTGCTGGCAAAGGAAGATGCAAGGTGCCGTCCGGAGCAGGCTCGAAGATGGCGGTGATGGTGCTCATGGTCCGAGGATAGTCGATTTGGGCCGGAACGCAAAGCCTGCGAGTTTCCTGACATGCGAAGAGGTGGCTACGTGCCTGACCCGCACCCTGACCAAGCTGCCACTGGTTCAGATCGGGGATGAGTTTGGCGGCCGCGACCACGGCACCGTCATCCACGCCTGCAAGGTGGTGAACAACCTCATCAGCAGCTCCAACGACTTCAAGCGTACGCTCGACACGCTGGCGGGGAAGATTCAGGAGAGCTGAGGTGGCTTTTCTTCTCGCATGGATCTTGGCAAATACGGAGGCGTCCTGAAGTGATTCGGGGCGCCAGGGCTTCAGGGCGTGCAATCTTTGAAAACGAATCAAATGCTGCCTGTCAGTTCTGCGCTTGCTGTGCTGACAGGTGAGTCATTCGGGTGATGTAGCTGGTGCGGCGTTAGCACACATAAAAGAGAGGTAACGGATGATTTTTGGCTCGGCCTCATCAAGGCCGGTCAGAAGCCATCCCAACCAGAACAGAGCCAGGCCTCCAGCAGGAATGAGCACTGTGCGGAGGGCAATCAGTGAGATGAGAGTCACGGTGCCAAGCCATAATCCAAGCATCAACCGGTTGAAGAGGTTGACGGAAATGCCTCCCTTTATCCGGCTGCCAGCGGGAGTGGATTCAATGATGCCGCGGAAGGCGAGTGTTGATCTTCGACGCATAAAATCTGGCGGTAGCTGGACATGCACGCGATCCCCCCAAACACGCACATGGGCATAATGTTGCAGATGATCTCTGGAGCTGAGAATGCTGGCTTTGAGAGCTTCGGGAGCACACGGGGCCTCAAACTCCAACGTCTCCCCTCCAAGAAAGAAAAGAAAGAAACGCCTCAGACGTGTGCCGATGGCAAGAGGTATTGACCTGAGCCTGGAATTCATGCTGGCTTTTCTACTGCCAATGCTAGTGCTGCGAAATCGGAATCATGCTATGAACGGCCAGGAAGCAAGCTCAACGCCTGCATGGGCGCTGGTGCTTTCAGCCGTGCGAAAGTGTCTTCGACTGCGGTGACAGAGATGCACGGCGCAGGCCTGCATCGACGGCACCGCTTTCGCGGGGGGCGGGCGTTCTTCGGCTTCAGCATGCCGTCAGGCCTTGCGAAAGCGGCGTCGCGCCGAGGCTTGCCGCACGCACTCCAAGACGCTGTCGCGGTTGCTGCACTCCTCACTTCCCCACGCTCAGCGTGCCCCACATGAGCACGGCATGTCCCGGGAAGGTGCAGACGAATTCATATTCACCGGGTTGTGACGGGGCTTTGAGCTTGAGGGTTTCCTTCTGGCCGGGTTCCAGCAGCTTGGTGGCAGCGAGGATGCTTTTCTCAAAGGCGGCGGGCATGTAGGCGCGGCCTTGCTTGTCCAGCTTGTCAGGCGTCATGGTCATGGCGGCGGTGCCGATCTCCATATGTTTGCCGGGAGGGACAATGACAAAATTGTGCGGCATGACGTCGTCGTTTTCAAAAATGACTTCAAACTGCTTGCCGGCGGTGACTTCGAGCTTGGTGGTGTCAAAGCGCAGTTGCTCGTGCACCGTGTGGACGACGAAGACATCCACGCTGATCGTCTTCAGCTCGGCCAGGATGCCCTTGGCGGCGTCTCCCTGCAGCGCGGCCATCTCCTTGGCGGCGGCAATGATCTCCACGTACTCGGGCTTGCTGCGGTCGGCGGGCTTCACGCTTTTGCCATAGGCCAGCACGGCATCGGTGATGGGTTTGGCTTTCGCGGCGTCCCAGTTGGTCTTGGGGAATTTCAGCAGGGCCTTGGCGGCGGCGTTGCGATCTTTTCCGTCGATGAGGTATTGCGCCACGATCTGGAAGTTGGCGGCGGCGTTGTTCGGACCCATGAGTGGCAGGGCGGAGAGCACGGCGCGCTGGCCTGCGGCGCTGAGGGAGGTATCTCCAAGCATGGCGGTGAGGTGCGGCTGGAACTTGGCACGCAGAGCGGCTTCGTTGGCCGGGATGAGGGCGATGGATTCGATGATCGCGTTGCGCTCTCCCGCATCGGCGACGCTCTTCCACAGATTGTCGGGCGTCTTGTCTCCCACCACGTAGGCGGCGTAGCAGGCGCGCTTCACCGGGGCCTGTTTGGCATTCTTGGCCAGCGTCTTGAGCAGCGTGCCATGGCGGGCCAGCATGCCGGCAGACTGGGCCAGGAGGAGCTTGCCAAGGTCGTCGGCGGTGGAGTTGAGCCTGCCATCGGCGGCTTCGATTTTCTTGAGCATGTTCACCAGCACCACGGGGGTGTCGTCGCCTGAGTTCTTGGCCAGTTCTGTCAGAGCGGCAGCGCGTACGTCTGCGCTGAGTTTGGGACGGGTGAGCTTTTCGATGAGCACCGGCTCCAGATCGGGCAGGCCTTTGAGATCGGCATCGGTGGTCTTGGCGATGAACTCCGCCAGCGCAGCAGGGTCCTTGGGCAGCACCTTGGTCTTGAGCACGGACTGCAGGCCCTTGCGGCATTCGCCGAAGACGTGGTCGATGTAGTAGTCGGTGGGCTGCTTGAGCACATCGTAGGAAATCTCCAGCGCCTTTTCAGCATCCGGGGTGGGCTGGTAAAAGCTGAGGGCGCGCACGGCGTGCATGCGCACAGGCATGGCGGGGTCGTTCACGGCGACCTTGAGAAGATCCAGCGCGCCGGGCACGCGGTCCTTCCAGTAGCAGAGCACACGGGTGGCGGCGGCTCGGGCGCGCGGCTCGGGGGAGGAGAGCACTTCTTTGAGCAGATCCACATCCACCACATCGACCCACTGGTGCGTCCAGAGGGCTTCAAGGCGGTGGTGCTCGTATTCCTTGTCGCTCTTGTCCAGCTTGGCAGCCCAGGCTTTGGCTGCGGCGGCGACCTTCTGCGCGTCGTGCTTGGCCAGCTCGATCTTGCTGCGCATGCGCACGTTGTCCTCCCAGGCCTTCAGGTTTTCGAGCAGGTTTTCGATGCTCTCGCCGTAGATTTTGGCGGGCTTGAGCAGCGGGCGGCCTTCATAGGTCAGCTTGTAGATGCGGCCATGCTTGTGGTCGCGGTTGGGGTCGCGCAGGTGGTGCTGCATGTGGCCGATGATGGCATTGGACCAGTCGCAGAAATACAGCGCGCCATCCGGGCCCACGCTCACGGCGCTGGGACGGAAGGTGGGATAGACGGCGGGGTCCACCTTGACGAGCTCATTGCTCACTTCGCCCTTCATCGCGGCGCCATCTGGCATGAGCGGCACGCGCCAGATGCCCTGGAAGCTGATGACGTTGGTGTTGAGGAAATTGTTCTGCCAGTCGTCCGGGAAGTGGCGGCTGGAGATGATGTTGTTGCCTGGGCTGGGGCGGGCGGGGCGCTTCCAGAACTCCTGCAGCTTGGCACTGCCACCGCCTTCGCGGGGGAGATAGCATGAGGAGGCCTCGGCAAAGGTGTTCACGTTGCCGGTGGCGTCGGTGAAGTAGGCATTGCCCCAGCGGTCCCAGACCTTGCCGTGGGGGTTCACCGTGGCGTCCGTGGTGAAGCGCTCCAGCGTGCGGCGGTTGAGGTCAAAGCGGTAGATGCAGCCGTTGGTGTTGCGCACCGGGCCGTACAGGGTCTCCACCTGGGTGCGGTGGAAGACGCCATCGCTCGGATACAGCGCGCCGCCGCAGTCGTAGCTCAGTGCGTTGGTTTCATGGTGGGAGTCGGCGGCACACAGGCCCATGAGCAGGATGGTGCGCTTGTCGCTCTTTCCATCGCCATCGGTGTCTTCGAGATACACCAGATTGGGCGACTGCATGACAATGACGCCGTCCTTGTAGAAATTGAATCCGGTGGGGCAGTTCAGGTTATCGGCAAATTCAGTCATCTTGTCCGCCGTGCCGTCGCCATTGGTGTCTTCAAAGACGAGCAGGCTGTCCCCCTTGGTGCTGGTGGGGGTGCGCTCGGGGTAGTTCAGCCAGGCGCTGACCCACAGGCGGCCGCGGGTGTCCCAGGCCATCTGCACGGGATTCACCAGCTCGGGGTACATCTTTTCATCGGCAAAGAGGGTGATCTTCAGCCCCGCCTCAGGCTGGATGTTCTTCATGGCCTCCTTGGCATCGGGAAAGTCCACCAGCCCCTCGGGGGTGAAGGTCATGCCGGTCATGGGCACCTTGTTGAATTCCTTGCCCTCCTTCGGGTTGGGCATGTTGGTGGGCACCTTTTCCACGGGCGGCAGGTTGTCGTCCTTCACCACGAGATCGCCACCTTTGGCGATGGCGTGCACGCGCTGGTCGCGGTTGGCTGTTTTGACATCGCGCTGCGCCATCTCCTCCATCATCACCTGGTAGTTGGAGATGTAGGGCTTCTCGGGGTTGCGTTCGTTCTGTTTAAAGCCGCCTACGCCTGCCGCGTAGGCCAGTCCGGAGCGGCCACCATAGACATTATAGCCGTCCACGGTGCGGTAGCGCTGGTGCCACTCCCAGTTTTTGTCGATGATGGCCTGGCGCAGCTTTTCATTCACCTGTGGCGCGTCCTTGCCGGTGAGAGATTTGAAGGCGGAGGCTGCGATGGCCTTTTCGCCGTTGTCCGTGATGTAGAGGCCGTCCAGCGTGGAGCCTTCCGGCAGGCCCTTGGCGCTGGGCTGGAAGAGGTCCACAAAGGTCACGCCCTTGGCGGCGGCCACCTCGTTCATCGCGGCGGTGTAGTTCTGGATGTTGGTGTTCTTTTCATCCACCGGCGGCAGGCTGGGGCTGGCCACCTTTTGCAGCGCGATGGGGGAGAAGAGCACGATGCGCGGCGCGCCCTTGCCGCTGTAGTTCTGCGCCTTGGCGTCGTCGATGAATTTGGCGAGGTTCTTTTTAAACTCCTCGATGCCTTCGTAGCCTTTGAAGGACTCGTTGTAGCCGTAGAAGGCGAAGATGACATCCGCTTTCACCTTGGCCAGCCATTCGTCACGGGTGCCGAAATTGTCGATGCGGTGCCAGGTCTGCACCTCGTCTCCTGCGAAAGCCAGATTGCGGAAAGTGAGGTCTTTTTCTGCATGGGCCTGCGTCAGCATGGTCTCCAGCCAGGCGGAGTACTGGGAGCGGTCTGGCAGCGCATTGCCGAGGATGGCGATGCTGTCGCCCTGTTTGAGCTCGATCTCAGCGTGGAGCGGCAGGCCGAGTGCCAGGAGGAGGAAGGGGAGCAGTTTCTTCATGTGGGTTGGAGAGCGGAAGGCAGTGAAATACGCAGGCGCATGGGCAAAGTTTGCCGTGTGGAGCGCAAGTTTTGCCTGCGCAGCACGCCATTAAAAAGGTTTACGGTGAATTATGGCTGTGATAAAACGGCCGAATGTCCGTGAAATCCCGCCTTCTCCTTGCTGCCACCGCCTGCTGCCTGCTCAGCAGCTGCGGGCTGATCGGCACAGCACTGCGACTGGCTCCCTATTACTTTCTGCTGGCCGATGAAAATGGCCAGCCCAAGAGCATGGAAATGCGTGCCAGAGAAGTGCAGGGGAAAGGCAGTCACGGCATTCCGCGCTCTTTTGGCAGCCCAGGTGCCCAGGTGGCCTTCCGGCCCTGATCATCTAATTGTTTACAGAAACGCCACGGCATGATAAACACGATTTTAATGAAATTTGCCCGCCTCAGTTCTCTCCTTTTGCTTGCTGCCACTCTGACCAGTTGCCAGACTCTGATGTCCCTCCCTGGCAGCGCTCCGGTGAAAATGTTTGATCAACTGGGAAAAGAAATGCTGGGATTGATCGGTGAGAATGATCTGCCCACAGACGGCAAGCCTGCCTCCATGCAGGAGCGTGCACGTGAGATCGAAAGCCGCGGCCACTACGCGGGTCGCACCCCTGCAGCCGTGGGTGCTGCTGCTGGACAGCGCATGGCGGCTCGCTAAGTGTGCTGCCAGCACACATGGACTGGCACCGCATACGATCTGACTTTCCCATTCTCGACCAGCAGGTAAACGGACACCCGCTGGTGTATCTGGACAGCGCCGCCAGCAGTCAAAAGCCGCGCGCTGTCATCCAGACGCTCACGCACTACTATGAGCGTGACAATGCCAACGTGCATCGCGCCCTGCACGAGCTGAGCAACCGCGCCACCGAGGCCTTTGAGGCCACGCGCGGCAAGGTGGCCCGCCTCATCGGCGCAGCGTCCGAGGACGAGATCATCTTCACCCGGGGCACCACCGAGGGCATCAACCTTGTGGCCAACACCTGGGGCACGCAGAATCTGCGCGCAGGAGACGTCATTCTGCTGACTGGCATGGAGCACCACAGCAATCTGGTGCCCTGGCACCTGCTGGCCCAGCGCACCGGAGCCACGCTGAAACACATCCCCGTGCTGGACGACGGCACGCTGGATCTGGCGCAGCTCGACACGCTGCTCACCGAGCAGGTGAAGCTCTTCGCCTTTGTCCACGTCTCCAACTCCCTCGGCACCATCAATCCCGCCAAGGAACTCATCGCCAAAGCGAAGGCCGTGGGTGCGGTGACGCTGCTGGACGGCGCGCAGAGCGTGGGCCACATGCCCATCGATGTGCAGGATCTCGGCTGCGATTTCCTGGCCTTCTCCGGTCACAAAATGTGCGGCCCCACGGGCATCGGCGCGCTGTATGGCCGCATGGCCCTGCTGGAAAGCATGCCGCCCTGGCATGGTGGTGGCGAGATGATCCTGAACGTCACCCTGGAAGGCAGCACCTACAAGCCGCCGCCCCACCGCTTTGAGGCGGGCACGCCGGACATCTCCGGGGTCATCGGGCTCGGCGCTGCCATCGACTACCTGCAGGCCATCGGCCTGGAGAACATCCAGCGCCATGACCACAACCTGGCCAACTACGCCGTGCAGCTCATGGGCGAGGTGCCCGGCATCCGCATCCTCGGGCCGCTGAGCGGTCACCGGGGCGCACTGGTGGCCTTCCACCTCGATTTTGCGCATCCGCATGACCTGGTGGAATTTGCCAACAGCCACGGCGTGGCCATGCGCGGCGGGCACCACTGCACCCAGCCGCTCATGCGGCGCTTCAAGGTGCCCGGCACCACCCGCGCCAGCTTCTACTTCTACAACACGCTTGAAGAGATCAATCGTCTCGTCGAAGTACTGCACCTCGCGCGTAAGTTCTTTGCGTGAGGCAGGCCCGCCGGCCTGACCCGACCCTACGACCATGCTTTCCGACGACCTTCGAGATCTCTACCAGCAGGTGATCCTGGATCACTCCCGCAATCCGCGCAATCGCGGTGAAATCCCGCCGCCCTGCCTGCACGCCCACGGGGACAACCCCTCCTGCGGCGACGAGATCGACGTGTGGGTGAAAGTGAAGGACGACGGCAGCATCGAAGACCTCAAATTCACCGGCCAGGGCTGCGCCATCAGCCAGGCCAGCGCGTCGATGATGACGCAGAAGATCAAGGGCAAGTCCAAGACCGAAGCCGCCGCCGTCCGCGAAGACTTCCGCCGCGTCGTCATGGGAGATGGTGCCCCCGCCAACGAAGACGCCCTCGGCGAACTCATCCTCCTCGAAGGCGTGCAGAAATTCCCCCAGCGCGTGAAGTGCGCCATGCTGGCGTGGCGCGCACTGGAGCAGGCGCTGGAGGAGAAGTAGGGGGGCATTTTGCTTAGCCGTAAACATGCAGTCGAACTCATTGCATGCTACAGGTTCAAACTCACCAACGGGTGAAGCTTTGCGGTAGAAGGCCCAAGGCCTACGCGAGCGCGACAGCGTCTTGGAGTGCGTGCGGCAAGCCTAAGCGCGACGCCGCTTTCGCAGGCTGGAGGGGGGGCAAAGACGAGGTGCTCGCTGCACCACGCGAAAGCGCTGCTGCTCCCGCAGGCCGGAAAAGAGTGCTGTGGCCGGACAGCACGCTGAACCCCGTGAAAGCGGTGCCGCCGATGCAGGCTTGCGCCGTGCATCTCTGCCACCGCATTGATTCGCTGCGCTCACCCTTCGGGCAGCCTGTGGCTGTCTATCTCCGCTGCGCTCCGGTTCCATGACGCTTCGCGTTCTCGTGGGCGCTGGGTTCCAATCGAATGCTTTCACCCGCTGGCGAATTGAAGCCGGCAATTTGCCTGAGCTTCGACGGCATGGTTGCGACTCCGGGCAGCGGCAATCCTCACACAGCCCATGCGCAAGGCGGGTGCTGAAGATGATCTTCTCCTCCATCGCGACCGCCGGGTCGAAATACACCTCCAGATCATCCACGCCCCGCGCGCGACGCGTCAGCTTGATGCCGAGCTGCTTCACCGGCGTTCGTCTTGAACACGGCGGCGCAAGGCCACAGCTCGTCCTGCGCGAACGCGTCGCTGTGATGCAGCCGCACGACCAGCGTGGGGCAACTTCTGCTTCTGGGAAAACTGGCAAGATTCAATCTCCCATGCCCTTCTTGTCGCGGAGATTTTCGATGGCGGCGCGCACCTCATCTTCCCACGGCAGCTTCTCGTCCTTGGCGGGGTCGTAGGGCGGCAGGTTGGGGATGGGAACGTTCATCTGCCGGAGCAGTTCGGTGGTCTGGGTGAGTTCGTAGCGGTGCACATACGGCTCCCCATCGGCCCAGGCCCATTGGTAGGCGGCGAGGGCGTGGTGCTTCGCCTGCTCGGTGTCGCCAAGGGCCAGCCAGAGCTGGGCGAGGAGGTGGCCCGATGTAATCGTGGAGAGGCGCTCGGCTTCTTCGCGGGGATTGGCGAGCTGGCCGAGGTGGTGCTTGGCCAGGGCGAGGCCGGTCTCGGAGTCGGCATCAATGACCGACCGGGTATCGCGGGCCAGGCGCACGGCCTCCTGGTAGCTCGCCGCCGCCAGCGCCCACTCGCCCTGCGTGAGCCGCCAGTCGCCGCGCAGGCGGTGGAGATTTCGGATGGTGGTGCGGTTTTTGCCCTGGACCGCCAGGCGCTCGGCCTCGGCTAGGTGCGCCTCCTGCAAGCTGCCCTGCCAGAAGTGAAACTGGGCGTAAAGCCTTTCAGCGAATCCGGGCCGATAGACGGCGCGCGACCAAGCGCGGCCCATGGGGGCAAGCAGGCTCCAGGTGGCGGCGGCCTCCGCCCACTGGCCCAGCCTCGACTGGTGGGCGAAAAGGTTGAGCCGACCCCTGAAAACGCCTTCTTTGTCTTCGCTCAACTTGGCGACCTCCAAGGCGAAGGAATCGGTGCGGAGCTCTCGGGCGAGCCGATTCTGGGCGGACTGAGTGGCCGAGATATTGCGGAGAACAGTCGTCGTGTTCGTCCAGTCTTCGGCTTTCAAGTCAACTCGCAGGGCCGTGCCGTAAGCGGCGAGGGCGGCAGCCGGTTCACCGCAAGAGTCCAAGGCGATCGCTGCGCAAGCTGCCAGATAGGAACTGTCTCTGGCTGTCACCTCCTTCGGCAGTTCGCCCCAGCCGTTGGGGAAGAAGGGCTTCAGCAAAGACAAGACCTCGGCATAGGCATTGAGGTTGAAAAAGAGCGCATCCGACAAAGCACCCGCATAGGCATCCGCTGCCTGCTGGTAGTGGCCGAGCTTGAGCAGGGCACGGACGACGTGCAGGCCGCTGCGCACGTCCTCCAGCGTCTCGGCATCGTCGTAGGGGCGGTGGGGCTGGGCGGTGAAGTGGTCCACCACGCGCTGGCCGTGGCGTTCGCGGTCCGCCGCCGCCATCGCGCCCGAGGCGACGCCGCGGACGACGGGGTGCAGGTCATACTTCCGCGTGCGGCCATCCCATTGCAGCAGGCCGCGCTGCTCCAGGTCCTTGACGGTGCCTTGTAGCTTCTTTGGGTCGGGCGACAGGTGGGGATTGAAGGCTTTAAGCGTCTCGTAGTCCAAGGAGTCGGTGAGCAGGGCAAGGGTGGAGAGGAGCTGGCGGCTGGCATCGGGCAGCTTTTGGATAGCAGCCTCAAGGATGTGGTTGCGGCGCTGGATGAGGTCGAGGCTGGCGAGGTCGAGCGGGGCTCCGCCGTCGGCGGCGGCGGACCAGGCGTCGAAGTCGCCGCGCGCGGGCAGGTAGTTGGCGATGAGGCCGCCGAGGATGCCGATGACGAGCGGGTGGTTGTCGCAGTTGGCGGTGAGGTAGCTCTGGATGGCGTCACTTTTCCCCTCGATGCCGCAGGAGCGCAGGAGGGCCTCGGCATCCGGCGGGCGCAGGCCGGGGAGGGTGATGCGCTTCGCGCCGGGGATGGGCTGGCCGGAGGGATTCAGCAGGACGCGCGGGGTGAGGCGGGAGCTGACGAGGAGCTTTGACGGGGCGGCGGCGGCGAGGGCGCGTAGGAGGTCGTTGTCCTCGTCGCGGATGGCGTCGCAGGGGTTGCGGTTGGCGATTTTGTCGGTCGGGATGTTCGCCTCCTCGTCGGGGACTTCGGCGGCATCAATGCGGTGGTAGGCGACGAGTATGCGCTCGAGTCCATCGAGGATGAGCAGCCACGGATTGGCGTGAAGCAGGGCGAGGAGGTCGTCCTTCAGGTAGGCGGTTTTCTTTTTCGCAAAGTCCTCCAGCGGGCGGCCCGTCATGTAGGCGAGGGCGTGGTGGCAGAAATCGGCCATGCACGCGCCACCCTCGTAGAACGAATACCAGAAGCGCCCGGCCCAGGGCTTGTCCGCCGGGCGCGCGGCGAGGGCGTGCCGGGGATTGGTCGTCCACTCCCAGGTGAGCATGCTCTTGCCGTTGCCGCCAATGGCTTCGAAGAGAAGGAGGTTCGTGGGATCGGCTGGCGCGGCCCAGTCGGATAGGATTTGCAACTCGGCAGCGCGTCCGACGAATTTGTGGGAGCCGATGTAGTCGGGTTCAGCGTAGAACGCTGGGGGGCGGGGGATTGTGCATGGAGAAGGGGCCAATGCCGTCGCGCTGACGTGAGAGACTGGAGCGGGCAGCAAGGTGCGGAGGAAGGCTGGCAGTGCGCCGTGATTGTCCCCATAGGAAACGGCGACGATGTTGAGCTCAAGGTCGTCGAAATGCTTTTGGAAGGCGGCGCGGTCATTCTTGTGAACGAGACAGAAGTCCCAATGCTGAGCACCGCGTGCTCGTTCGCCGTGGCGTTCCAGGAGCAAGCCGAAGTCGGGGTCATTGAGGCCGCTGATGCCGCAACCGACGTAAACCCAAGTCGTGGTGCGCCAGAAGGCGGCGAGATCGTCACGGTATTCTTCATGCCGCGCGATCTGATCATAGGAACGTCCATTCAAAATGACCGTCTCGGGCCTTTTCCAATAGCCGTGAAGGTAGATGATCTTGTCGAATTCGCGGTTTCGTTGCGCACCGATGATGTCATCCCCATCCGTCCAAGTGATCGGAACCAAGGGGGAGGGATGATCCAGCAAGACATCATCGTAATTGGTGGTCGCGAGCAGGTTGTCTGCCTGACGAAGAGCGTGAAGGGCATCAATGATGTCGCGGTTGATGGGGCGGATCGTTCCGATGGTGGCCGCCAGCCAGTCCTTGAAGATGCCAGAGCTGACGCCACCGAATGCATCGGTCACTGCGGTGGCAGCGGAGATGAGATTTTGTGTCGTGGGATCAACATCGAGCATCGAACGATAAAGGGCTGCTTTTTTGCCTGCGAGTCGCCCCATGCGCTCGGCTTCGTCCACGCCATGCTTCAAGAGCCCCGCCCACGAAGCCTGCGGATGGGATGCCTTTTTAGCTGGATCAAAAGTGGCGGACATTGACACACCCGTGCCCGCCACGAAGACGATGTTGCCATTGGAGATCGCTTCACGAAGAGCCTTTTCTGGATCAGAGGGTGGATGAGGCATGGCCGATGCGAAATTGTGGGTGGGGTTCAGTTGTTCAGCGGGTCACGGAAGCGGAAGGTGCTGGGCTCCAACTGTGCCCAGTCGGAGCCGAAGGCCTTCGCGGAGATGCAGAGCACCAGCACGCGCGACTGCTCCGGGCCTTCCTCAATCTTGGCGGGGATGCTGTCGTCGGGCATTGGGTGGCGCTGTTAGGTGATTGTCTGATCGGAGTTGCGCCATCAAAGCGGAAATAGGGTGGAATGGCAAGGAGTTGTGCCGGAAGGCTGAGCCGAAAAAGGGGAAAGAAGGGAAAAAATCAGAGGGGTTTATTTTTTTTGACCTTTTTCGATTTTTTCGGCCAACCACATCAGTGCTGGAAGAGGGGGGGATGAATTCGCGATTGCGGGATTTCTCGCATGCGGCATATCGCGCCATGCCTGAACTCCCTGAAGTCGAAACCACGCTGCGCGGTGTGCTGCCGCATGTGATTGGGAAGAAGGTGCGGGAGGTGATGGTGAGAGATAAACGGATGCGGTGGCCGGTGCCGGATGAGATTCATGAGATTGAGGGCTGCCGCATTGAGTCGGGGGAGCGGCGGGCGAAGTACATGCTGTTTGGCACGGCCAAGGGCACGCTGCTCCTGCATCTGGGCATGTCGGGAAACCTGCGGGTGCTGCCGGCGGACACGCCTTTCAAGAAGCATGATCATATGGCGATCACGATGGAGGATGGGCGGCAACTGCGGCTGCATGATCCGCGCCGGTTTGGCGCGGCGCTGTGGATCGAGGGAGATCCGGCGGAGCATGCGCTGCTGAAGGATCTGGGGCCGGAGCCGCTGGGAGAGGAGTTTACGGTGGAGACGCTGCACGCGGCGTGCGCCGGAAAGACGGCGGCGATCAAGCAGGTGATCATGGACGCGCATGTGGTGGTGGGCGTGGGCAACATCTACGCGAGCGAGGCGCTCTTCATGGCGGGCATTGATCCGCGACAGCCTGCGGGCAAAGTTTCCAAACCGCGACTGACCAAGCTGGTGCAGGCGATCCGCAAGGTGCTGGCGGCGTCGATCAAGATGGGCGGCACGACGCTGCGCGATTTTGTGAACGAGAGCGGCGAGCCGGGTTACTTCAAGCAGACGCTGCGCGTGTATGACCGCGAGGGCGAGCCCTGCCGCGTGTGCGAGGCGCCGGTGAAGCGCATCGTGCAGGGGCAAAGGGCGACGTATTTCTGCCCGAAGTGCCAGAAGTGAGGGCTGCGTGTTTTGCCAAGCGTGTGGAGTCTCGTGTCCGGCTCGTTTCCAGTTTTCAGGCGGCTGGTGCCGTTTTCCCTGGGGAAGCGGGTCTTCGTGTCTCGTGTCCACCTCAGGGGGCACTCCTGGTGGACACGAAAGTTCCCGCAGGGTGGGCCAGCGCTGCGGCACAAGAACTGGCATCTCATGGGCCAGGAGGTTGTGGAGTCTCGTGTCCGGCTCGTTTCCAGTTTTCAGGCGGCTGGTGCCGTTTTCCCTGGGGAAACGGGTCTTCGTGTCTCGTTTCCACCCCAGGGGGCACTTCTGGTGGACACGAAAGTTCCCGCAGGGTGGGCCAGCGCTGCGGCACAAGAACTGGCACTGGCATCTCATGGGCCAGGAGGTTGTGATACCACCATCTGTTGAAAACGGGTCTGCAGGGGCTTGTGCCGTGTGCGCGGGCGCGTGGCACTCTGGTCGTAGGTTGGGTGTGTTTGGCGTCGAGAGCACACGCCTGCTCGACCGCCCCTCCGCCAAACCGCCCGACCATCAGCGCCTTCCTACGCCGTGGTACTTGCCGTACGCTGGTGGACGGGCGGGCTGTCGCCACACCCATCCTACATCGTGTGGGCACACGCCAGCCCAGTTCGCCACACGGAAAGGTGTTTTGCCATCCGCTGTATTCACCTCGCTGGCATGCCAGGATGAGCAGGCACATGGCATGCTTTGGGTTGTACAACAGGAGTGCCACCCCTTGGCGTACAGGCCAGGGTTTTCAACTGTGGTGGCGGGTGGTTATTAATGGTATCATATACCATCATAAACCATGACGCAAGCGCGGTGTGCCATGATGGCAAGGTGGGGGTGGTGGCGTGCTGTGGCAGGCGCGGGCGTCTGTCTCGCCGGCTCAGCGCTGGACACGAAAAGGCCGCTTTAAAGAGGCTTCGTGTCCGTGTGTTTTATCTTGTAATTGACTTGTTATCAATAAATTACGTCTATTTTGGGTGTTTTGTTTCCACCAGGACTACCCCCTAGGGTGGAAACGAGACACGAAAGCTGCTGGAGGGGCTTTTCTCGGCGGATTCACCCTGCGGTGACGCAGATCTCCCGCCGATTTCCCGCGAGCTGGGTGGCGAAGACGGGCTGCGGGGCGAAGGAGCGGATGGCCTCGATGAACTCATGCGCGCGGTCTTCCAGGGCAGGGGAGTTCAGCTTCAGGGTGAGGATCATGCGGCGTGCCTGCACGGCGGACTGGATGCGGCGGATCTCGGGGATGACCTGGGGCGGGGAGAGATTGATGTCGCAGAGCAGCAGGGCGATGTCTTGCGGCAGGTCGTCCAGATGCACACGGCCCACGGGGGCGCGCCAGTGCTCAAAGCGGGCACGCTTTTCCTGCGCCAGTTTATCGACACGCGGGTCCATCTCCCCGGTGTCGATGCCGAGGACGTTCATGCCGCGCTGCAGCATGGCATAGGTGGCTCCGCCTGGTGCGCAGCCGAGATCCACGGTGGTGTGGCCGCGTGCGTCCATCTTGTCCCAGCCGCGCCAGGCCAGGGCCTGCTCCAGCTTGAGCCAGGCGCGCGAGGGCACGTCCTCCGGCAGGGTGATGCGCGGCAGGCCGCCGGGCTGGGTGTGCATGCCGGGCTGGTGCTGATGGCAGCCGAGAAAGAGGGGCTCGTCAGCGGTTTCTCCCACGATGACGTCCAGCACCAGATCGCCCGTGGCAAAGGGGAGGCGTGTCTCCAGCAGCACGCCTGCCTGCTGCAGTGCGCGGGAGATGTCTGCGGTCAGGGCGTCCACGCGCTGCCAGTCGGCGGCGGGCACGCCATCCTCATCCGTCACACGGGGAAAGACATGCAGGCGCACCGGGCGGCGGCCTGCGCACTGGCGGGCCTGCTCCACGAGCTCGGGCACCGATTTGCAAAGGCCGATGGAGATGCCGCTGACGCGCGCAAAGTGGCTCAGGCTGCCGGGTGGGACAAAGTCCGGGTGGCGCAGCTTCCAGGTGATGAACTGCGGCTTCATGAAGGCCGGCGTGAGCTCGCCGGAGAAGTGGGCGGCGATGTCGCGCTTGAGCGCGGGCTCGGAGCCTGCGCGGCAGGTGGTGAAGCGGAAGGGGGCGTTCATGAGGGGGAAAAAGAAAGGCGGAGCCTAGGCTCCGCCCTCCGTGGTGAGATGTTGTTATGCTGAGAAATGCTTATTCCACACCCTTCCAGGCACCGAAGTTCGCGCCTTCGGAGATCCACTTCTTGATGAGGTCGATGTTGGCGGCGGAGACGCGGTCGCCCTTGCCTTCCGGGGGCATGGCGAGGTCGTCGCTGTCCGGGAGGGCCATGGTCTTCACCAGCCAGCTGGCTTCGGGCTTGCCGGCCACGACGTTTTCATTCGGGTATTCCTTGCCGCCCTTCATGATGACCGCAGCGCCGTCCAGACGGAGGCCGCCTTTGGGCTTCTTGATCTTGCCGCCGTCTTCATGCTCCTTCTCGTGGCACTTGAAGCAGCTTTCTTTGAGGACGGGAAGCACCTGCTTTTCAAAGTCCACCTTGCCTGCGTCCTGCGCACGGGTGGTGGAGGTGGTGGAAACGCCGAGGGCGAGCACGGCAGCGAGGGTGAGGGCGAGTGTTGGTTTCATTGGAGGGTTGAGATAAGACGAGGAGACCCGCAAAGATGTTCGCGGGAATTTTGGCGGTCAAGCCGCTTCCCGGCGGGGATCGAAGCCGATTCATAAAAGTGGGGCAAGGTAAATATTTTGGTAGCCTTAAATTATTTCGTCTGGCAGATTCCCATAATTACTGTCATGAGCCGCGCCGCTGCAGCCCGCCCCCCTCGCGCCCGATCCACGGACGAGAAAGAGAGCCCATGGAATGATGTCTTTGGCATCGGCTTTCTCATGGTGGCCTGCCTGCTGCTGCTGGCGCTGATCTCGTATGATCCTCGGGACATGCCCTCGTGGTCCTTTCTGGCGCTCTCTGAGTCCTCCGGCGAGGTGACGCATAATTTTGTGGGCCGTGTGGGCGCTTTGATGGCGGGCCATATGCTGTGGCTCATGGGCTACGCGGCCTACCTGCTGCCTTTCAGCATGACGTGGTTTGGCGTGTGCAAGCTGCACTCCAAGATCAGGGTCACGCGTGCGGCGTGGCTGGGCGTGGCCATCATGATCATCAGCGGCGCGGCGCTGCTGGAGGTGCAGAACCTGCTCACGGAGCGGGATCACTTCACACCGCTGGGCGGTTCCGGCGGGCTGGGCTTTGTCATTGGCGGCACGCTGCTGAAGCACCTGCTGGGAAAGGCTGGCGCTACGCTGCTCCTCGGCACGGCCTACATGGGCGGACTCTTTCTCGTCACCGGTCAGCATCCGCTATCGGTCATTCAAAACATCCGTGCGGAGATCACCCGCTGGAAGACCGAGCGCGAGGCGCAGCGCCTGATCGCCGAAAAGCTGGCGGAAGAAGCGGCCAGCACCGTGCCCGGTACGCTGACGCCAGTGCCGGAAGGATTGCGAAAGAAGAAGAAGGACAAGAGCGGCGAGATCCGTGGCGACACACCAGTCGCCACCGGCCCTGCGACCAACATGGAACTGCCGCTGCAGTTTGAGCCGCCACCGCCCAAGATCATCGACTCCTCCGTGTCCCGCGCGCACGATGACCGCAGCGACAAACCCAAGCTGGCCGAGGTGTGGGAAAAGAAGCGCGCGCAGAAGATCGAGCAGGCACCGCACGGATCGCTGGGAAATCTCACCAAGCTTTTCAAGGACTACAAGCTGCCCTCCATGGAGCTGCTGAAATGGCCTGAGGACACAGGCCGTGCCCCCACCAACACGAGCGAGCTGCTGGGCATCCAGGCCACCATCGTCAAGGCGCTGGCCAGTTTCGGCATCACGGTGGAGCCGGGAGACATCACGCGCGGCCCTGCCATCACGCGCTACGAGGTGCGCCCTGTGGATGGTCTGCGCGTCAGCCGCATCGCCAATCTGGACGCCGACATCGCCCGCGCCACCCGTGCGGAGCGCATCAACATCCTGGCCCCTATTCCAGGGAAGGACACCGTGGGCATCGAGCTGGCCAACTCGGAGAAGACCATCGTGCCGCTGCGCGAGCTGCTGGAGGACGATGTCTTCGTCAATGGCAAGGCCAAGCTGCCGGTGGCGCTGGGCAAGGATGTGTATGGCAAGACGATCATCGGCGATCTGGCCATCATGCCGCACCTGCTGGTGGCGGGTGCCACGGGCAGCGGAAAGAGCGTGTGCATCAACAGCATCGTCACCAGCCTGATCTGCCGCTTTGCGCCGGATGAGCTGCGCTTCATCATGATCGACCCCAAGGTCGTGGAAATGCAGAGCTACGAGGAACTGCCGCATCTGGCGCTGCCGGTGGTCACCGATCCCAAGAAAGCGCTGCTGGCCCTGCGCTGGGTGGTGAAGGAGATGGAAAACCGCTACCAGATCTTTGCGCAGGAGGGCTGCCGCAATTTCGAGACCTTCAACAACCGCAATCGCAAGCGCAAGGCCGAGGCGGATGCCGCCCGTGCTGCACGCAATGCCGCCGCACCCGCTGCCACCAAGGCCGGTGTGGACGACGCGAGTGTGTCCGCCGCCTTTGCCAAAGAGGCTGCTGAAGAAGCCGCCGTACCCAAGACCGCCGAAGTGGGTACCGTGGACGGAGACACCGATCTGCGGGATGCCAGCGGCACCTGGCTGGGAGACTCTCAGGCCCCGGCACCGCGCAAGCAGGAGGTCGTCATCCCCGATACGATGCCCTACATCGTGGTGATCGTGGACGAGCTGGCTGACCTGATGCAGACCGCTCCGGCTGACATCGAAGTGGCCATCGCCCGCATCACGCAGATGGCGCGTGCGGCCGGCATTCACCTCATCGTGGCCACGCAGACACCGCGTGCGGACGTGATCACCGGCGTGATCAAGGCCAACATCCCCACGCGCATCGCCTTCCAGGTATCCTCCGCACTCGACAGCCGCGTGATCCTGGACCGCAAAGGCGCCGAGAATCTCGTGGGCAAAGGGGACATGCTCTACGTGCCGCCCGGCGGTGCGCAGCCTGTGCGCAGCCAGGGCGCGCTCGTCACCGATGACGAAATCCACGCGCTGGTGGAGCACTGCGTCGCGCAGGGCAAGCCGGTCTTTGATGTCAAAGTCGATGACGAAAACGGCGAGTTTGGCGATGACGATGACATGGGCGAAGATGGCGTGAGCTCCGAGGAGCAGGAGTGCCTGGAGAAGTGCCTCGAAGTGATCCGCCAGGAGAAGAAAGCCAGCACCAGCCTGCTGCAGCGCCGCCTCCGCCTCGGCTACGGCAAAGCCGCCCGCATGATCGACATCCTCGAAGACCGCGGCATCATCGGCCCCGGAGAAGGAGCCAAGCCGCGCGAGATTCTGGTGCAGATGGATTGACCCCGTAGCGCAAGCCTCCGGCTTGCAGCCAATCTTTTCAGTCGCCGCACGAACCACCCTTGCGCAAACGGGGCCGCTGGCGAGAGTCGGCGGCATGTCAGACGCTCCTGCCGACTTCCGCGCCCTCTTCAACCAGCTCAAGACCGAGATGCAGAAAGCCATCGTCGGGTATGACGAACTGCTCACGGATGTGCTGGTGGCCATCTTCTCCGGCGGGCATGTGCTGCTGGAGGGCGTGCCCGGCCTGGGAAAGACCTACCTCGTGCGCACGCTCTCGCAGGTGGTCGGTCTGGAGCCTGGCCGTGTGCAGTGCACCCCGGACCTCATGCCTGCGGACATTCTCGGCACCCACATTGTGGGCGAGGATGAGAAAGGCCGCCGCACCCTGCGCTATGAGAAGGGGCCGGTGTTTAAAAACCTGCTGCTGGTGGACGAAATCAACCGCGCCACCCCCAAGACCCAGGCCGCGCTGCTGGAGGTGATGCAGGAGCGCTGCGTCACTACCGGTGGCGAGCGCCACGCGGTGCCCGAGCCCTTCCTCGTGCTGGCCACGCAGAACCCCATGGAAATGGAAGGCACCTACCCGCTGCCCGAGGCGCAGCTGGACCGCTTCATGTTCAAGATCAAGGTGCCGTTCCCGGACTTGGACGCACTGGTGGAAATCTCCCGCCGCACCACCGGCTTTACCGAGCCCAAGCTGGCCACGCTCACCGACGGGCCAAAGCTCATCGCACTGCAGCAGCAGCTTTCCAAAATCCCGGTGGCCGATCCCGTGGCGCACTACGCCTCCCGCCTCGTGCTCGGCAGCCATCCCGAGCAGCCAGATGCGCTGCCCGAGGTGAAGCGCTACGTCTCCTACGGAGCCAGCCCGCGTGGTCTGCAGTCGCTCATTCGTGGTGCCCGTGTGTGGGCCGCCATTCAGGGAGCTACGGCGGTGTCCACCGATGACATCCGCGCCATCGCCCACGTGGCCCTGCGCCACCGCATCATCCTCAACTTTGAAGGCGAAGCCGGTCAGGTGAAGGTGGACGACATCATCACCAAGCTTTTGGATCAGGTGAAGACACCCGCGCAGCAGGCGGCGTGAGTTAAGCTCAGCACGGTATGAAATTCTCTACCATGCTTTTTTTTGCAGTTAGCTGCCTGTCGGCTTGCTGTGGATCGAGGTTTGGTAAGGTTTCCACCACGGCACCGTACGGTGACTTTGGCCTGGCATCTGCGGCGAGCTACAGCCGAGCCTACCTGAGGGTCATGACGGCAGAAAGCATCTGGCGGAAATCCAAAGACACAGAGGTCATTCTTTGTGGAGCGCTAGGATGCGGAAGCTTTAAGCCGGGCATCACAGTGGATGAAGCGATCAAGCGCGTTCATGGTGATCAGTTTTACTCATCATTTTACAACGTTGCCGTTTGGAGGCCAAACACAGCCGCCTTGTATGGCGTTCGTTTTCCACCAAAGCGTTCTGCCGAACCATCTGGAAGAACTTTGGCGTCATTCGAGAATTTAAGAGCAGGCGATGTCATTATCATTCTCGAAAGAGCGATCTGTTTTTGAAACCTCAGAACCGCACCGCAGCACCTCATGCCCGACACCCTCGAACGCGAAGACCTCTTTGACGCCACCTTTCTGGACCGGCTGCGGGTGCTGGCGCTGCGGCTGCGGAAGAGGCGGCAGCTCATGCGGCGGGGCTCGCAGTCCACACCGGCCACGGGTTTCACACGCGAGTTCAAAGACTACCGCCATTACACCCCGCGAGAGGACTACCGCGCCATCGACTGGCGTCTCTACGCTCGTTTGGACAAGCTCTTTGTGCGTCTCTATGAGGAGACACAGGAGCTGAATGTGCACATCCTGCTGGATACCAGCACCTCGATGGCGCAGCCCTTCACGGAGAAGAGGCGGCAGGCGTTGCGCTTTGCCGTGGCGCTGGCCTACCTGGCGCTCAGTGCGCAGCAGCGTGTGAGCCTTTACTCCATGAGCAGCGGCGTGCATGTGGAGCTGCCTCCGCTGCGCGGGCAGGGCAACATCGAGAAGGTGATCCAGGCCGTGCTGAAGCTGAAGTTTGAAGGCCTCACCGACATGAAGCGCTGCTTTGAGGAGTTCCGCCCCAGCCGCCAGCGCTACGGCATCATCTTCATCATCAGCGACTTCTTTGGCCGCGAGATCGGCAGCGCCACGGAGGCCGTGGCCCGTGTGTCCGCATGGCCGGGGGAAAATCACTTTCTGCAGATCGTGCACCCCGAGGAGCGCCAGCCGCAGATCGAGGGCGAACTGGAGCTGACCGAGGTGGAGACCGGCGAGCGCCGCCGCTTCTGGCTCACCCGCCGCGATGTGCAGCGCTACGTGGAAACCTTTGACGCTTTTGTGGAAAATCTCGCACGCGAGTGCGCCGGCCACCGCGTGGACTTCATGCAGGTGGGCAGCGACGAGCCCTTCGAAGACCGCTTCCTTGATCTCCTGGCGCGCGGCTCTGCTCTCTCCGGCGGCGCATGAGCGCGGTCTTCCTCATGCCGCCGAAGGTGTGAGCATGGCGTGCAGCACCTCGGAGAGCTGGCGTTCGGTGTAGGGTTTGTCCAGCCGGTGGGTAACACCCAGCTCCTGCATTTCCTCTGCCTGCGCGGCTTCCAGGCGGCCGCTGGCCACCACCACGGGGATGTCCGGCTGCAGCCTGCGCAGCACGCGCACAAAGGAGAGGCCGTCCATGTGGGGCATGTGCAGATCGGTGATGATGGCACTGAGCTCCTGCTGATGGTGCATGGCCAGGAGGAGGGCATCCGCGCCATTGGTGGCGGTGATGACCTTGAAGTTCAGACGCTCCAGCACGGCACCGGCCATCTCGCGCACGGCTTCCTCGTCGTCCACCAGGAGGATGGTCTCTCCATGGCCGCGGAAGATGGGGGCAGGTGAGGGAATGGCGCTGCTGGGCACTGCTGCGGGAAGGGCATCCGCCAGGGCTGGCAGGAAGACGGTGAAGGTGGAGCCCTGCCCATCCTGAGAGGTGACCTTCAAGAAACCGCCATGACTTCTGACGATGCCTATGACGGTGGAGAGCCCCAGGCCGGTGCCCTTGTCCGGGCTCTTGGTGGTGAAGAAGGGGTCGAAGATACGGTCGATGATGTCCTGCGGGATGCCGGTGCCGGTGTCCTGTACACGCAGGGTCACATAGCTGCCGGGCCTGGCGTCCGGGATCATGCTGGCAAAGGCTTCGTCCACGACCATGGGCTGGGCATCCAGGGTCAGCGTGCCGCCGGTGGGCATGGCGTCGCGGGCATTGACGCAGAGATTCAGCAGCACCTGGTGGAGCTGGGTGGCGTCTCCCTTCACGGCCGGCAATTCCGGCGCACAGGAGATGCTGAACTGGATGTTTTTGGGGAAGCTGCTGTTCATCAGCTTTTCCATTTCTCTCACGAGGTACTCCACCTGCAGCGGCACGAGATCTCCTTCCGCACCTTTGGCAAAGGTGAGGAGCTGGCGCACCATCTCCGCGCCGCGCCGGGCGCTGGATTCAAAGATGTCCAGGATCTTGGACTCCTGCGGGCAGCGGATGCGGAGCATGTCCACGCCCATCAGGATGGGGGCCAGGGCGTTGTTCAAATCATGCGCCACGCCGCCGGAGAGCGTGCCGAGGGCCTCCATGCGCTGGGAGCGCAAGGCATGGCGCTCCATGTCACGCCGCTCGGCCAGGCTGCGGCTGCGCTCCAGCTCCATGGCCACACGCTGGGCGATGATGCGGAGAATCTCCCGGTCTTCGTCGGCAAACTCGCGCGGCCGGGAATCCAGCAGGCAGGTGATGGCGACCACCTTTCCTGCGGCATCCAGCGAGGGAACGCCAAAGTAGGTTTGAGCCTGGTAGTCGCGCAGCAGCGTGGCCTGCGGGAAGAGCTCCTGGGCCCGCTCATAGAGACACAAGTCTCGGGTGGCCTCGACGGTGGCACAGGGCGTGCCCGTGATGGGGCAGCCGCCGGCGTCCCGCACCGTCTGGCCATTCAGGCGGACTGCTCTGAAGCGCAGCTCCGGACCTACCACCTCAGCGAGGCAGACCACGGGGACGTCAAAAAGCTCGGCGATCATGCCGGCAACATCTTCAAACACTGCGGCAGGATCTCCCGAGAGGCGCATGCTCTGCTCAGAGAGCCGGCGCAGTTTGTGCAGGTAGGCAGCATTGCGTTCAGCTGTGCGGCGGCGCTCCGTGATGTCCCGCTCATTCGCCAGGATGCACCATTCTCCTGCGATCTGGACGGGGGTGGCCACGACTTCGAGGGGGAAGATGGAGCCGTCTTTGCGGCGGTGATTGAGCTCAAAGCGCAGCGTCTCTCCCTGTTTGATACGCTGCAGGCGTGCGGGGGATGCCTTGGCGGCCTCGAGGTCGTCGAGGTCGCGGATGTTCATGCGGGTGATCTCCTCTTCCGTGAAGCCGTGCATGCTGGCGGCAGCTTCGTTGCAGGAAAGAATGCGGCCGTCTCCAGCGACGAGGAAAACGGCGTCTCCGCTGGTCTCAATGAGGGAGCGGTAGAGCTGCTCACTCTCGCGCAGGGCTTTCTCGGCATGTTTGCGCACGGTGACATCCACGCCGGAGGCAACGACCTGGGTGATGTTCCCTGCTTCATCGCGCAGGGGATTGAAGACAGCATCCACCACCAGGAGCGCTCCGTCCTGGCTGAGCACCTCAAAATCGTCGCGCACGATTTCACCTGCAGCCGCACGTTCGAGGGCTGAGCGTATTTTATCGCGGGCTTCAGTGGAGTGGCTCCACCAGCCGGTCTCCCAGAGGAGCTGGCCGATGACCTGCTCCCGCTGCATGCCGGTCAGTTCGAGCGGTGCGTGGTTCACCTCCAGCATGCGCCCCTCGGGGGTGAAGAGCCCCACAAAGGTGAACATGCTGTTGAGGATGTCGCTCATGCGTCGGCGGCTGGCCAGCATCTCGGCCTCTGCCTTCCGCTGCTCCGTCACGTCGCGCACAAACGCGCTGTGCTGGCGTTTTCCCCCGTGGGTAAAGGAGGCCGTGGTCAGCTCCACGAGGATGGTGCTGCCATCCCGCCGTGTGCATTCGAGCTCCAGGCGTTTTTTCTCGGAGTCAAAGAGCTGCTGCCATACCTGCGCCTGGGCGGCGCGCTGCCCGGGAGTGATGATGGTCTCCGCGAGGCTGCGGCCCACCGCCTCCGAGGCATCCCAGCCAAAGATGGCGCGTGCCTGGGGGTTCCAGCCGCTGATGTGGCCGTCTGCATCGACGGTGATAATGGCATCGAGCGCTGTCTCAATGATCTGGCGCGTGCGTTCCTCGCTCTCCTGCAGGGCGCAGGTGCGGTCGGCCACGAGCTGCTCCAGATTTTCATTGAGGCGGCGTACCTCGGCCTCAGCCCTCTTGCTTGCAGTGATGTTGATGTGGGAGATGACAGCCCCGCCTTCAGCACGTGCCAGGGGGGTGACATGCATGGAAAACCAGCGCTTCTCCGTGGGCGAGTGGCAGGGGTATTCACGGCTGAACAACGGGAGGGAAAGATCCAGCACCCCACGAAGGCCTTTCATGATCTCGTTCGCCTCCTCCTCAAGCTCCGGCACCGCACGCTCACAGACCTCCAGATAGTTGACCCCAAGCCCCACCGCAGCCAGGGACTCCGCACCATTTTCCCGTGCGAAGCGTTCCCAGCCATTATTGACAGCGATGATGGTGCCCTGCCTGTCCACGACGGCGACATTGGCAGGCATGGAGTCGATGATGGCGCGGCTCAGTGCCTCGCCTTCTCTCAGGATGTGCTCCATTTGATTTTCCTGACGCGAATCGTGGAAGACGAGCACCACGCCGATGATGCGGCCTGTCGAGTCGCGGATGGGCGCTGCGCTGTCGCGGATGGGGCATTCAGCGCCATGGCGGGAGATGACGATGGTGCGGCTGGCCAGACCACGAATCTCTCCCGAGGCAAGCACCTCATCCACCGGGAGTGTGGCTGGCTGGCGCGTCTCTTCATGGATGATCTTCAGCACTTCATCCACGGGATGTCCGAGCGCCTCCTGCAGCGTCCAGCCGGTGAGCTTTTCCGCCACGGGATTCAGGCGTGTGATGCGGCGCTCGGCATCGGTGGCCAGCACGGCGTCCCCGATGGAGTTGAGGGTGACGGAGAGTTTTTCCTCGCTGGAGCGCAGCACCTCGGCGGCGGCTTTCTGCGCGGTGACATCGCGCCCGCTGGCGTAAATGAGGCCGCCTGGCTGCGGGACGGAGCGCCACCAAAAGACGCGGTAGCTGCCGTCTTTGTGCAGGCAGCGTGTTTCATACTGCAGCACGCCTTCTCCCACCAGCAGCTGTCGCTGGATCTCCGCCGCCGTGGGGGCGCGGTCATCCGGGTGCAGCAGCTCGGCGTAGGGGCGGGCCAGGAGTTCCTCCACGCTCCAGCCGAGGGTGGCGGAGAGGGCGGGGTTGGCGCGCTTGAGGTAGCCGTCTTCGGAGATGATGCAGAGCATGTCCAGCGGCACGGTAAAGAAGAGATCGCGCTCCGTTTCCGCTTGAAGTCTTTTTGCCGTGTCCCTCTTCATCATGGCGTGTGCCAGCAGGAGCACACAAAGGGAAAGCAAGGTGCCACAGCCCACGATGACCTTCGTCTGAAGGTAGAGCTGTGCCGTGCGCGATTTGATCTCAGGAAGGAGATCGCTTTCCTCGGCCTTCATGGCCAGGATCACGCTGCGGATGGCCTCCGTGTTTTTTCTGCCCAAGTCCTGGCTGATGCGCTGATGAGCGCCGGCTGTATCTCCGCTGCGGCGCATCTGGATGATGCCGGCCGCCTGATCCAGGCTCTCGCTCAGGAGGGGGGCCAGTAGCGCCATTCGCTGCTGCTGGCGGGGATTTTCCTGCATGAGCTGCTGTGCTTTTGCAGCGGCCTTTGGCAGGGAGTCTTTGGCATCCTGGTAGGAGCGCAGGGTGGCTTCGTCTCCGGAGAGGGCAAACTCCGTGGCACCTTTTTTCAGCGTCAGTACATTCAGCAGAATGGCATCGAGCGTGTCGTTGACGCGGTGCGTGTGGTCAAAGGAGTCAAAAGCGGCCGCATTCTGCTGCTGGCTCCACCAAGCTCCAATCCCAGTGAGGAGGAGGAAGATCAAGGCCAGGGTAAAACCCGCTTGGTTTTTGGGGTGAATCAGCACGACCTGACCCCTTGTGAAATTTTCCGCTCTCGCATGAGAAATAAATGAATAATCCCTCCAGATTTTGATTTTGAACGTTTTGGAATGCAAGGCCCACGATTGAGTGGCTCCAAAATAACCAGCGAGCACGCGGCGCTGCCTGCAGAGCGGGCGCGCAGTATGCGGCAGGCGGCGTGTTTCTGAGAAACGGCAACCCAGGTGGGGGATGAAGGAAACCGGTTACTTCTTCGCCTTCGCCGCGATGGCCTTGTAGTAGTTCTCAATCGCGGCGCGGTATTCCGGCGCTGCTTCCGAGCGGGTGGCTTCGGTGAGGTCTTCGGCCATTTTCTGCGGAAGGTGGCCCCAGTCTCCTTTGGTCAGGACCATGATCTGTCCCAGGGTGCCGTCCTGCAGCTGGGTGGCCTGGTTGCCACCTTCGGCAGACTGGGCCTGGGTGTTTTGGCCCTGCTGCTTCTGATTCTGCGCCTGCTGCTGGGAGGGCTTCTGGCCGGGGGCCTGGCCCTGATTGCGTGCGTCTGCCATGCTCTGCTGCTGCGCCTGCTGGGCATTGCTCAGGCTCTGCTGGGCATTCTGCTGGCCACCTTGTTGTTGCTGCTGCTGCTGTTGCTGGCCGTTTTGAGATGGCTGCTGGCTGCCCTGAGCAGGGTGGAGCTGGGCATCGAGCTGGTCCAGCGCCTGAGCCAGCATCTGGCCCTGAAGTTGTTCCAGAGGAGAGGCCAGCATGGGGGGAGAGGTCTGGCTGGCGGTGGCCTCGGCGGCTTTGGCGGCCTGGGCTGCATTCGCCTGGCTTTGCTGCGCAGCCTGGGGATTGGGCACTGGATTGGCCTGCATGGCCTCGGCTTTCTGTCCTGCCTCCTGAAGCTGGGCGCTGGCCTGTGCGACCTTCTGCGCAGCGGCCTTGTCTCCCAGACGCTCCTGATGGCGGGAGACGCGGGCGAGATCGTTGGCGGCCTGCTTTTGCGCCATGCCGTTCTGCACGGCCTGCTGGGTTTCCTTGGCCACAGCCTGCTCGGCCATCTGCGCGGTGTTCTTCGCCGTTTCTGCCAGGGCTTTCTGCATGGCCTGGTTTTTGGGCAGTTCTTTTTCCAGGGCCTCAAGCACGGCCTGCGGGTTCTGCGTGGCGTCCTTGGCCATCTCCGCCAGCTCCTGGGCGCGCTGGTAGGCTTCGTCCAGTGGCTCCTGCACGCCCAGCTCCTGCTCCATCTTCTGCATGGCGGCCTGTTCGGCGTCGGTGAGCTGCTGGCCGTCTTCGATCTTCTTCATGTTCTGAGCCAGCTGCTCCAGTGCCTGCGCTGTCTGCTGCTGGGCATTGGCGGCAGACTGCAGGGCCTGCTGCTGGGGCTGGCTCTGCGTGGCCTGCGCGGCCTGCTTGAGATTTTGAGAAATCTGCGGCGCCTTCTGCTGCATCTGAGCCAGGGCCACGTCTGCCGTGCGGGACATCTGAGACTCGTTCTGTTTGGCGAGGTTCGCCGCATTGGCCTCCTGACGCAGAGCGGCCTGCAGGGAGGCCATTTTCTCGGCGTTTTCCGCAGCTTCCGGGCGGAGTTCCTGAGCCTTGGCTGCCACTTCGGCCACGGGCTTTTCAGCCTTGGCATCGTTTGCGGCGGTCTGGGTGTCCTGCTGGGTCTGTTTCAGATCTTCAGCCACACGTTTCATCATGTCGCTGACGCCGGGGGTCAGTGCGGCAAGCTGCGCACGTGCGGCATCGATCTGCGGCTGAAGCTGTGCGGTGAGCTGGTTGGCCTTCTGGCTGGCGTCTGCGGTGGCTTGCTGGGAGGGCTGGGTATTGAGCTGCTGACCGGCCTGCATCTGGGAGGCTTCACGGGCCAGGTTCTTGCTCTGCTCGGCGGCATTGCGGGAGGAATCGCTGGCCTGCTGCGCGGTCTGGCGCAGGAGGTTGGCGGCCTCAGGATCTTTCTGCTGAAGGGCCTCTGCAAGGCGGGCGCGATTGATCTTCTCAGGCACCTGCTGCAGGGCCTGGGCGGCGGCGCGGGATTGCGCGGCTGTTTCAGCAAAGTCCTGCTGGTTTTGCGGGCGGCTGGCTCCTGCCTGTGCAGATTCCAGTGCCTGGGCGGCGTCCTGCACTGCTGCGTCGGCATCCAGCACGCGTGCGGCCTGTTCCAGCTCGGCGGCCTGATCTTTGAGGGCGGCCACAGCCTTGGTGGCAGGGGAGGGCGGGCCATTGCTGCGGCGTGTTTTGTCCGCCTCTTCCTGTGTGGGAAGCGGAATGCCTTCAGCGGCTCCGGCCTGGCGTGCCAGCTCTCCCACGGCGCGGCTGGCGCGGTTCATGTCCAGTGCTGCCTGGGTGTTGGACGCCTGATTTTGCTCACGCAGCTCAGCCTGATCCTGAAGCTGACGGGAGGCCTCAGTGAGCTGCTTCTCGGCGCTCTTGAGCGGTGTGAGGCCGTCGTTGTCGTTTTTCTTCTTATGCTTTGGGTCGCGCGTGGCGTTTTCGGCCTCGGCGAGGTAGTAGCGGGCTTTGACGACCTTGGCTAACGCAGGGTTTTCCTGGCGCAGGAGGTTTTCGCGTTTCTGCTGGGCCTCATTGGCGGTCTGCTCGGCGATGTTGCGTGTGGTGTCTGCAGCCTGCTGGAGGCGATTGCGCAGATTGTCAGAGGCACCATAGAGATGCTCGGGGCTCTTGGTTTGTTCCGGCTTGTCCAGGCTGGAGGCCAGATCAGCGGCGGATTCCGTCACCTTCTTATCCAGATCTTGGAATTGATTGCGGTAGCGGCCTTTCTGCGTCTCTCCCAGTTTCTCAAGATCCTTTTGCAGCGTCTTGGACTGCGCCATCAGCGCGCGCTGCTGCTCCTGCCACTTGGGGCGCTGCTCGGCATCACGGTTGGCCTGCAGGGAGGTCTCGGTGAGCATGCGCGACTGGCGCTGCAGCTGCTGCGACTCCTGCGCGGCGATGCGTGCGCTGTCCTCGGCGGCAAAGGCGCGCAGGGCATCGGCGATGGTGGCTGCGGCACCCTGCGCCTCACTGGCGGCACGCTTGAGCTGGTCGGTGTTTTCGATCTCGTCAGAGGTCAGCTTTTCAAGGTCGGCCACGTTTTCGCGGCGGAGCTGGGAGAGCTTTTGTCCCACGGCCTGGGCCTCGGCGGTGTCGAGCTGATTGGGCGCATCTCGGGAAGCCTCCTTCAGTGCGTTCCAGAGGTCATCGGCCTGGGTTTTGACCTGGTCGAATTTTTCCTGCGCGCTGGCCAGTGCGCTGGCGGCTTCGTCCTGGGCCTTGTCGGGATTCTTGCGGGCGTTGCGTTCAGACTTGCGCACTTTGTCCAGCGCCTGTCGCAGGTCGCGGGCCTGCTCTTCGAGGCGGTCTGCCTTCAGGGCCAGGCGGCGCTGGCTCTCTGCCCATGCACGCTGGCGGGGATCCACCGTCTGCTCCAGAATGAGCACGCGCACCGGGGTGGACTCGGCCTTTTGTCCCTTGAGATCAGTGACGACGAGTTTGAGCAGCAGTGCGTCTCCGGGCTTCACGCCCAGCGGAGCCAGCGGCAGCAGCGCCTGTACCGGAGATTCCTTCACGGCTTTCTCCACAGGCAGATCACGCTCGGTCCAGTCGGCGCCATTGATGGCGTGGGAGAGCTGCACCGTGGCGAGGCCCACATCGTCGGTCACAAGGCCGCTCAGTCGCACGGCTTCATCTGGCAGCAGCTCGATCTGCTCCATCGGGTCATTGATCTGCGCCGTGGGCGGCAGGTCCGGAATGGTGGAGATGCGCCAGGGCGTGCTCTCCTCATTCGTAAAGCCGGTCTCTTCAGACTTCAGTGCGATCTGCCAGGAGCTGTGCGTGGGCTGCACCACCAGTTCGGTGGAGAGCTGGCCGTCCGCAGCAGCGGTGGTGGGCAGCGTCTTTTTTTCCGGCAGGTCAGGATTTAAAATGATGTCGCTGCGCGTTACCGGCTGGTTCGTCTTGAGCGTCAGCTTGATGGTGGAGCCGTCCAGTGCCTCCAAGTCTCCCTGGTCCGCCGTGATTTTAGTTTCCTTCCAGCCGGAGTAGGCGGGCGGGATGATGGTTTTGGTAAACTCCACCACACGTGGTCGTGCACGCGCACTCAGGCTGCGCCAGGGAGAGATGGCATCGGCCACATGCACACGGTAGCGCACGTCGGTCTGCCCCACGGGAATCACCCCCTCAAAGCGTGCGGTGCCTACGGCGGAGAGTTCGGTGCGGCGGGCTTTGGAGCCCTCCACCTGAAACTCCAGCGTGGCCTGCGGCGGCTGCGGGCCTTCCGTCTCGATGACGAGCGGGACCTCTGACCCGATGGGAGCCAGCGCGTGGGCCTTCAGCGGTTCCACGATGCGGATCTGCACGGAGGCTGGGCGCTCCAGATTGGCAAAGGGCAGCGCCGCACGCGCCATAAAGCCGGCAAGGTGCAGTCCCGGCACCAGGCACAGCAGCAGGATCACACCCACCGCAGCACCAGCCCCGATGAACCATGGGCGCAGCGCACGGGCGGGCAGACGTGCATCCCAGTCGATCCCCTCCAGCGCCGCAGCCACATCATTCTGCAGTTTTTCACGAAACTCCGTCGAGTCCTGCACTCCCGCACCACCATTGGGTGAGGCCAGCTCCACGGCAGCCAGCAGGCGCTCGCGCAGCGCCGGTTCGACGGCCTCGATCAGCCTTGCGGCACCCTCTTTCCCGCGCCCCTCGGCGATGAAGCGCCATGCCACACGCCACGCCGCATAGGCAGCACCGCCATAGCTGATCAGGGTGATCCATGGCCTCAGCACATCCGGCATGAACCACGCCCGGTCCAGCAGGGCGATCAAGGTGAATGCGGCCAGGGCCAGTGCTGCGGCGCAGAGCAGAGCGCGGCACTGCAGCAGCTTTTGACGACGCAGGCGGAAACGCTCCAGGGCTTCGTGCGTGGCGGGACGGAGGGCAAGATTCATGCAGGGGGAAGGGGAGCTTAACGTGGTGTCGCGGGCGTTCTTTTCTGAAGCGCAGGGTGGAGGCGGATGTCAGGGGTGAAAAGAGGGAACTGCAAAAGCCCCAAAAAGCACGCCTGAGCCAGTTTCTCCAGCCTGCAGCAGCAGAGAGCGCACCATTCTCCGACCCAGAAAATCCCGGTGGCCATTGATTTGCTTCGAATCGAAAAGAGGCTTCTCCCATCTCATACCTTGCGTAACAGAGTCAAGCCATGAGCACCGCCCTCCAGCCCACCCTTTGGCAGCCCCCGTCTGCCTCGGCAGCCGGCGCTCAGGCGCTGCGCCTGATCTGCCTGGCGCTCAGCCTCCTCGCCAGCGGCTGCGCCACCTACGGCCCGGAGCGTCCCGGGGAGAAAGTCTACCGCGATGTCCTATTTGCCGCGCCGGACGGTCATAAGCTACGCATGGACCTCTACATCCCACGATCAGACCGCCCTGTGCCCGTAGTTTTGTGGATGTTCGGGGGCTGCTGGCGCTTTGGCAGCAAGGGCTACCACGTCAATGTGCGGGACCTCACCAGCTGCGGTATCGCCGTGGCGTCCATTCAGTACCGCATGAGCAATCAGGCTGTGTATCCCGCTCAGCTTCACGACTGCGAGGCCGCTGCCCAGTGGCTGCGCGATCACGGTGCCGAATACGGCATCGACGCCACCCGCATGGGCGCCAGCGGCGAATCCTCCGGCGGGCAGCTTGCCGCCATGCTCGCTGCTCAGGAGGGAAAGCAGCGCATCCGCGCCGTCTGCATGCTCTATGCTCCCACAGACATGGTCGAGCTCGCCCGCATCCACGCCAAACGCCACGGCCTCAGTCTTGTCGATCAACTCTTCGGCGGCCGTGTCGAGGACAAGCTGGAGCTCGCCACCCAGGCCAGCCCCATCCACCACATCGGCCCCTCCACGCCGCCCACTCTCATCATTCACGGCCAGTTCGACGGCGTTGTCCCCATCCATCAGAGCGAGCGCTACCATATCGCCCTCGCCGAAGCCGGCATCGAAACCATCTTCCTCGTCGCCCCCGAAAAGCACCACTGGTTCCGCCTCGAAAACGATCTCTTCGCCGAAGTCTCCGTCTTTTTTCAGCGGCATTTGAAGAGGTGATGCCGTGCTTGACTTCAGGCTGCTTTTTTGGAAACCCATCACGATGGTTTCAAAGCTGTGAGCAGGCAAATTTGACTTCATCAACAAACCATGTGGACCCCCGCCAAGATTGAAACACGTAAGGTAAAGCTCGATTTGAGTGCTTCGGGACAGTTGGGCTGCAAGGTTAGGCAGGTGCTCTGTGATGATGTGATTATCTGCAATGCAACTGATCACATTGAGTGGACGGACCACTCTCTGTTGGAGGTTGAACTTTGCGAGGTGTGTCTTTTCAAGGGCTGCAGTATGGGTGGGTGCGTTGCTTTGCGCCGGGCTGCTGACCGCGTCCTTTTCATTCCAGCTTTTGAGGCCATGCTCAAAGGGGATGAGGTGGTTCGTGAATATGCGCCACCAGGTTGGATGATGAAGCATGGGCCACTTTCTTTGTCACAGGCTGATTGGGGAGTGATTGAGTTAGCTTCTTCCGGAGCTCCTTCGTACGGGTCGTTGACTCAAATATCCACATCGGAGATGCTGCGGTTGTTCCACTTTCTGGCTCCGCGGGACTTTTTGCGCGACTACCTTTCTCCCGCGTTTGCCAGATGGGATTTGATTCTGGCTACGAGTGGCCGTGATTCGGTCGCTGACATAGCTTATCTTAAAAGACTGTTCTCCGAGCCAGCCGTTTTCACCGGTCATTCGTTTTGCACGCCAGATCCCGGCAGTTCCACAGTCTCTGTCTTCTTGGATTTCCTGTCCATTCACGAGTGGCGCGTATTCAGTGCCGAGGACAAGCCTGCAGTTCGCCTTTCTGAGGATCTGTATTTTCGCCCTTGGCCTTAAGGCATGAAGCTTGATTGGCTTCAATAGCTCAGCTGCTTGGAGTGCTTCACAAGAACGTTCCAAGCAGCAAACGCTTCATCCGCTCCGCCAGCATTCTCGTTTTCGAGAATAACACCACTCTCAAAAAACTTACTTTCTGTGGAGTATGATTTGGCATAAATATCATTTTATCTGATCTGAATCAGAAGCCCGAAACCGGATTCGTTGTGGAAAGTCCAGAATCAACACCTCCAGCACCGTTGCCAGCCGCTCTGGGCCAGCCGTCTTTGCCTCAGGCAGAGGGGTTAAACCCATTTGCGGAGGACGTCTGTGCCGGCCCCTATGGGGTGGAGGAAAACCGCAGCGTTCCGGGCCTAAATGCAGACATCCTCGGCCAGCTCACGGCCACCATCGACGAGCGCCAGAAAAGCGTGGGTCGGGCGGGGGGGCAGCCCCTGCTGCTCCTCACGGCTCCGCGTGCCGGGTATGGGAAAACGCATCTCCTTGGCCGTCTGGCGGCCGCAGCCCACGGGCAGGTCGTTCTTGTACCGCTCGCCTTCCGTCTCGAGGATGAGATTGGCATCTCCGCCGTCGCTGTTCGTGGACTGGAGTCCATGGCGCGTGCCGAGATGCCTCGCACCGACTGGTGCAAGCTCCGCGAGGCCTGCGCCGGTGTTTGCGCGGTGCTCGTGCGCCGGCTCATCGAAAACGGCACGCTCCCCTGCGCCAATCCTGATCAGGCCCTTCGCGTGCTCGCAGGAGATCCCGTCGAGATCTTTGACCCCAAAGGCTCCGCCCGCCTCATCGGAGACTGGGTGCGCCGCTTTGAGGCCCAGTTGCGCAAGCCCATGACCGAGCAGGCCATGCGCCGCGTCCCTGCCATCCCGGCTGCGCTGGAGCAGTGGGTCGATGCCATGCTCAACTACGCCCTCGACGGCGGCATGAGCCACGTGGCCGTGCTCCGCGCTCTGGCCGCCGATGAGAAAAACGAAGGCCCCGTCACCTGGCTGCGCCTCCTCGGCCTCTGGCGTCCCGTGGTCCTCCTCGTCGATCACCTCGACGCATACTATCGCAACCCCGAGGCAGGTCTCCGCATCGCCTCCCTCCTCTTGGATATGTCAGAGATGGACGGCGTGCACGTCGTCCTCAGTCTCAATCAAGACGTGTGGCAGGCCACCTTTGGCCACCATCTGCCCAGCGCCATGGAGGACCGCCTCACCACCGGCCAGATGCTCCTGCGTGGCATTCATGAAACCGAAGCCGCCGCCCTGCTGCGCCTGCGCCTTCAGCACGCGTTTGTATCAGAGGATCAGGCACGCGAGTTCACCGCCTTTGTCGATGTAAAGCGCTACTTCATGGGCCGCCCGCTGGGCTCGGTATCTGCCCGCAGCTTCCTGCGCCATGCCGCCAAGCAGTGGGACTTTTTCCAGCAGACGCTCTCAGGCACCTCTTCGTTGCCTCCCCCCATGTCGCCACGCCCCGTGTCCGATGAGCCGGGCGTGCTCCCGCTGATGAAGGATGAGGTGGATGAAAATTCACTGCAAAAGCCTGCGCACAGCGGAGACGTGATGATCTTCGACTCCGGCACCTCCGCTCAGATGAAGCGCATGGCCGAAGGGCTCGCTGAGCCCCGCCCCGCGCTGCCTCAGCAGGATGAAGCCCCTCTGCTGCCGCCTTCCCCATCCGCCATCAATGGCAACGGACACGGGGCTCACCATTTCCCCAAGCCCCCGCCACCTCCTGCTGCTCCGGCCAGCACACTGTCTGCGCCCGAGGATGAAGAGACTACACCGACCAGTCCGGGGGAGGTCAGCTCACAGTTTTCTCCCAGCTCAGCCGGGGCCTTTGAAAGTCTGCGCGAGATGCTCGGAAAGCTCCGCCAGCCCAGCACCACACCGCCCGCAGCGGCCGGAAACGGCGGCCATGTGGTGGCCGAGCGCCTGGCGGGTGTGATGAAATCCACCCCGCCACCGCCTTCTGCTCCAGCCGCCACACCTGCAGTGCTGCCTGCGCCATCGGTTGTCAAAACGCCCGACCAGGTCGAGCGCGAAGTGCTGCTCGGCCGCTACGAGGCGCTGCGTCTGCAGATGGCTGCGGAGGCCACTAGCCTGCCGCTCGACTACACCAAGCTCGCCGACCTCATCCGCCTCGCTGGCCGCCGCTTCCCCCTCGTCCGCTTCAGCGAGCACGAGCTTCCAGGAATGACAGGCCGCTTTGCCATGTGCTGGTCCCTGCAAGGCCTGGAGATCGTCTTTGGTCTGGCCAATTTTGCTGATGGCTCCTACTGGCGTACTCTGGCAGGCTTTGCCGCTGGCCGCCTCACTGAGCTCAGCCAGGATGCGCAAAATGCAGGCGTCACCGCCCCGCGCCTGAAGATCACCACCTTCAAGACCGAGCGCGAGCAGCAGAGCTGGGACATCCTCCAGCACAGCGCCGCCTTCCCCGAGGCCCTCCGCCCTCACGTGGACCCCATCCACCTCGACCCTCAGAGCGTCGCCTCCCTCTACGCCATGCAGCGCATCATCAAGGAGGCCGAAACCGGCGCCCTCCAGGTCACCCCCACCCAGGTGATGAGCGTCCTCGCCCGCGAGCTCGACTTCTTCTGGAAGCGCGTCACCCGCGCAGCGTGATGCATCTCTACAGCGCACCGCGAATGCGCCAGCAAAGTGGTCCGCACAGTCCTCTGTGCGGCACGCAAGCTCCCTGACGCACGAGCTTTCATCCACCTGCGCAGAATCCAAAGCTCATCATGCTGCAGCAGGATAGCCCCTCGCCGCGTGCACACCCCAAACCTCAAAACCTCTTGTGGCTCCCGTCACAGTTCGGCATCCGCTGCGAATGCCCGCAGATGCAGTCATGCGGTCCCTTCCCAGCGAGAATGCGCGCACGGCAGGCCTCGATGCGCGAGCACCGAGTCGCAGCCTGCTTGGCTCCGTTAAAGTGCAGCAGATACGCCCGCCTGCGCCCTGGAGTCAGCGCGGCAAAGGCCTTCTTGAGTTCACCGCTTTCCTCCAGCTTCTGCTTCAGCTCCTCCGGCACCGGCTCCGTCGTCGTTCTGGGTGCAGGCTTCAGTCCGGCATCTTCAGCCGCTTTTGCCTCCTCAATGAAGGTCCGGATCTCCGTCTCCAGCGCTTCGATCTCCCGCACGCTGGTAAACTTGATCAGCCTCCCATCCTGACTGTTCTCGCCGGGCTTTTGCAGCAGGCCGCGCGGGTCCTTCAGCAGCGATCCCTGGCAAAACATCAGCGCACAGCTTTCCTTGAAGCCGTGGATGAGGATCAGATTCGTGCCTGCATGCGTGTAGCATGGCTTGCGCCACTTCCACTCTTCCGTCAGCCCCATGCTCAACACGATGCGCCTCAGCACTGTCAGCTCAGGCTTCCAGCGTGACTCGTTTGAGATGTAGGCATCGACCTCGGGGTGCATGGATGAAGCAGTGAATGTCAGGCACACTGCACGACATTCACTGCATTACATCCTAAATCACGGTTTGTTCTTTTTGCCTGCATCCTTCTTCGGCGTGTCCTTGCTCTTCACCTCCTCTTTGCCATCCTCCGCAGTCACCGGCGTGCGGATCTGAAACTGCGTCTCCTTGCCCAGGTTCTTTGTCAGCGTGGTGGGGTATTCCCACGCAGGCTTGTCAGCCGAGTAGAGCACCACACGGCTGCGCATCGCGGCCATGGCCACCGCCTGCGGGATGTCCAGATACTTCAGCACATTCAGCAGGGCAGGGCCCGGAGCTTTCGGATCGCCGCCCACCGTGCCATTGTGCGTCAGCGGCATGTCATGCAGATCCAGCCGCTTGATCTTCTCTTCAAAGAGAGAGGCATACACAGCGTCCACCGCCATGTCCCGGTGCGCCTGGATCCACAGCGGCGTCTCCTCAAAGCCCGGGATCGCCCGGAAGGCCTGCAGCGTGCGGCGGATGTCCCACACACGCATCCCGTCCAGCGTCTGCCCCAGCAGGTAAAAGCGCCGCAGCCTCTGCGTCTGTGCCTTCTCGCTGCCAGTCCACTCCGTGGGGCCCACGCCACGCGGGCAGATGTAGGCCATGCCCCACCTAAAATTCGTAAACATCTTCTTCTCCTGCTCAAAGGCCGCATCGTCCTTCGGGCTGCCGGGAAAAACCTCGATCAGCTTGCCAAAGCGGGAGTGGTAGGCCGCGCAGAACTCATCCCAGCCATCCTTGTCCAGCACATTCAGCGCCACCAGTTCCAGATCCTGCGGCCGCAGCCCGTCGCGGTGCACCAAATAGAGCCGCAGCCGGTAGGGCGACTGGCTCTCAAAATCATACGCCGTCACCCGCACGCCATCCACTTCCGCACTGCCTTCCTTCTGCGGATTCACCGACGCGATCTCTGCGGGCCATCCGCCAAACACCTTCTCTTTCAGGCTCTGCATCCATGCCTCATTCTGCTTCGCCCATTCGTCACCGCTCGTCGCAGGCGCAGGTGCTTTCGCCATCGGCACAAACGTTTCGTCGATCTTCGTGTTCCGCTCATCCTTCGGCAGCTCGGTAAAGACACGCAGCGCCTCGGGCTCGATGTGCTTCTTGGCGCCTTCATCCAGCACCGCCATCGGGTCCGCGCCCTTCAGATGACGCTCAAACCAGTGGAAGGCCCCGATGTTCAGCGGCTGCAGGTCCTTGTGCGGCCCCTCCGCCACCTGCAGGCCCAGGTTTCCCTCCTTGCCCAGCAGTGAATAGATCCGCCTCACGTTCTGGTAGATGCGGAACACCCCGTCGATGGGGAAGATGCTGTCCTTGTCCGTGTTCACGATCAGCAGCGGGCGTGGGGCCGCCAGCGCCACCATCCGCTCAAAGTTCCAGCGGTACGTGTTCACAAAGAACATGCAGTCGCAGTGCCCCTCCACGCAGCCGTCGATCACCTGGTTCTGCATGTCCGTCACACCCGCCGTCGGTGCGCTCGCCTTGATCCTCTCGTCCAGCGCCGTGATCCACCATGAGTAGGCACCACCGCCGCTGCGACCCGTCACGCCAAAGCGCGTCTTGTCCACCTCGGGGCGTGTCTCCAGGTAGTCCAGCGCGCGGATGCAGCTCCACGCCTCCAGCCCGGCCGGCGTGTATCCACGGGAAAACCACCACCAGCGCCCCTTGCTGTAGGTGCCGTGGTGCTCCCCGCGGATCTCACCCAGCTGCACCGTGTCGATGATCAGGCACACATACCCATGCCGCGCATACCACTCCCCGTGGTGCTCATAGCCCGTCTTGTTGCCATAGCTCACGCCGTTCTTCACCACATTCGCGTGGCCGCACACATACAGGATCGTGGGCAGCGGCTTCTCCACCTTCTCGGGGCGGTAGAGATTGGCCGTCACATAAAGTCCCGGCATCGACTGGTAGTGCATCTTTTCCACCACAAAGCCGTCACCCTTCACCTCGCCGGTCTTGTTGGCCTGCAGCGGCGTTTTCTCCGGCAGCGGGTCCAGTCCCAGCATTTCAAAGAGTTCGCGCCGGTACTCCGGTGCTTTGCTCTCCCAGTCCGCCGCCGTTTCGATCTGCGCCAGCCCGTTCTCCGCTGTGATCTCCCGCGTTTGCCCCGCCATATAGCGTTCGATCAGGCGGTTTCCCGGCGTGTCAGGCGTCTTTTCCGGATAAGGAGAGGCCGCCAGCAGTGCGGAGGACAGCAGACCGAGACAGAAGAGCAGGGGAGGGCGCATGAGGAAAGAGGCTGGGATCACACCCAAAACGCGCCGCCATGGCAAGACTGATCCGACTTTCCCCACACAGATCAAAAAGAATGAAGAAAAACGTAAAACATTGGTTGCATAAAAACGGAATCGTCTATATTCGCGGCCCCTGTTTTCAGCACCTGCTCGGGTGGCGGAATTGGTATACGCGCAAGACTAAGGATCTTGTGCCGAAAGGCTTAAGGGTTCGAGTCCCTTCCCGAGCACCACTCTTTGAAGTACAAAGAGTCATCAAAGGTGGCACAAGCACTTCAGCATCATTCGCAGTTGGTATTGCTGCACGCACGTTGTTGGAAAAGTCTGTGGCACTTCCAGGCTCCGGGTGGAATGAATGACGCAGCGTCTCCAGTGTCTTTGAACTGGTTGCCCGTGATTCATCAGCCGCCCCCTCTCACTCGTGAAGCCCAAGAAAAAGAAAGCCATGCCAACAAAGCTCCGCCGCTTTGTCATGAGCATCCTCATCATCGCCGCTGCCACCCTCGGCTGGAGCTGGGTGCAGAAAAATCAGCGCGGTGGCATCACAATGGGCCTCAGCCAGGCTTGCACGCTCCAGAATGCCTGCATCGTGTACTCTCGCCGCAATCAAGAAACCTTTCCTGACTCCTTGGAGGAGCTGGTCGGCACCCAGGTGATCTCTCAGGAGGAGTTCGCCGAGCTCACCCAGGACATAAAGTGGCGCTACTTTGGCAAAGGCCGCAAAAGCACCGACCCCGACTTCGTCATCGCCATGTCCGCAGAGCCGATTTTGAACAACGTCACCGGCACCAAGACCTACCTCAAGATCCACTCCCATGTCGGCGTCACCATGGAGGAAAACGCCTCCATCGAGGAAGCCATGCCCCCGGTGAAATGACGCCAGGCCCCGGGCACCATAGTGGTCCGCACAACGCGAAGCCAGCCGAAGGCAATCCTCTGTGCGGCTCGCAAGCACGCTGACTAACGAGTCATCATCCGCCTCGCAGCATCCTTGGCTCTTCCTCAGATTGAATCGTGTAATACCACGCACAGCTGAAAACGGGTCTCATGGGTGGAAGCCAGTATTTCATGCGCCCAGCCAGCGCTCTGGCGGAGAGGGATGGTCCCGATCCCTCACGCTCCCGCATCGCCCTGCATTCTCGCGCCTCCACAAAGCCGAGCCTCCCGCATCATCCAGCGCCATCGCACATCCGCGAACACGCTGCAGGTGAGGGGATCAAGATGATCCCCCTCCGTCAGCTCGTGCCTCCACCTTTAGACCCGTTTTTAACTGATCGTGGTGTAATGCCAAGATTGATTGAAAAAGGTCCGTTCACTTTTGCCCCAATCACTCCGCTGCACACCAGCCCCAAAGGGGCTGAGTATTTGAGCCCAGGGTCAGCCGAGCCTCAGCGAGGCAGACCCTGGGTATGTACGCACAATCCGGGAAGCAAACCCACAGTTCTCTTCTACACCGCGCTCTCCAGTAGCGTCTCATCGTCGCGCCGCCGCTGACTTGCGTTCGCCCTCAGCCTTTCCTCAAATCATCACGCAGTCCAGAAAGTCCGCCACAAACTCGTTCTTCGGGTTCTCCCTCAGCTGCCGTGGCGATCCCACCTGCTGGATGTCTCCCTCATGCAGCACCACCACGCGGTCGGCCAGCTCAAAGGCCTCGTCCTGGTCATGCGTCACAAAGAGGGTCGTCACCTTCGTCTCATCATGAAACTGCCGCAGCCACTTGCGCAGCGTCTTGCGCACCTTGGCGTCCAGCGCGCCAAACGGCTCGTCCAGCAGCAGCACCTGCGGCTCCACGGCCAGGGCACGGGCCAGTGCTACGCGCTGCTTCTGCCCGCCGCTCAGCTGTGAGGGGTAGCGGTCGCCATAGCCTTCCAGCGCGATTCGCCGCAGCAGCTCCGTCACTGTTTTGTCGATGTCCTCCCTCTCCGGCCGCGTGGCCCGTGGCATCACCTTCAGGCCAAAGGCGATGTTCTCCGCCACCGTCATGTGGTTGAAGAGCGCGTAGTTTTGAAAAACAAAGCCCGCCTTGCGCTCATACGCGCTGTGGTTTGTCACCTCCTTGCCATGAAACTGGATGCTGCCCTCTCCTGGGTCGGCAAACTCCAGCCCGGCAATGATGCGCAGCAGCGTGGTCTTGCCGCTGCCGCTCGGGCCCAGCAGCGCCACCAGCTCCCCGGTGTTCACTTCGAGATCGACGTTTTTCAGGGCTTGGAAACTGCCAAAAGTTTTTGAGATGTGGTGAATGTGGATGCTCATGCTGCTCCTCGTTGGGTGGTCGTCAGAGTTTTCAAAATCAGGGTCACCAGTGCCAGCAGCGCCAGCACGGAGGCCACGGCAAAGGCCGGCACAAACTGGTATTCATTGTACAGCACCTCGATGTGCAGCGGCACGGTGTTCGTCTTGTTGCGGATGTGGCCGCTCACCACCGACACCGCGCCAAACTCTCCCATGCTGCGCGCATTGCACAGGATGATGCCGTACAGCAGCCCCCATTTGATCTTTGGCAGCGTCACGCGCCAGAACATCTGCCAGCCGTTCGCTCCCAGCGTCATCGCCGCCTCTTCTTCAGCCTGCCCCTGCGCCTCCATCTGCGGCGCCAGCACGCGTGCCACAAAGGTGAAGGTCACAAAGATCGTGCTCAGCACGATCCCCGGCAGCGCAAAGATGATCTTGATCCCATGCTCCTTCAGCGAGGGGCCAAACAAGCCCTGCGCTCCAAACAGCAGCACATACACCATGCCCGCGATCACCGGGGAAACCCACAGCGGCAGCTCGATCAGCGAGCTCAGCAGCCGTCTGCCCTGGAAACGGAAGCGCGAGAGGCACCACGCCGCCGCCAGTCCAAACAGTGTGTTCAGCGGCACCGTGATCGCCGCAACCTTCAGCGTCAGCCAGATCGCGTGCGTCGTGGCCCGGTCGTCAAACGCCTCGGCAAATCCCTCCCAGCCTTTGCGAAAGGCCTCCTGGAAAATGATGATCAGCGGCAGCACAAACATCAGCCCCATGAACCCCACCGCCATCCCGATGATCAGGATGCGTGAGGTCAGGGAGTCCGCCGTCGCCTTGCGTGGGCGTGCAGCGTGAGTGGGTGCTAGGTCAATAATGGCAGGCATGGATAAAAATCGAAAAATAGAGAATCAAAGAGCCCTCATCCTCACACTCTTCCCGTCCGCTTCTTGCTCCACTGCGTCAGCAGGTTGGACGTCAGCAGAATGAGGAAGGACGCGGCCAGCATCACGACACCGATCGTGGCCGCCCCTGAGTAGTCGTACTCCTCCAGCCGCATCGTGATCAGCAGCGGCGCGATCTCTGTTTTAAACGGCAGGTTGCCGGAGATGAACACCACGCTGCCGTATTCCCCCACCGCACGGCCAAAGGCCAGCGTCGTGCCCGCCAGCGTAGAGGGCAGCAGGGCAGGGAAGACCACCCGCGTCAGCGTCTGCCAGCGGTTCGCTCCCAGGCAGGCGGCGGCTTCTTCTACATCCATGGACAGATCCGCAATCACCGGCTGCAGCGTGCGCACCACAAAGGGGAAGCCCACAAACGCCAGCGCTATCGTGATGCCCAGCGGCGCATAAGCGGCCTTGATCTCATGCTTCGCCAGCCAGGCTCCGATCCAGCCGTTCGGCGCATACAGCGTCACCAGTGCGATGCCCGCCACCGCCGTCGGCAGCGCAAAAGGCAGGTCCACCATCGCATCCAGCAGGCGGCGGCCGGGAAAGCTGTAGCGCTCCAGCGCCCAGGCTGTGATCAGGCCAAAGACTGCATTGACCAGTGCCGCCGCAAAGGACGCCCCAAAGCTCAGCTTCAGAGACGCCAGCACGCGTGCCTGCGTCAGCGTGGAGATCATGTGGTCCCACCCGCCGCTGGTAGCCTTCCACAAAAGCATGGAGAGCGGAAACAGCACAAGGAGGCTTAAATAAGTGATGGTGAAGCCGAGCGAAAGCCTGAAGCCCGGCAGCACATGCCGTGGAGATGACATGAGGGGCGTGTGTGTGCTTGGGGTTACAGATTGGCTGCGTAGGCCTGCAGCTCGCGGTATTCCGCCAGGATGCGTTTCACCGCTGCCACCGTGGCCTTCACCTGCGCGTCCATCGGGGCCAGCGCAGGCGTTTCAAACACGATCTCCAGCGCATGCGGTCGCTGTTCCGGCGGCGCGCTGAGGATGCCCAGGTAACCTTCCTTGATGATGCCACGGGAGGCCAGGAATCCGTCGATGATGTGCTGCTCGTTGCGTGGCAGATGCTCCGCCGCCGCCTGCAGCGCAGGCTCCAGCAGATGCTCGCTCAGCAGCGCGCCGCTCACAAAGCCGTAACAGCCGTCCGAGGTGTCGTCCGAGTGCAGGGAGATGATTCCCTCATACCGCTCGCGCCTCAGTTCGCCTTCCAGATAAACGACCTCTGGCTCCGTGGAGCCAAACCAGAACTCGCGGTTCAGGTCCAGCCCGCTGTGGCTGTGGCGTGTGCCCAGCGTGCGGCCCGTGGGATTGCAGATCGGGTAAAAGTGCAGCTCATAGTCATGCAGTTCCTCAGGCTTTTCAGCCGCCCAGCGGATCAGCTCCTGCGTGGCCAGCGTGCCGGCCTCTTCATCGCCATGAATGCCTGCAAAGATGCCGATCTTGATCCCATGCCCCTTCTTCAGGGGCTTGCTGACGATCTTCGGGATGAAGACGCCCTGCTCTGGGGGATCAATTTCAGTCATCAGTCGTGTGCTCGGGGGCAGCACACCGCCACGCTGGGCGGCCTGTCTGCCGGTGAACTGCAAATGAGGTGGGAGTTTCATGGTTTCAAGCGCTGCTTTGCTGCGCGGGAGCTGTGGGATGTGTTTATTTTCCGCCCTGGTAGATCTGGTCAAAGATGCCGCCGTCATCGAAATGCTTCTTCTGCGCCTTGCTCCAGCCACCAAAGTCGCCGTCGATCGTCACGAGGTTTAGCTTCGGAAAGCGGGCGCTGTATTTCGCTGCGGCTGCAGCATCACGCGGGCGGTAGTAGTGCTTGCCGATGATCTCCTGTGCTTCCGGGGAGTAGAGGTATTCCAGATAAGCCTTCGCCACTTCGGTGGTGCCTTTTTTCTCGGCGTTCTTGTCCACCACGGCTACCGTCGGCTCGGCCAGGATGCTGATGGAGGGCACGATGATCTGTGTCTGCCCCGGGAACTCGCGCTGGATCAGCCAGGCCTCGTTTTCCCAGGAGAGAAACACATCGCCGATGCCGCGCTGCGCAAAGGTCGTGGTCGCCGCACGTGCGCCTGTGTCCAGCACCGGCACGTTTTTGAAGAGGGCTGTGATGTACTCCTTCGCCTTGGCCTCGCTGCCGTATTTCTTCAGCGCATAGGCCCACGCGGCCAGATAGTTCCAGCGCGCACCGCCGGAGGTCTTGGGATTTGGCGTCACCACGTTCACGCCTTCCTTCACCAGGTCGTCCCAGTCCTTGATGTTTTTCGGGTTCTCCTTGCGCACCACAAAGACGATCGTGCTCGTGTAGGGCGCGCTGCTGTTGGGCAGGCGCTTTTGCCAGTCTTTGGAGATGAGGCCCGCCTGCTGTCCGATCACGTCAATGTCTCCCGCCAGCGCCAGCGTCACCACATCAGCCTCCAGGCCGTCGATCACGGCGCGCGCCTGCTTGCCGGAGCCGCCGTGGGATTGATCAATGCTCACCTTCTTGCCGGCTGTTTCCTTGTAGTGCTTGGCAAAGGCTTTGTTGTACTCCGCGTAGAGTTCGCGGGTGGGGTCGTAGGAGACGTTCAGCAGCTCAAAGTCGGCTGCCTGTGCGGCGAGGCCCAGCAGGGCGGTGGTGATGAGTGTCAGGGTTGTTTTCATAAGAGATGGCGTTTGCGGGGGGGATTGAAGGAATGGGATGGAAAAAATTGGCATGGCACGCCCCTTGACCGGCTACGGCGGCCTGAAAAAAGCAGGGGCTGGCTTTGGTGACGTGGGTTAGAAGAAGCGTCGGCTCAGCTGGAAGTAGGCGAAGTTCGTGTGGTCTCGGTGGAGCTGCGCTTTCACGTAGCCTCCGGACTGAAAGTAGGAGTAGCCCACGGTGATCTCGGTTTTCGGATCCCACGTGTAGCGGGCGCGGATGTCATACTCGCTGCCCAGGTAGTTGCCGCTTCTTCCGGTTTTATCCTGCACCTGGATGACATTGCCCACAGAATAGACATCCGTGGCGCTTTCCAGCCAGTAGGCGCTCCAGTTCATGTCCAGGCGCAGATTCTGGTGTGGCTTGATCTCCAGACGCACGGTGGGCGTGCTCACGTTCTGGTAGGTGATGTAGTCATTGGCAGACCATGACCGGCTGAAGCCGTAGAAGCGCTGGAAGCGGTTGTCCTTGTTGTCATTCGGGTTGTGGTCGCCGCTCGCACGTCCGTAGAAGAGGCTCAGGCGTGGCTTCCACGGATTGGAGGCAAAGGTGTAGCCCAGCTCAAAGGTGCCCGCATAGGCCTGGATGGTGCGTGTCCCGTTGCGCCCGGTCTGGTAGGTCAGGCTGAAGTCGTAGTCCAGCCCCGTGGTGCCCACCACGCCGTAGGCACGCAGGCCGGGGGAGTGCACCTGGTAGTCTGCGATTCCAGGCAGCGGAGACTGGTTCATCGCCAGGTAGTAGGGCTCCAGTGTCACGAGGTCGGACCAGCGCCGCCAGTGGCCGATCACGCCATACACCCACTGCTTTTGCACCGGGCTGTCCCAGGCATACTTCTGACGGTTCAGCGGCTGCACTGCCAGCAGGTCCACCTGCCAGTCATTGCTCTCCTGCCCCAGGCTGCCCAGGAAGCCCTTGAAGGTGTTCGCCGTGTTGCGCCACTCATTGTTGGAGAGGAGTCGACGGTCCAGGAATTCAAAGTTGTGAATCCCAAAGCGCACGCTCACCGGGCGGCTGCTGCCGATGGCATCGCGCCCCAGCAGGTTCTTGAAGTATAGCTCGCCATACAGCCTCGTGATCGCAAACTCGTTCACGTCGCGGTTGTCGCGGGCAAACTGGCTGTTCTCACGCCGGGCATCCTGCATCTCAAACGCAAAACGGAACGGGTCCAGGATGTCCTTGATCCCGATGTAGGCCCGCGTGCGGTGCAGCAGCGGCTGGTCCAGCGAGGACTGGATGCGCCGGAGGTCGTTGTCCCGGTACTCATAGCGGAAACGGTAGTCCAGCCCGATGTCCAGCCACTTCACGTTCAGCAGGGAATCCACCCCGATCTCGCTCAGATTGCGCGCATACTTGGGCGGGTCCGGATCGCGCGTGGTGCCAAAGCTCAGCGGGTTTTGGTAAAACGTACCGCGTGTGATCTTGCTGCCGGCGGTGTCAGCACCCCAGCCCGTCGTGGCTGCCACGAGGAGCAGGGCCAGTGCGGCTGGAGTTTTGGGTTTGAGGGCTTGGGTGAAAAACATGTCTCGGTGGCGTTGCTGGCTTCGGTATCCAGTTTTCTGGCAGGCGTCAGCGGTAGAAAAGGATTGTCTCCGTTTCAAGCGGTGGGCGTGTGCGGCATGGGACTGAACGAATCAGATGAAAACACATCAAGAGTGTTTCTGGTGGTCCGGTCAGTCCCAGGAATGGCAGGACAGCGCTGAATGCGATGTCTGAGGCTATGTGACCGGTATATATTCCTCCAAAATATATAAATCAAGTAGGAATAAGAAATTTTTGCCGCATTCCGCATCTTCCCATGCCCTGCGGCCCGCTTTTGCCGGATCCGACACAGAAAGCAGCCTTTTCGGTGACATTGCGCCAAAGCCCTGCCGACGTGCTTGCACTCGGGCGCAGCGCTGGCAGGATGACGAATGCCAAAGCGCATCGCTATTTTTGGAGGCAGCTTTAACCCACCCGGGAACCACCATGCGGCCATCGCCACCCGGCTGACCCAGCTCTTTGATGAGGTCCGGGTCATCCCCTGCGGCCCACGGCCCGACAAGCCGGTCACCGGCAGTGTTCCTGCCGTTTATCGCGCTGCCTTGGCGGATATTGTCTTTGGCTGCCTGCCCGGGGTCATTGTGGACCTTTTTGACTTCGAGCAGGACAGTTTTACCCGGAATTACCAGCTCCAGCAGCGTTTTGAGACGCAGGGAGAGGTCTGGCACGTGGTGGGCGCGGACCTGGTGGCCGGCGGCTCACGCGGGGCCTCCATGATCCAGCGCACCTGGGAGCGCGGCGCGGAGCTCTGGCAGCAGGCCAATTTCGCCGTCCTCAAACGCCCCGGCTATACCCTCAGCGACGACGATCTGCCGCCTCATTCCCAGATCGTCGAGCTGGTGGTGGAAGGTTCCAGCACCATGATCCGCGATCACCTGGTGCATGGCCAGCCGGTGAATGATCTGGTGCCACCCCGTGCGCAGGCCTACATGGCACGCTACGGTCTCTATCGTGCGCCCGTTCCGGGCACCTGGGCACGCGGGACATTGGACGACGCCAAATACTTCCTCCAGGCAGATCAGGCCATTCCCAAGGTGAAAACTCTCTGCGACTCCCTGGATGGCGCCCATGTGCGCGCAGAGGACGCCGATTTCATCAATGTCGTCGGTGGCGATGGCGCGATGCTCCGCAGTATCCGCGAGCACTGGCGCGCACGACTGCCCTTTTTCGGCATCAATGCGGGCCATCTGGGCTTTTTGCTGAATCCGCCGGAGCAGGTCGCGGCGCATGCCTTTCCTCCTTGTGACGTGATTTTCCGCCAGATGCCGATGCTTTTCCTCGAAGTGGAGGACGAGCAGGGGCGCAGGCATTCGGCGCATGGCTTCAATGATGCCTGGGTGGAGCGCGCCACCAGCCAGTCCGCGTGGCTGGAGATCACCGTGAACCACGTCAAACGCATCCCCAAGCTGGTGTGCGATGGCGCTCTGGTGGCCACGGCCGCCGGTTCCACCGCCTACGCCCGCAGCATGGGCGCGGCTCCGCTGCTGGCAGACACCCCCGCCTGGCTGCTGGTAGGCTCCAACGTGCTGCAGCCTGCGCACTGGCGCAGCGCCCTGCTATCGCCTGACACCACGGTCGAGATCCGCAACATCGACCCCGAGCATCGCCCGCTGCAGGCTTTTGTGGACGGCCAGAGCATGGGCCGCGTGGTGGCCCTGCATGCGCGCATGTCCCGCTCGGCGGCGGCGGAGCTGGTCTTCTGTGCCGGTCACGATATGGCGGAAAAAATCGCAGCCATTCAATTCGGTGCATGATCATTCCTCTTCAAAAAGACGAAACCCTGCTGGCAGACATCGCCGCTGCGCCCCATGACAAGGACTCTCTCCACGTCTGGTGGCTGGGGCAGAGCGGCTTTCTGGTGCAGTGGGCAGGGGAGAGGATGCTGTTTGATCCCTACCTCTCCGACTCGCTGACCAAGAAGTATGCCACCACGGACAAGCCCCACGTGCGCATGACCGAGCGCTGCGTGGACCCGCGCCTGCTCACCGGCATCTCCCGCGTGACGGCCAGCCACGTGCACACTGATCATCTGGATGGCGAGACCCTCATCCCGCTGGCGCAGGCAAATCCAGGTTTCAGGCTCTATTTGCCGCATCCCATCATCCCGGAGGCACAAAAACGCCTGGGAGGGCAGGAGGTGGTCTATTGTGGTATTGGCGACGATGGCATCTACTCCGAAGGCCTGTGGGAAATCCACGGCGTGGTGGCCCGGCACAATGAAGTTCTGCGGGATTCCCAGGGCCGCTGTCACTATATAGGCTACATCGTCAAATGCGGCCCCTTCACGATCTACCATAGCGGCGACACCCTGTGGCATGACGACATCGTGGCGCAGGTGCGTGCACACCGCTGCGATCTCATGTTGCTGCCCATCAATGGCAACAAGCCGGAGCGCCGCGTAGCTGGCAATCTGAACGGCGCCGAGGCCGCCGCGCTGGCCAAGGCGGGGGGAGCAGGCCTGGTGGTGCCCTGCCACTATGAGATGTTTGAGTTCAATACCGACACCCCGGATGAATTTGTGACTGCCTGCGCGCGGCTGGAGCAGCCTTGCAAGGTCATGCGCTGCGGGGAAAAGCTCGTGCTGCGGTAGCTGCAGGCGGCATGAAGCGCCGTCTCAGCGCGCCACAGCCTGCCCGGCGGCTGTCCACGCATTGAAGCCGCCTTTGAGCAGCAGGATGTTCTTGAAACCCATCTTGTGCATCTCCACCGCGATGCGCTGCGCCCGTCCGCCGAGGGCGCAGTACACGATGCAGGGCTTGGTCTTGTCCATCTGCGCCAGCAGGTCCAGGGTCTTCTGGCCGTGGAAGTAGTCCAGATTGATGGAGTTCAGGATGTAGCCACGGTTCTGGCGCTCCTCCTCCTGGCGTACGTCGATGATCACCGTCTCCGGGTGGTCCACGAGCTGGCGTTCCACCATTTCAGGCGCGATCTCGTGCACCTCTGCTGGGACGACGACCACCGGAGGGCTGAGTTCTGCGGCAGCTGGTGTTTCTGCGGCCATGGCAGCCACACACAGGCCCGAGAGCAGGAACAGAGACGCTTTGAGGAGAATCATGCAGCACTTTGTCAGCTTCTGGAGCTTTGGCGAGCAGGTGATTTGGATTCTCGTCTGCGTAGTGGGGCCACGATAGCATCATGGAGCGTGGCCTCCCCCGTTTCAGCTTCATCTGGGTTTAAAAACGCCTTAAATTCCATTTAGATTATAAAATTGATAATAAGGTAAGGCTTACCAGTGCAGGTCTCGTGGCAGCGGTCTCCGTTTCCTAGGGGCCGAGGCGCTAAAGCAGGTGGCGGTGATGTGAACAAGCTGCGCCCATCGTGAACAGGCAGGGAAGACGGCTTGATAGTAAATCATTTATAACCAATTAAATAATGGATTCATCCGGGGGCAGTTTGCGCGGACGAAGGATGTGGGGCGGTGCGCGTCAATCGTAGTGGTCGCAGGCCTTTCTGGCCGTATTCAGACGCTATTTCTGCCCATCATCCCACCTCAATGAGGGGCGGTTTAGATATTCAAATTTGCTATAAATCGTTCAATTTGTAAAAATTATGAAAAAATTCGTTGAACATATTTTCGGTTCAAATTATAATTCTCATAATTCGAAGCTGAGCAACTCAACGAGCTGATCAACTCGAAATAACACCAACAGCCAAAACACACACAAACACTATGAAAAACATCAAGCTCAATCCCTCCCGCAAGTCTGGCTTCAGCCTCGTGGAAATGCTCGTCGTGATCGCCATCATCGGTATCATCGCCGCCATCGCCATCCCGAACATCGGCAACCTGAACGCCAGCGCTCGTGACGCCTCTGCTCGCCGCAACGCTCAGACCGTCGCTTCCGTGGTGAACGCCGCCATCGCCGCTGGCGTTGACACCACCGCCATCACCGACACTGCTTCCGCAGTTGCCGCCGCTGAAGGTGGTCTGACCCCCACCCAGGGCGCCTTCAAGGGCAAGCTCTTCACCTCCGGCGCCATCAACGCCGAAGACCGCAGCACTGTGATCAGCTACCTGAGCTGGGACAACAGCAACAAGCAGCTCAACTACACCACGACCTCCTCCGCTCAGTAATCTGAGGATCGTGTAGTGCATCGCCCGGTTCTTTGTTGATCTCAAAAGCAACAGATTCGGACGCTTCTCGTCCGCCGGGGAGGTTTCTCCCCGGCGGCTTTTTTATGACAGGCATGGTTACGCGGCATTGACTCTTATGAACATGGCCACTTCCAGACGGCAGCATGGATTCAGCTTTGTCGAGGCGATCTTCACGATTGCCATCATCGGCATCATGTCATCGATCGTGGTCGCAGCCATCTCCAATGCCGCACGCGACAGCTACCGTGTTCTCTCCAGGCAGCAGCAGGCATCGCTGCAGAGCGCGGTGACAGCCTGGGTGATGGCCCAGACCCGCGTGAACAGCACTTCGGCTCAGTTTCAGAGTCTGGAAAACATACGTGCCAGATACAACAGCGCCGGCAACTCGCTGGGGCGCTTCAACCTTCTGGTGCCCACACCGGGCGCAGCCGATCCCATCCAGAGGGCTGGATTTGTGGACCAGACAACGGCGGATCAATTTCTCAGCTATTCCAGTGGCGGGCAGCTTCAGACGGAGGCCCTGGTCAATTCGCAGCAGTACATCACGCTCCCGGACTGGCAGAGCGATGATTTTCCACGGGTGAATCTGGTGACGCAGTAAGCCGCAGCCTTCTTTTCCATGAGCCCCTTTGCCTTCATTTACAGCAGACTCAAGCCACGCGGTTTCTCGCTCGTGGAGATGATGGCCTGCGTGTCGATCATTGGCATCATTGCTTTCATGGCGATCCCGTCCGTGACGCGCATGCGCAGCGACAGCGAGCGCAATCTGGCAATCGCGCGCGCGGAGGCTCTGAACCTGGCCCAGGCCAGTTTCATGCAGGTGCGGGGGCGCACCCAGGCTGCGCTGGACTGGGCCTCTGCGGGTTCCAATGACGCCAAATACAATCTCCTGCGTCCTTATCTCAGCTACGCAGAGTCGTCGCTGGCCGTGTATCTGCCGGCCGGTTATGCGGTGACTTTCCCCCCGTCCATCACGTCCATGACCAAGGTGTCTCTGTCGAGCCCGACAGGGGTCATCTACTACTAAACCGAAATCTCCCTGAATGACCCTCGCTGGTTCCAACGGAAATCGCACGCGCAACGCCCCCTGGCAGCAGGGGCGGTGCGCCGCCGGATTTTCGATGACGGAACTGGTCATCGTGATCTCCATTCTCTCGGTGCTGGCGGCGATCACCGTGAACGCCATGAACCAATATCTGGAAGGCGGGAAAATAGCGCTGACTCAGGAGAGGCAGGAAATGCTTAACCGGGCGGTGTACACCTTTGCGCAGCAGAACTACCAGATCGTGTTTTCGCCGATGGGCGACAATGCCGGGGATGAACTGGCGATTTTGCGCACCCTGCAGTACCGCGACCCAAACAGCTACCGTGCCAAGCTTGGCTCCCCCTATATTGACCCGCGTTACAATCCGGGCACGTCCAGCAGCACCAAGGACTACCGTCTGCAATGGACGGGAAAAGTCTTCAAGGTGCTGGAACCCGGAGACAGCGGCAGCGGCCTGCTGATGAATTTTGATGGAACGGATTTTACAACGCCTTTCGCGTTCCCGCCCGATTTCCAGATGGCAGGAAACTGAAGCTGCCCCGCACCATGTCTGCCCCCCTCCAGATCCCTCAGCACAAGCCAGCCTCAAAATCCTTTGGGGCTGCGAGTAATCTGCCTAACACGATAGTTGAGGCGCGGCAGACAGCGATCTTAGCAATCCAGTCGATCGAAGGACTGGCGCTGCAGCACGGCATGCTGCCGGTGACGCTGCTGCGCGAGAGCTGCTCTCCTGAGGCCGAGCGCCTGATCCGCAAGCTGGGCCGTGTGCCCTATGTGGCGGACCCCTGGCTGCCGGTGAGTACGATCGGGCCGCTGCTGGTGATGGCGCACCACAACCCGCGTGCCGGGGATCTGTGGGGCGTGCCGCACTTTCTGACGATTCGCGTCCTGATCACGCAGGAGCAGTACCAAAACACCCGCAAGGACCTGGTGCAGCGTTTTGGGCAGATGCCCATCTCGCAGTCCAACGCGATGGAGCAGCTCCAGCCGCCGGTGTTTTCAGACCTGGGTCTGGAGGGCACCTTCAAGTGGCTGCTGGACAACTACCCCTATGAGCCTGCGGACATCACCAAGCTGAAAGGCTTTTACGAGGCGCAGAAGGGCAAGTCCGAGGTGCTCGGAATCACGCATTTCAATGTGGTGCAGCGCAACATGGGCGTGGCGCTGCAGCATCTGGTCAGCGGCTGCCGCACGCTGGTGTACAGCGCCACAGAGGCGCAGAGGCAGACCTTTTTCCCCCTGCCGCTGCTGGAGCGGCACAATGTTTACCCGCTCTACATTGGCAAGCAGGTGGTCTTCCTGCTGAGCGAGAGCTCCGACTGCTACGCCTTTGAAGACGAGTGGCTGTCGATGGGCAATCCCTCGGTGAAGATTGTGCCTGTGCTCGCAGACCTGGCGGGCATTCGCGAGGCGATCAACCGCGCCGGAGCCACCTTTGACGCGAGCGCGGTGGCTTCGCTGGAGGGCGCTGCGCTCACGGTGGCGGACGACGGCACCGTGGTGGAGATCTCCCCGGAGGACATGGCCCGGGTGAATCCGCAGAACCCGAACCACGAGCCCGAGCAGCTGGTGCAGTGGGCGCTTTTCACCGCCATTCGCTGCCGTGCGTCTGACTTGCACCTGGAGAAGTTTTACAACTTCACGCGCTTCCGTGCGCGCATGGACGGCACGATGAAGACCATCATGACCGCGCCGGAGAGCCAGCTGAACCGCTACGTGGCACTGCTGAAAAACTACGCTGGCATGAGCCAGAACCGGCAGGAGTGCCAGGACGGGCGCATGGCGCTGTCCATCGGCCGCCGCCGCGTGGATGTCCGTGTGGCCGCCGTGCCCACGCGCCGTGAGTTCCAGAAGGTGATCATGCGCTTCCTCGACAAGCAGGACGGGGTGAAGCGCCTCTCGGACTTCAATCTGTCCCAGCGGCAGATCGACATCCTGAACCGCACCATGCAGCGCGACCAGGGGCTGGTGCTGGTGACAGGCCCCACCGGCTCTGGTAAAACGACCACGCTCTACGCGCTGCTCAACAGCGTGAACGATGAAGGGGTGAACATCCAGACGATCGAAGACCCCATCGAATACGAGATCGAAGGCATCAACCAGACGCAGACGAACAATGCACGCGGGCTGGACTTTGCCAACGGGCTGCGTGCCCTGCTGCGTGCCGACCCGGACATCATCCTGATCGGTGAGTCTCGTGATGCCGAGACAGCTGGCGCGGCGGTGAATGCCTCCCTCACGGGCCATCTGGTGCTGACCACGCTGCATGCGAATGACTCACTGCGTGCGGTTTCCCGACTGCTGTCCATGGGGGTGGAAAAGTACCTGCTGGCAGACTCCCTGGCGCTGAGCCAGGCCCAGCGCCTGGGCCGCCGCCTGTGCAGCTACTGCAAGCAGCCCATGCAGGTGCCGCAGGATGTGCAGGAGCTGATGGCCAAGCAGGCCGTGATCACCCAGCCGCTGACGACTCCCATCTATACCGCGCGCGGGTGCGATGAGTGCCATGGCACCGGCTACGCCGGACGTGTGGCGCTCATGGAGCTGTGCGAGGTGAACAACGAGCTGCGCGACCTGATCGAAGACGGCGCACCGCTCAGCGCCATGCGTGCAGCCGCCTTTAAAAACGGCTTCCGCTCCCTCTACCAGGAGGGGCTGCAGCAGGTCATCGGCGGGCACACGTCCCTCGATGAGATCAAATGCCTCAGCTACACCGCCATGTAGGACAGGCCCACCTTTTTTTGAATTTTGACCTCTCACTCCCATCCAGCAGCCATGAATCCGACCACCCAGCTCCTGTCTCGTGATATGGTTTCGCGTGCCGTCGCACGTGTGTTGATTGTCGATGATGAGCCGCATGTGCTTGCCGTGGGCAAGGCCGTGCTGGAGTCCCACGGTTTTGAAACGGTGGCCTGCCGCAGCGGCGAGGAGGCGCTGGAGCTGGTGCGCACCGGGCTGGAGGACGGGCAGCGTTTCTCCGTGGCCATCCTGGATCTGACGATGCCGGGCGGTGCCTCGGGCTTTGAGGTGCTGGAGTGGCTGCGTGCGTGCGACCCCCGGCTGCCCGTGATCGCGTGCAGCGGCTACTTTCAGGAAGATGTGAAGGATCTCTGCCAGGCGATCGGCTTTGTGGATGTGCTGCACAAGCCCTTCAATCTGGAGAGCCTGGGGCTGGCGGTGCGCCGGGCCATGGTCCAGGAGCCTGAAGCCGCAGAGTCGGGCTACTCTGGCTATCAACCTGGTGCCATCTCATGAGGTTTCATTTTCAGATCGCCAACCGCTTCACGCTGCTCGGCATGTTTGCCGTGCTGGTGGGGGCTGGGGCGACTGCTGCTGGATTCGTCTGGCAGGAGTTCATCACCCTGCGCTTTGTGCAGAGCTCCTATCTCGGGGCTGTGGCGCTGGCAGGGCAGATGGAGCTGAACCGGCAGGTGCTCACGGACGGGGAGCTCACAGGGGTGGCCCCTCTCACGTGGGAAAATGAGACACGCCTGCGCATGCGGCTGCAGACGGTGGATGTGCCGCCTGCGCTGCAAAGCCTGGGCCTGCAGGTGGAGCTGGTGGCGCCACGCCAGGCACCCGGGCCGGGCACGCCCCCCATGTCTGAGTCGCCGCCGATCGTCATCCTGCCCATCTGCCAGAATTGCGTGATCGAGGAGCCCACGGCGGAGCACATGCACAACCTCATCTACCGCGTGATGGCCGGCAGCAGCCTGGTGATGGATGATACCAGCGAGAACCGCCAGCTGGAAATCAATGGAGGCGACCACTGGCTCATCAGCGCCGGGCCGCTCTACGGGCGCACCGGTCATGTGGCGGGGGCCTTCATCGCCCGGCAGCCGCTGGTGCAGCTGAGGCATCTTTTCAATGCGCAGCGCCTGACCGTGCCGATCCTGGGAGCCTGCGCGGGGCTGAGCTTTGCGGTCTTCGGCTTCTACATCATCGGGCGGCGCATCACGCGCAAGACGCGTGCGCTCATGGATGCCTTCCGCGCCATGCGTGCCGGCAACATGAACGTGCGCGTGCCTGCAAATGGCTTTGACGACCTGGACATGCTGCAGGCGGAGTTCAACTCGATGATCTCCCACCTCCAGGAGGACGACCAGCGCAAGCACACGCTGCTGGTGGAGTATGAGGCCGCCAAGCGGCAGGCGGAAACCGCCACCGCGGCCAAGGGCAGCTTCCTGGCCAACATGAGCCATGAGATCCGCACGCCCATGAACGGCATCATCGGCACCACCAGCCTGCTCATTGAAATGGGGCTGGACCCTGAGCAGGAGGAGCTGGTGCGCATGATCCGCTCCAGCGGCGAGTCCCTGCTGCACGTGATCAATGACATCCTGGACTTCTCCAAGCTGGAGTCCGCCAAGATGGACATGGAGAAGCTGCCGGTGGACATCGAGAAGCTGCTGAGCGAGACGACAGACGTCTTCTCCCACAAGGCGGCGGAGAAAAACATCGAGCTCAATGTGCACATCGACTCCGCGCTGCCGCGCAAGGTTTTGGGCGACTTCCAGCGCATCAAGCAGATCCTGGTGAACCTGGTGGGCAATGCGATCAAGTTTACCGAAAAGGGTGAGATCCTCATCCTCGTGCGCCAGGTTTCCCGCCAGACGCCGCAGGGGGACCGCACGCTGCTGCACTTCTCTGTGCGCGATACGGGCATCGGCATTCCGCCGGAAAAGATCGGGCAGCTCTTCCAGGCCTTCAATCAGGCAGACACCTCCACCACGCGCAAATACGGCGGCACCGGCCTGGGGCTGGCCATCTCCAAGAAGCTGGTGAAGCTGATGCAGGGAGAGATCAGCGTGGTGAGCGAGGAGGGCAGGGGCTCCGACTTCTTCTTTGAGCTGCCGCTGGCGGTGGCTGCGGATGATGAATCCCGCGAGGAGGAGCTGGCCTGGATGGATGTGGTGAAGGGCAGGCCCGTGACCGTGTACAGCGCGCACCCCACCACACTGCAGGTGCTGAACCAGTCCCTCATGCAATGGGGCATGATGGTGCGCATGCTCAAACAGCGCTCCCTGCCAGAACTGGACGCGATGATCGAGGAGGCGGGGCTCTTTATCCTGGATGTCTCCGGCCTGCAGCACGAGGAGGCGGTGCAGATGCTGAATGCCGCCGCCATGCGCGGCACGGCCATCATCACCATCATGAGCATCACCAGCGCCAAGCTGGACCGCGACCGCTTCAGCCCGCCTGCAGGCAGCCGGCACTCGCGCCTTTCAAAGCCCATCAAACGCCGCGAACTGCTGCGCACCATGTCAGAGCTCTACCGCATGCCACGGCGGGTCGTCCTCTCGCCCATTGTGAACGCCACCGCGCCATCTGGTCCGGCACCTGCTGCGCAGGGCTACATGAGCCCGCAGTCCATGACCGCTATGCGCCCGATGACCAGCCCTGCACCCCAGCCCATGGCGCCGCAGGCAGCGGCACCCCAGCCCTACTACCCGCAGCCAGTGGGACCACAGACGCAGGTTCCGGGCATGGTCATGCCCATGATGCAGCACGGCTACATGCCCGCAGCCCCGCAGCCCGGCATGCAGCCGCCGATGCAGCCTGCGCCGCAGTATATGATGCCGCCTGCTGCGCAGCCCATGGCGGCCACCTTTGAGTCAGCCTCCGTGCTGGAGACACCCGCCCCGCCGCCCATCTCCCAGCATGCCGCTGCACGCGCCGCCGCTGGCGGGCACGATGCGCAGGTGTCTGCCGCCACCAACCGCGCCATCGCCAAGGCCGCCAAGGCGGAGGCGGACAACTTTGCCAGCCAGAACCCCGCGCACATCCTGCTGGTGGAAGACCAGCCGCTGAACCAGAAAATAGCCACCATGCTGCTGCAGCGCCTGGGGTATGTGCACATGGACATCGCCAACAACGGCGAGGAGGCGGTGAGCATGGTGGCGCAGGGCGGCTACGACATTATTTTCATGGACCTGCAGATGCCGGTGATGGGCGGCGTGGAGGCCACCCGCCGCATCCGGGGAAACTTCCAGCTCAAGCACCAGCCCGCCATCATCGCCATGACGGGGCATGCCCTCACGGGCGTGAAGGAGGAGTGCCGCGAGTGTGGCATGAACGCCTTCCTGACCAAGCCGGTGTCCCTGGACGACTTCCGCCGCGTCATCCCGCCCGCCCTCTCGGTGGAGGCCTCCAAGATCCCGATGAGCCTGTGATGCGGGCTTGAGCGGCAGGCGGATGGGGATGGCTCATCCTGGCTGAGTGTACATTGAGCGGAAAGGCCGCAGCCATCGTGGCCCACAGGATGCAGTCTCGTGACATGCGTGGGCTGACTGGCCCGCGTGCGCCACATCTCGCACCCCAGCCTCTGCCTCTCATTGCTGCGTGATGCTCGCATCGTCACTCGGCCCACGAAAAGCGGTAGCTGCGGTCGTTCCTCCCTCCGCGACCGCACTCCAAATAGCGCCAGAGCGCGCGCAGCGAATTTGGAGTGCGGCACGCGAAGCTGCCGCTTTCGAGTGTCTCGTGGCATGCCAATGCATGGGATGCTTTCGCGTGCCAATCAGCGCCCCGCACCGCTTACGGGTGGAGTTCAGCATCCCATGCGGCCAGCACATGCTCTGGCGGAGAGGGATCGTCCCGATCCCTCACGCTTGCGCAACGCCCAGCATTGCCGCGCCTTGCTACTTCTTCACCAACACCAGAACGATGGCGGCGCGTACTTCCGAGGCCAGGGTCTCCATGTCTGCGCCTGCGGGCATCCGCGCCTGCGCAGCGGTGAAAGCGGGGATGGCCTGCAGCAGGCTGGCGGCCACGCGGGCCTTGATGGCGTAGGTGACGTTTTCACGGCCTCGGAGAATGGCGGAGACGATGCCGACGATGGCGCCTGATTTGACGTCCACCAGCGGGCCGCCGGAATTGCCCGGCTGTGCAGGCACCGTGATCTGGTAGTGGTCCTTGTCATCGCGGATGCCGCTGAGGCTGCTGATGCGGCCGTCGGTAAATTTGGGCTCGACTCCCTGCACGGTGGCATTGGGGAAGCCCACCGTGAAGACAGCCGCCCCCATCGTGCCCTCCTGCGGCGCGAGAGGCAGCCACCGGGGCGAAGGCTCGCCGGTCTTCAGCACCGCCACGTCTCCCTGCAGGTCGGTCTTCACCACCTGGGCACGGCGGATGACGCCATCGGCACCGCGCACATCCACCTCGGTGGCGTCATGCACCACGTGCTCGTTGGTCAGCAGCCAGCCATCGTTGGAGATGTAAAATCCGGTGCCCGTGGCGGCGTAATTGCCTGCGACGAGGAAATCGGCCACCTGCCCGCGCTCCCTCCTGACCTGCTGCTGCGGCTGGACGCCAAAGAGCAGGCCGCAGAAATCCTTGGGTGACATCCTGCCGCCCAGCCAGTGATAGATGGTGGGATTGGCCCTCAGGCGGCCCTCCATGTGCTCGGCCAGAAACGCCCGCATGTCGGAGGGATCATTGTCGATGCTCGCGTCGGCCATGAGCTTGTCCGCCTCGGCTATGACAGCGTCGATCTCCCGCAGGATCTCCCCGGCCACCTTGTCATTTCCCTGGCAGAGCTGCTCGGAGACCAGCTTTTTGAGCGAGGCCATGAGGGTGGCCTTCTCGTCTTCCTCCTCCTTTTTGGCTTTGGCAGAGGCCGCACGTTTGGCCTCCAGCTGGCTCTTGATGGCGGCATCCAGCTGCTCGTCCTCGGACTGGTAATTTTTCACCATCCCATAGAGATACCAGCCCCCGCCGAGCACGAGCCCCGCCACCAGCACCAGGCTGACGATGATGCCCGTCATGCCCTTGGCCTGCGCGGCGGGCTTCGGCGCAGCCTTGGCTGCCGCCTGAGGACCACGAGGCTGCGGCCTGCCACTCGCTGGCGGCCCTGCCGGTCTCTGCACCGGCGGGGCGGATACCACCCTTGTAGCCTGGACGACGGGGACGACCGGAGGCGGAGCCACCGCAAACACTTGCTGGCAGAAGGGACATTGCATCTGGCTGCCTGCGAAGCGCTGCTCGACGGAGAGAGCAGCCTGACAGCTGGGGCACTGGATTTGCAGGATCATCGTTATTGAGGGATTTTAAGCAAATCCGAGCATCTGAGGCAATGCTATTACGAGACTCGCAGCAGCCATTCCGCCACAAATCCAGCCGGGCAGGGGATGGGGCATGCCTTGCTTCAGGGGGGGCTCGCGCTTCAGCATGCATCCCAGCACAAGCGCAGGGCTCCGCCACCACGTCATGTCATTCGATCACACATCCGGCTCACGCGGAGGGCTGGGGACAGCCCTCCCTACCTTCTCGCGCTGGGTGCTCGTATGCCCGGCGCAGGTAGGGCTGCTTGTCCCCAAGCAGCCGTGGTCTATCGCGATAAGAGCACCCTGCTAGAACACCACCCCACCGCAAGCCGCCAGCGCAGGGCTCCGCCACCACGTCATGCCATTCGCACGTTTACACCGCTTACGGCGGAGGGCTGGGGACAGCCCTCCCTACCTTGCGCTGGGCTCCGCTACCACGTCATGCCATTCGCACGTTTACACCGCTTACGGCGGAGGGCTGAGGACAGCCCTCCCTACCTTGCGCTGGGCTCCGCTACCACGTCATGCCATTCGCACGTTTACACCGCTTACGGCGGAGGGCTGGGGACAGCCCTCCCTACCTTGCGCTGGGCTCCGCCACCACGTCATGCCATTCGCACGTTTACACCGCTTACGGCGGAGGGCTGAGGACCAGCCTCCCTACCTTGCGCTGGGTGTACCCCCAGCTCAATGCATCCTCGGCAGCACCTCGACCACATCGGCCAGCACTCGGCCGCTGCCGTGGCGCAGTTCGTTGCAGCGGCCGAAGAGGATCTGGCCGCTGGTGGCTCCGAGGAGGTCGGCGAGGCGCTGGTCCACGGAGATGCGGAAGTAGCCGCGTGGGTGGCTGGAGTGGGGCACCTGGTAGCGCTCCAGGATGGCACCAAAGGGCACCAGGCCCTCGAGCACGAGCTGCTGGGCCTCTTCAGGCAAAATGTCCAGATGGATGCCGATGGCCCCAAACTCCACCGGCATGCCGTCATTGCGCCGATGCAGCACGGAGGCGCGCACGAGGTAGTTGCCGATGCGGGCGCGGGCGGCCACGTCGAGGTCGATCTCGCTGGCATGATACTCCCGCAGGTGCGGTGTCATGTCCTTGTCGTGCACGAGGAGGAAGCGCTCCTGGTCTGCCAGCTCCTGGGGCTGCACAAAGGTCACGCGCGGGCGCGCGCTGCCGATGCCGTAAAAGAAGATCAGAGGAGCCAGAATGTCCTCGTCCTGCCGGGGTGCCTCATTCATCGCCGATGTGGGGGTGCGGTTGCGTCGGGGAGGGAGTGGGGCGTGGCTCAGGTGTAGCGGGCGTACTGGCGGTGCTGGGGCAGGAAGAAATCATGCAGCAGGCGGTCCACCTGCAGCAGGCCGTCGCGGCTGAGGGTCACGCCTTTGTCGTCCAGCGTGGCAAAGCCCTCCTTGGCGATGTATTCAAGCTGCTGCGCAAAGAACTGGCGCGGGTCCTGCCCGAATTTTTTCACGTAGTAGTCAAACTCGCTGCGGCCCAGCTTCAGCTTGAGGATGAACTCGCGCACAAAGCGGTCCTCCGGCGTGGTCTGGTAGGCGCGGAAGATGGGCAGCTGCCCGGCATCCACGGCCTGCATGTAGGGGCCCACATCGGCCTGGTTCTGGTAGTGCACGCCACCCAGATGGCCAAAGGAGGCCACGCCATTGCTCAGCAGGTCGGCCCCTTCCCAGAGGGCATCGCGATAGACGAACTTGATGCGCTGCGGGTCCTTCACCACGGTGTAGGCGCTGGTCACGGTGTAGCCGTCTTTCTGGAACTCATCAAAGGCGTAGCTGACCCAGTCGCGCTTGGTCTGCCAGTCGGCCACGGGGGCGGTGACTTTTCCTTCCGCCTTCATCTGCTGGTACATGGTGGTGTTGTAGGGCACCTCCATCTGGTAGATGGTCACGGCATCGGGCTGCAGGGCGATGGCCTTGCGCACCACCTCGCGCCAGTTTTCCCAGGTCTCGTTCATCATGCCGGCGATGAGGTCGATATTGATGTGCTCAAAGCCGAGCGTGCGGGCAAAGCGGTAGGCCTTCTCGATCTCGCCGCTGCGGTGGGCGCGGCCGTTGGTTTCGAGGATGTGGTCGTCAAAGTTCTCCACGCCCAGGCTCAGGCGGGTCACGCCGATGTCGCGGATGCCGGTGAGCTTCACCTCATTGAGCGTGCCGGGCTCGGCCTCAAAGGCCACCTCCTCCGCCTCGTCCCAGGGGATCATGTCCTTCATGCGGTTGGTCAGGTCCTTGAGCTGGGGCACGGAGAGGTAGCTGGGGGTGCCGCCGCCGAAGTACACGAAGTGCGCCTTGCGGCCCTTCAGGTACGGCTGGCTGGCAAAGCGCTGCATCTCGCGCATGCCGGCGTCGATGTAGGCCTTCACCTCCTGAGCGTTTTTGTCGGTATAGACCTTGAAGTAGCAGAAGTGGCAGCGCTTGCGGCAGAAAGGGATGTGGAAGTACACACCCAGCGGGATGTTGGCGGGCGCAGGCTGCTGCAGCACGGCCTCCACGGCAGGCACCTGATCGGGCTTCCAGAAGGAGAAGGGCGGGTAGTTGGAGACAAAGTAGTTTCCAGCCTCGGTCTGTTGGACCTTTTTCTCCGGAGCGGAAGTGTCGAGCGTGGTTTGCATGAGTGGGGGTAAGAAAATAACGGCTGCCGATTCTAGTTCTACGATCAAACTGTTCCCCGTCTGCGCAAATGGGAAATATTTCGCATCTCCTGCCCTGTCATGGCAGGACTGCGCATAGGACAAACACCCGCGCAACTGCCGCGCCCGGAGGGTTGTTTTCTGCCTCAAGCTCTGCATGAGTCTTTCCCTGTCCCGCCAACCATGCGCCACCTTGTCCTGCTTTGCACCACCTGCCTCAGTCTGCTGCTGCCCGCCTGCTCAGACATCGCCCCCAGCGCCAGCTTTCCGGGCGTGCGCACGCAGTTTGAGCGGGCCTTTGACACCGACCTGCTCTTCTCCGGCCGCATCTCCGCCGCGCCTTCGGGCTACCAGTCGGTGCTCAGCTTTCTCTCAAATGACGGCATCGCCAAGCTGGAGCCCGCCCAGCGGCCCACCGCGTGGATGATGCGCGCCATCTCCGAATGGCGCACCGGGCAGTACGCCAGCGCCCGGGCCAGCGCTGCCAGCGGACTGGCCGCCAAACCGGACGCACACTCCCGCGAGGAGGTGCTGCTGCGCCTGATCCCCGCGCTGGTGACCGACGCCGAGATCATCACCGCCTGGAAAGCCGCCGGCATGGCCTACACTCCCGAGCAATACCAGCCCGTGCAAACCACCTACCTGCAGGCCTGGCCCGCTGTGGAGGCCGCAGAGGCGGCGATCGACAAAGCCAGCACGCCCGAGGCCACCCGCAGCTACTTTGCTTATCAAAAGTGGCGCATGCTCTTCAACTGGGAGACCCTCATCGTGACCCTCAGCGGCGGCAAGCCCGCCGCCGATCAGGCCAGCGACAGCCTGCGCTCCCATTTTGACGGCCACGACCTGCTGGATGTGGCCGACGCCGTGCGCAAAACCGTGCCCCCCGGCGACACCTACCGCAAGATCATGGACGCCGAGATGGGAAGGCGGCAGTGAGGCAAGGGGCGGTCTGCGCGCAGGCAGCGGATGGCAATCTTCTAAGCAAGCACGGAGCGTTTTGGAGTGCGGTCGCGGAGGGAGGAACGACCGCAGCTACCGCTTTCGCAGGCCCGCTGGCGTACGGAAATCCTGAGTCCGCCGAAAGAACCCATTTGCGGGCCGGACGGCGGGCCAAGGCCGCAACCTCCCCGTAGTCCCCTGCGAAAGCGGTAGCTGCGATGCAGGCCTGCGCCTTGCATCTCCGCGACCGCACTCCATATGCCGGCTTTCGTGTGCCGGGCAGAGATGCCACATGCAGCTCCTGGCATGACAGGAGGCTGTGGTCTCCGGCGCTCATCCTGCCCCCTGGCATCATTTCTTCAGGGGGCATTTCTTGAAACTGCCTGCGCTCGGTGGTCAAACCAGTTGCGATTTGGGTCTGATGCGGTTGAGTGACATCAGTGCTCCGTGCTGCTCTCACCTCGGTTATTTTTTGACATGAAAAGCTCCCCGTTCATCCGCCCTGCTCTGACCGCCGCCCTGCTGGTGGCTGGCAGCCTGTCCCTCGCCGCCGCCCCCCAGGGCACCAAGGGAGTGGAGAATTTTGACCCGCTGGCCTTCCCCGGCAAGGTGGTGGACGACGTCATCGTGCCCGTGCCGAGCGAGGTCTTTTCCGTGCTGGACAAGCTGGGCGAGCCCAACTGGCAGGCCGAGCTGCGCAAGCAGGACATCCCCACCACCAGCGACCGCACCAAGCTCTCCCTCCTCTTTGGCTACACGGTGGCCGAGGGCTTTGTGGCCGTGCAGGCCCAGGACAAGGAGGCGGTCAAGGACATAGGCCATGACGTGATCTCCCTGGCCAAGAGCCTCGGACTCAGCAAGTCCGTGCTGCCCCACGCGCAGGCCATCCTGGACGCCGCTGACAAGGGCAACTGGAGCTCCATCCGCAAGGAGTTTGACCTGACCCAGAAGACCGTGAAGGACACCATGGAGCAGATGAAGGACATGGACCTCTCCCAATGCGTGAGCCTCGGCGGCTGGCTGCGCGGCACCGCCTCTGTGACCTCCGTGGTGAAGAAGAGCTTTTCCGCCGACCGCGCCGAGCTGCTGAACCAGCCCATGCTGGTGGAGCACTTTGTGAACGCCATCTCCAAAATGCCCGGCAGCACCCGCGAGCACGATGTGGTGAAGTCCATTCAAAAGGGCCTGGCCGTGGTGCAGGATCAGATGGAAGGCGCGGTGGACGGCTTTACCAAGGATGCCGTGAACCAGATCGGCAAGACCTGCGACAGCCTGCTGACCGAAATCCTGGCCAAGAAGTAATCCGCCTGCACCCGCCTCCCGCCCACGATCTCACCCCTGGAAGGAACATCCCCTCATGAAGTGCCCTCGCTTCTGCTCCCAAGCTCTCACCGCCCTGGTCGCTCTGCTGGCCTGCGCCACGCTGCTGCACGCCACCGTCGATGAGTCGCATGACTATGCCATGGAGGCGGCCACGCCTTTCGTCGAGCAGGGCTTCATCGTGCGTGAGGACTACTGGAATGGCGAGGTGAAGAGCGGGCAGAAGCTCATGATCACCCACCAGCTTTTCAAGGGCAATGAATACGCCTTCTGGCTGGGCACCAGCCAGGAAGGAGTGGCGCTGGACATGAAGGTGTACGACGAGAAAAACCAGCCCATACAGATCAATGCGAAGGCGGACAAGAACTTCATGAGCGCCCGCGTGAATCCGCCCAAAACGGGCACCTACAAGATCGTCTTTGAGCTGAAATCAAAGACAGACCCCAGCGTCCTCTGGGCGCTGGCCTATGGCTACCGCTGATGCCCGTCGAAACCCTCACGTACGAGACGCCGCAGTTTCTCCACAAGCTGCTGGGCAATGACCTCGGCAGCCTGCGCCTGATCGGAGACACCTTTGGCGTGGGCATCACCAGCCGCGAGGGCTGGGTGCGCCTGGAGGGGGAGGAAGACCAGATCGCCGCCGTGCGCGAGGTGCTGACCCAGCTGGAAAAGGTGCGCCGCAGCGGCGGAGAGGTGTCTGCCGGCATGGTGCGGCTGGTGGCCGAGAGCGTGCAGCGGGACACCGGAGACGCCCCGGCAGACGCCATCATGCAGCTGAAGCTGCTGGGCTCTGGCAAGCGCCCCGCCGTGCTGGCCAAGACGCGTGGGCAGATCGCCTACGTGCAGGCCATGCGCGAGTGCGAGGTGGTCTTTGGCATCGGCCCCGCAGGCACGGGCAAGACCTACCTGGCCATGGCCCAGGGGCTGCATTTCCTCAAAGAAAAGCTGGTCCAGCGCCTGGTGCTGACCCGCCCCGCCGTGGAGGCCGGGGAGGCGCTCGGCTTCCTGCCCGGAGACCTGAAGGAAAAGATCTTTCCCTACCTGCGCCCGCTGTACGATGCGCTCTACGACATGCTGGAGCCCGAGGAGGCGGAGCGCCTGATCGAGCGCGGCAGCATCGAGATCGCCCCGCTGGCCTACATGCGCGGGCGCACGCTGAAGAATGCCTTCATCATCCTCGACGAGGCGCAGAATACCACCACGGAGCAGATGCTCATGTTTCTCACCCGATTGGGGGAGGGGGCGCGCTGCGTGGTCACCGGAGATCCCTCCCAGGTGGACCTGCGCCGCCATGTGAAGTCCGGCCTGCGCGAGGCGGTGGAAATGCTCCAGGACGTTGAGGGCGTGCGCTTTGTGGCCTTTGCGCCCAAGGACATCGTGCGCCTGCCGGTGGTGCAGCGCATCATCGAGGCCTACCAAGCCGGACGAACTCGCAAAAATGAGACACAATGACCCATTTCAAGGGGTGGGTTGAAAGCTCCTTGTTTGTCCCCTGATGTGTGGTAGCCTCCCCTCCAGTCTCCTTCCAAACCCCCCCACATGTTCGAGTCCATTCGTCGTGCCCGTTTGCAACGCGAAGGGCTTTCCTGCGGTAAAACGCGCCGAAAGCACCAGGAGGGTGACCTCATTGATGAGATGCGCACGCACCCGGCGGGTGCCGTGGTGGCCTACATCTTCTTTTTTATCGGCCTGGGCATCCTGATGCGCCTGGGCACGCAGGTGGAGGACGGGCTGCCCGCCGTCACCTGGCTGCACATGCTCTACGCAGCGGCCATCGGCTTTGCCATGGTGGTGCATGAGCGCGTGGTGCTGCGCCCGGAGGTCTGCGACAATGGAGTGCTCGTGCTCGTGCTGGGCACCATCTTTACCCACCTGTCTCTCGTGCTGCTGATGCTGGACGTGTCCTCCAGCCTGAGCTGGGGCAAGACGCTGAAGGCCATCGTGCTGCCGCATGCCTTTGGGCCGGTGGTGCTCTCAGTGATCCTGGGGCGGCGCATAGGCCTCTTCGGGGCCATTTACGGCACGCTCTTCGGCGTGCTGGTGTGCATCTCCATCTCCGCGCCCACCTACATGGCTACATCGGCCCTGCTGGGCTTCACCGGCGTGCTGCTGACGAAGCGCGTGCGCCGCCGCAACCGCCTCTTCATGGCCGGGCTCTATGTGGGTGTGGTGGCCATGTTTTACTCGCTCCTGCTGCATGATGCCGCCGGAGTCATCATGGAGGAAAAAGTGGGCCGCATGGTGGGCCTGCCGCTGCTCATCGGCATCGTCACCGGCTTGGTCGTGGGCGGAGTGCTGCCTGTTCTGGAGAGCGTCTTTGGCGTGACCACGGATGTCTCCTGGCTGGAGCTGGCGGACCTGAACCACCCCCTGATGCGTCGCCTCAGCATTGAGGCCCCTGGCACCTACCACCACAGTCTCGTGGTGGCCAATCTCTCCGAAGCCGCTGCGGAAAACATCGGGGCCAGCGCAAGCATGTGCCGCGTCTGCGCTTATTTCCATGACATCGGCAAGCTCAGCAAGCCGGAGTACTTCATCGAAAACATGGACCCTGCGGACAGCCCGCACGAGGACCTGACCCCGCGCATGAGCGCGCTCGTCATCATCGCGCATGTGAAGGACGGCGTGGACCTCGCCATCAAAAACAATCTCAACGCCCGCATCATCGACGTCATCGAGCAGCACCACGGCACCTCGCTGGCCTTTTACTTCTACCGTCAGGCGCTGGAGCAGAAGGCCGAGATGGAGCGCCTCGTGAAGCTCGGCAAGGCCAAGGAGGACGACATCCCTCAGGTGAGCGAGGAGACCTTCCGCTACCCAGGCCCGCGCCCGCAGTTCAAGGAATCCGCCATCATCTCCCTGGCCGACGCCGTGGAGAGCGCCTCCCGCACGCTGGAAAAGCCCAATGCCTCCCGCATTGAGACGATGATCGACGAGATCGTGCAGGCACGCATGGTGGACGGCCAGCTGGACGAGTGCGACCTCACCATCGCCGAACTTGCCCGCATCAAGGCCAGCTTTGCCAAGACGCTGCTGAGCATGATGCACGGCCGCATCAAATACCAGAAGGCTCTGGAAACCCGGCCCAGCACGCAGGTGATCGTGCGCGACGAGCCTGCTGCCGCCGCAGATCAGGAAACCGCAGCCTCGGCGCTGCCTGCCGCATCCGCCAAGATCGTGGAGGCCTCCTTTACCTCTGACATACCGCCTGCCGAGGTGGTGGTACCGGTGAAGAAGCCCCGCAGCCGCAAATCCCCGCCCGCCTCCGCCGCCTGATGCCGCTGCCCAAGCTCCGTATCTACAACCGGCAGAAAGCCCACGCCATCCCGCTGCCCTGGCTGCGCCGCATCGGCAAAGCGGCGCTGCCTGGCTGCCTCGCCGCGCTGAAATCTCCCGACGCCCCGCTGGCGCTGCTGGAGGAGATTGAGATCACCATCGTGGATGACGCCGACATCGCCCGCGTGCACGGGGACTTTCTGGACGATCCCACGCCCACAGACGTCATCACCTTCCATCATGGAGAGATCCTCATCAGCGCCGACACCGCGCTGAGACAGGGCTCCGACCACGGCCAGCCCCTCGACCACGAAGTGGCGCTCTATCTCGTCCACGGCCTCATGCATCTGGCTGGCTGGGATGACCATGAGGCAGAAGAAGCGCAGGAGATGGCGCGGATTCAGGAGGCAGTGCTGAAGGGAGCGGTGGAGAAAGTGGCCGCGAAGTAGCAGCGCGCGGGCGGGAACGTCCGCGCTCGTAGGATGGGTGTGGCGACAGCCCGCCCGTCCACCAGCGTCTGGCAAGTACCGTGGCGTAGGAATGCGCTGATGGTCGGGCGGTTTGACGGAGGGTGGCGGTCGGGCAGGCGTGTGCTCTCGACGCCAAACACACCCCAACCTACGGCTCAGAAAGCCAAATGATCGAGCAGATCGATGAGTGGGAGGGCGTCATCGCCTTCCACTTCGTGCTCAGAGCCTCCGTCAAACCACGATGCATTCGCACTTGTGGCATGGATCGACACCCAAGGCCCGGAGTGGCCATCTCTGGAGCGAAGAGGCTCAAAGCTCACGTGATATTCCCGGTCTGAGGTGGTGAACCGCCACAAGGTGCGCGGCCCTGAAAGGGGATGATCTTTGTGGGAGAGCGCTGATCTCGCCTTGCGAAAAGCTGCCTCGACGACTTGAAGCTGAGAAGAAGTCAAAGGCGGTCGGGCGTGGACCGTTTGGAGCTGCGCAGAGGTCGGCCATCCTGAATTGAGGTCCCATTCGAGCCTGCAGGCGGAGAGTACCTTTTCATCCTCCAGCCGAGTCCCTGTTTCAGGATGATTTCCGCCCAGCCTTACGATTGCAACGAGCCCAATCGAAAGAATCACTGCCAGCAGCACCGCTGAGGGATTTCGGCTTTTGACGGCAGCTGGCGGGCGGGTTGACACAATCGACGAATTTGCTGCCAAAGCAGTGTCAGGCAAGACCTCATGCACCTCGCCGGATGGGACGACCATGAGGCTGAAGAGGCAAAGCAGATGGCACGGATTCAGGAGACGGTGCTGCGGGGTGCGGTGGAGAAGGTTGGCTCGAAGTAGGCAGCGCTGATTTGGAGTGCGGTTGCGAAGGGAGGCACGACCGTAGCTACCGCTTTCGCAGACCCGGTGGCATGCAGAAAAATGAGGCTGTCGAAAGCACCCACCCGTAGGCGGACAGTGGTCTGAGGCCACAGCAACACGCAACACCCCGCGAAAGCGGTAGCTCCGATGCAGGCTTGCGCCGTGCATCTGCGCGACCGCACTCCAAATATACCGCCAGCCTCACGCCTCCACGCTGTAGGTCTGCACGCGGCCCATGGGCTCCCAGTGGCCGGGTTTGACCTTGCCGGCGCCGGTGATGACCGAGGCCACCATGCCTTTGCCGTCCGCGGTGAAGCGGGCATTGGTCAGGCGGGACTTGGAGTCCAGGGAGGAGACGAGGCTGCCATCCGCTGCGCTGAAGACGGCCACATTCCAGGTGCCCTGCGCCTGCCTGCCTGCCATGAGGAAGTATTTTCCATCCGGGTGCCAGGCCAGCGCCTCCATGAGGCCGGAGCCGTGCTGGCCGTCCTTGATCTGATCGATTTTCCTGCCCGCGCGCCAGTCCCAGCGCTGCCAGGTCATCTTGCCATTGCCTGCCATGGGATCGCCCATTGGTCCCATACCACAACCTACCACCGCATTCCCATCTGGTGAAAAAGCCAGGCCGTAGATGCCGCCGGAGTAGTGGTGGGACTTGGTCGTGCCCCAGGAGGTGAAGTCAGGCGTGCTCCACTGCGCCACGGGCTTGCCGTCCTTGGCCTGCACGTCCCACACACGCACCTCTCCCATCATATTACCCGCAGCCAGGTGCCTGGAGTCGGGGCTGAAGGCGCAGCTCAGCACGGGCGGTGTGTGGCTGTAGCTGGCCACCAGCGCGCCGCTGGCGGTGTCGTAAATGCGCACGCCTGGCTCCGTCTCCGCCGCAGGCTCGTACTTCCAGCCGCCGGGCAGGTACTGTCCGGTCACGCTGGCCACGTATTTGCCATCGGGAGACAGCGCCATCTCCCAGCTCCAGAACTCATGCGCCTTCACCTCACGGATGGCTTTGCGCGTGGTCACGTCATGCCAGATCAGGCGGCCGTCATAGCCGGCGGAGATCAGCGTCTTGCCATCGGGCAGCAGCACGCAGCCGCTGGCGTAGGAGGTGTGCGTGGCTTCAAACTTCTCCTTCTTGCCGGTGGCCATCTCCACGGCATGCACGGTGCCGTCCATGCACGCGGCATAGACCTGCGCGCCGTCCGGGGTGGAGGCCAGGCCCAGCACACCGGCGGGCAGTTCATGTTGTTTAGTACGGGTCAGTTTCATGGTCGGCGGTCAGTCTCAGGCCAGGATGTCGCGGATGGGTTCCATCTTGTTTTCCACGCGGTGAAAGGTGGGCATGCCCGGCAGGTCATACTCCGCATAGGGATCGATCCCCAGCGCCGTGAAGATCGTGGCAAAGAGGTTCTGCTCACTGTAGGGCTTTTCGATCACGTCCACGCCGTCCACATCCGTGGCCCCGGTGACCACGCCGCGCTTCAGGCCGCAGCCGGTCATCATCAGGCTCCAGGCATTGGGGTAGTGCTCGCGTCCACGTGCTGCATTCATCCATGGGCTGCGTCCAAATTCCCCCATCGCAATCACCAGCGTGGAGTCCAGCAGGCCGCGCTCCTCCAGGTCGGTGATCAGGTGGTAAAGCACGCGGTCCAGCTCCGGCACGAGCATCTGGTGGATCTCGTGATTGAAGACATGGTTGTCCCAGTTCATACCATTGGCTACCATGACGAACGGCGCGCCATTTTCCACCAGATGGCGGGACATCAGCGCATGCTGGGCAAAGCTGCCCGGCCCGTAGCGCTCGCGGTCCTTGGCGGGGATCTTGTTCAGGTCAAAGAGGTCTGCGCTGGCAGACAGCCCCTTGAGGCGCTCAAAGGCCGCATTCTGGCTGCGCGCCACAGAGCTGCTGCGGTCGCGCTCATATTTGGCGGTGAGAAAGCGGCGCAGGGTTTCACGGGATTCACGATCATGCGCCGGGATGCTGGCGGCTTCCTCGTGCAGCATCTTGGTGTAGTCGCCGCCCAGGCGCACGGGCGCATGCGCCGCGCCCAGCCATCCGGCCCAGTTGCCCGCCTTGAAGCCTTCAAATTCATTCCCGCCGGGGATGGGGTCGAGGAAGATGAAATTGGGCAGCTTTGCATCCATCTGCCCCATGGCCTGGGAGAGCGTGCTGCCCAGCGTGGGGCGCACAAAGCCCGCGCGCTCCGGGCTGCCGCGCTGCAGCAGATTGATCGCCTGCAGGTGCTCGGGCTGGCCGGTCTTCATGCTGCGCACGATGTTCAGCTTGTCCGCGATGCTGGCGCACTTGGGCATCAGCCCGGAGAACTGAATGCCCGGGATCTTGGTGGGGATGGCCCCAAACGGCCCATTGCCTGGACTGCCCGGCTTCGGGTACCATGTCTCAAACTGGCTCGGCGCGCCGCACAGCCACAGCAGGATGCAGTGCTTCTGCTTCTTCTTCGTTTCCTCTGCAAAGACTGGATTGTGAAACAGCCCGGTAAAGCTGGCCGTGCTGGCCAGGGCCCCGCCCGTGAGGCCCTTCAAAAACAGCCGCCGGTGCAGCGTGTGCTCAGCCGTGGGGCAGCGGGGATGGGGATCGCGGAGGTTCATCAGTCAGTGGGGAAGGAGAGGGGAGGAAAGATGCATCACTTTACAGCACGGCGTCATCGTTTTTAGCAGTGAATCACCGGCTACGGCATGGCCATGAACTCCGCGCTGGTCAGCAGCGCCCAGAGGAGATCGCGGGTGGCTTCGGCGGGCTTGGCGGATTGGGCCTTGAGCAGGGCGGTGGCTGCCGTGGCTTCATCGGCGGCGGGTGGGCGGCTGTATATGGACTGGAAGGCTTCTTTAACTCGTGCACCTGCATCTGGCAGTGCGGTGAGCCTTGTGGTGATGCCACCCTGTGCGGCCTTCAGCAGCGCATTGATCGTGGGGGAGTGGGAGAGAAACTGCGCCTGCTGAAAGGTGGCGGTGTACTCCTTTGGCAGCACATCCGGCATCGCGGCGATCACCTGCCTGCGGAACTCATCATCATTTGGCGGCAGGTCCAGCGCCACGCGCCAGGAGCGTGCGAGCTGCTCCGCCGTGAGCGGGCGCTCCAGCATGCCGGCAAACAGCTCCGGCGCGGATGATGAAGCCCCCAGCGCATACACGCGGCTGCGCACGATCTGGCGCACCACGCGGCGGGTGTCGTAGTGGTGCGCGGCAAAGTCCTCCGCCAGCCAGTCCAGCAGCTCCGGGTGGCTGGGCGTGTTGCGCTCATTGATTTCGTCAGGAGGATTCACAATGCCGCGTCCGGTCAGCGCCGCCCACATGCGATTCACAAAGGCGCGTGCCAGCAGCGGATTGTCGTGGGTGGCGGCATCGGCAAAGGCTTCGCGTCGGGAGTATTTGGGCACGCGCACCGGGGCCTTGGGGTCTTCGTAGAGATCGGGCTTGTCCTCCTCCTTGGTTTCACCGCTGGGCCAGGTCTCGGGCAGCGTGCGGCCGGTGAGCATGGCCACCACGGCGGGCTGGGATTCCTTTTTGAGGTTGGTGAAATTCATGAACCCGCCGACGGCGCTCTCCGCCACACCAAGGCTGGCGTCCACGTTCTTGCTGCGGTTGAAGGCGGATACCAGACCCCAGTAGTGCGCCTGCTTGATTTCACGCGCCAGCGGGTGGTCATGGCACTGGGCGCAGTCGATCTTGGTGCCATACACCACCGGGGCCACGGCCTCGGCGATCTTCTGGTAGTCGTTCTTGCGCTCAAACAAAAACCACGCCGCGCCTTTGCGTTCCGGGCTGGGGTCAGGACGCGCGCAGAGGATGTCATACACCACCTCGTTCCACGGACGGTTGTCCTTGAAGGCCTTTTCCAGAAAGGTCCACCAGCCGGAGCCCTTGCGCCGGCCATCCGGATTTTGGCGAACCAGGCGACCCATCAAAAACGTGTCCCACAGCTCGCGCATGCGCACGGGGTAGTCGGGGGAGGCGAGCAGCTTGTCGATCAGCGCATCGCGCTGCGGTGCGGCCATAAAGGCTGCCAGCTCCGCCTGCGTGGGGATGCGCCCTGCCAGGTCCAGATACACACGCCGGCACCACACGGCGTCCGAGACAGGGGCGGCGGGCTTCACGCCAGCTTGTTTCCAGCCTTCTTCAACAAGAGTGGCGATGGCCTCTTCGCCGGAGGCAAACTGGCGCTTCGGTTTCGGCTGCGCCTTGATGGCCACAGGAGCAGTGGGCAGCTGGGAGATCCACTCTTTCACCGCCGCGCGATCGGCGTCGGAGAGCTGCTTTTTGGGCGGCATGTGCGGATCGGCCCCTGCCTGAAGGCTGGAGTAGAGCACGCTTTCCTCAGGTTTTCCTGGCAGCACCACCACGCCGTTTTCACCGCCCTTGAGCACCATCTCCGGGGTGTCCAACTCCAGGCCGCCTTTCTGCTCCAGCACGCCGTGGCATTTCACGCAGTTCACATCCAGGATCTGCCGCACCTTGCCAGACCACAGGGCCGCAGCATCGGCACCCGGCAGCGTGGGGGCTGCGGAGAGCGCAAAGGTGAAGGACAACGACGGAACCAGAGAACGGCGCAGCATGCAGGGGAAACAGGGTTTTGGGGAAGCCAAAACTACACCATCTGCATGCATTTCTTGCGCAGAATCGTCTGCACGCACACGCTGGGCTCGGACGGAGGGCTGGGGACAGCCTTCCCTACCTTGCGTTGGGCATGCGCATGCCCGGCGCGGGTAGGGCGCTTGGTCCTCCAAGCGCCGGGGTCTGTCACACTGAAGACACCCTGGCCATTCGCAGCTCAGATCTTCTTCTTCTCCCTTTCCGAGAGGAAGAGGAGGATGACCGGCTCTCGTGGGGGGAATGATTTCGAGCACACGCTGGGCTCCGACGACGGAGGGCTGGGGACAGCCCTCCCTACCTCGCCTGCACTGCACAGGCAACGCGATCAGCCAATGATCCGGGGCGGATTGCTCATGCCGCGTGAGTTGGGGCGAAGGGGGGCGGATTCCTCCTGGTCGTTCGCCTTGTAGTAGGAGCGGTGGTAGTAGTAGTCGTAGGTGCGGGCGCGGTGGGCCAGGCGGTTGAGCACGAGGCCGGTGAGCGGGATGCCGGTCTGGTAGAGCTTGCGGATGGCTTCCTGGACGATGTCGGTGGGGGTGCGGTTGCAGCGCACCACGAGGAAGGTGCTGTCTGCGAGCGCGCCGAGTTCCAGCGTGTCGTTGACCGGGATCAGCGGGGCGGTGTCGATGACGATGCGGTCAAAGCCAGCGGCAAAGGCCATTTCCTTGAGTCGCTCCACACCGCAAGTGGAGAGGAGTTCCGCAGGATTGGCCACGCGTTTGCCAGCCGGAAGGATGGCCAGGTGGGCGATGCCGCCGCTGAGGCAGACTTCGGAGAAGGAGACTTCTTCCAGCAGGAGGTCGATCACGCCTTTGCGGGTGCTGGGGATACCGAAGACATCCGCGAGCTGGGAGCGGCGGAGGTCCATGTCGATAAGCAGTGTGCGGAAGCCCTGGCTGGCCAGGCTGACGGCGAGGTGCGTGGAGACAAAGGTCTTGCCCTCATCCGGCACGGCGCTGACCACCATGTGGCAGGTGTGCGAGCTTTTGGCCATACGTGCGATGATGGCGCGGAATTCGCGGAAGTTTTCCGCCACGGCCTTGTGGGCCAGCAGCACGGGAGTAAGCCCTGAATGATTCTGTTCCTGCGCCTTCTGCGTTTCAGCCAGAACCGAGGGGCGGAGGTTGGCGATGGTGCCGAGCACCGGCACACGCAGCCTTTGGCGGGCATCATCCACCGAGCGGATGGAGCGGTCCTGCATGACGATGAGGCCGATGATGGCCAGGCCCAGCATGAAGCCGCCTGCGGTGGAACTTCCCACGACCTTCTTGGCATTGGGGGAGATGGGCTCTCCAGGAACCATGGCCAGCTGGTGCACCCAGATGGGCGGTGTTTCCATGCCTCTGGAAACGTCCACCTGCTTGATGCGGCTGAGCACGGACTCATACACGGCCTGGTCGGACTCCATCTCGCGCTTGAGCACATTGTACTGCACGGCCAGCTGTTCCAGATCGAGGGCGTCAGACTCCTGCTTTTTGAGCTGCTCCTGCAGTCGGCGTTCCATTTCGCGCGCGTGCTCGCAGCTGGACTCCAGCAGATGCATGGCGTCCGCCAGAACGACATTGAGCTGCTCCTCCTGGCTGTTGATGACCACCTGGATGGCTTCGTATTTGGGATGCTTGGGCTTGTAGCGTTCTGCGATCAGGGCAAGCGAGGCCTTTTGGGTCTGCAACTGGGTCAGGATGCTGGAGACTTTGGGATGGCTGGCAATAGTGGGGAGATTGAGCAACTCATCGCGGGGCAGCTTGCCTTCCTTGCAGGCCTGGAGCTGGGTTTCGAGCGTGAGGCGCTCCTTGGACTGCTGGTTGAGCTCGGAACTCAGCTCCTTGAGCTTGGTAAGCACGAGGTCCTTGCGCTCATCCAGGGAGATGGCCTGGTTGGACCGCTTGTAGTCGTGCATGGCCAGCTCGGACTTCTTGAGCTTTTCCTGCAGGCGCTGACCTTCGGAGACGAGCGACTGGACGGCACTCTGCATGGTCTTGCTCTTCTGGCTTTCCAGCTCTGCCACGAGACTGAGGACGGCCTGGTTGGAAAGGGATGCCACCTGCTCGGGCTCGGCTCCGGTCACGGCAAAGTCGATCAGGCGCGTATCCTTGCGCAGCGAAATGCGGATCATGGAGTTGATCATGAAGATGGCGTTGTCCTTCGCTTCTTTGGATGAGGCAGGATGTCCGCCAGCAAAGGCTGGAATCTTGGTGAGATTCAGCTCAGAGACCACCCGGCCCATGACCTCGCGGCTTTTGGCGGCCTGGATGAGGGTGTTGACGGATTTTTCATCCGCCAGGCTTGTCGGGGAGTTCACACCGTTCATCCCCAGCAGCGACTGCTGCTCGGAGCCAAACTGGGCCACACTGACGGCTTCATAGACAGGCTTCTGACGTTTAAAATAAGCGTAGCCAAGGATGAGCCCGAAGAGAGAGAGGGTGATGGGGATCCAGCTGTGGCGGCGCATGCCGTCCACGAGCTGCGCCGGGTTGAGCGCAGACTGGGGCTCTGCTTCTGCCTCCATGCGTGGCGGCATCTCATAAGCAGGGCGGGTGAGATTGAGAGAAGCTGGTTGCATGATGGTGAATTAAAAGAAGCTTTCCGGCACAGTGATGACGTCGTCTTCGTGGACATAGAACATCATGGTTTCGTTCCCCGAGGCCATGGCGTTTACGTCCACTTTGAAAATCTTCTCCTGCCCGCCGACCATGCGTTTTACGAGCACCTTCTTGAGGTTGGCGATGCGGGTGGGGCCACCTGCCAGCCCAAGGACCTGCAGGATGGTGAGGTTCTTTTCCACCGGCAGTTCATGGGAGCCGGGGCGAACCACCTGGCCGAGAATGGTGACGTGCTGGGAGGAATACTGCGAGACAAAGAGGTTCACCTCCGGGTGCACGAGGTAGTCCTTGCGGTACTCAGTCTCGATCAGGCGGGCGGCGGCAGACTGGCTCAGACCCTGGATTTTGACCGAGCCGATGAGCGGGCACTGGATGGTGCCGTCGTTGCGCACTTTGCCTCCAGCGGCCAGATCAGGCTCGTCAAAGACGGAGATCTGCACCATGTCCCCCTCCCGGATGAGGTAATCTGCAGGCGCTGCGGCTCTCTGCTGCAAATTGGATGCCGTGACGCCGTAAGGTGATGGAGAAGATGACGAACCCGCACGTGACTGGCTGCCATAGGCCTGCGCGGTGGTCTGCTGTGCGGGCAGTGTGCTGAGCAGGCCGCCCAGGCAGCAGAGCATGATGCAGATGCCACGAAGGCCGCTGCTTTTCCTGCTGGGAAGATGCCGAGGAGTGATCATAAAAATGGGGTGCGGGTGAAAAAATGATGTGTGGCTACCAGGTGCTGGTGAGGCCGGCGCCGACGAGATCGCGCACGAAGGGCTGTGCGCCGAAGCCCTTGGAATCGTTGTCTGTGTGCTGGTAGAAGACTTCCAGGGAGACATGCCTGCTGAGGGTATACTTCAGCCAGGGGCGCACGAAGAAGACGTGGTCGCGGCGGTTGCTGACCAGACCGGCGATGTATCTGTGATACTGCGAGTAGTCGTAGCCGATGTCTGTACCGATGGTGATCTTGGTGCCGAGCTGCTGCTGGATGCCAGCCAGCAGCCCCTGAGACTGGAAGAACTGGCCGGTCAGCGAGGGGGAGTTTTGCGCACGGGCATAGGCATTGACATAGATGGATGTCTTTGGACTCATGGCATATTTCAAGCCCAGCATTCCGACAGGCAGCGTAGCGTCCCCGGCGGAGATGGTGTGAAGGATATGGACGCCGCCTGAGCCGGTGATGGACAGCTTCTTGGAGGCTTCATACTCCATGCGCACCAGGTAGTCCTGGCCGGTCTGACGACCGCTTTGCTGCACTTCCTGGATCATTTCATTGAATTGAAGCCCAAGGCGGAAACGCGGGGAGAAGGCGTAATCTGCGAAGACTCCAAAGCGCCATGTCTGGGATGAGATGAGCGAATTGTAGTGAGTATGCTGAAGCTGGCCGGTGATGCCGACGCGCACTTTTTCAGTGGCCTCGTGCATGATCTGAAGCTGCGGGGTGAAATTAGTGCGTTGTGCCTGACCACCTACATCCAGGTCACCACCTGTCACCTTGTTGAAGAGTCCGGAGAATTTGAACGAGGTCTTCTGCAGGCGGTAGTTTAGGGAGAGGCTCAGGAACTGGTTGATGGAGTTCTGCTGGCTGAACCTGTCGTAGAAGTTGAACTGTGCATTGTAGTCCGCCAGAACCTGCAGCTTGGCCGTCTCATCGCCGTAGGAATACTGAAAGCCCGGGCGTGCGCTCCAGAGCATGTCATGCTGCGCGTTGACGTTGCGCAGAAACACATTGGAATCATAGCGCCAGGTGCCGGAGGCAAAGACGCGCAGCTTCCAGTTTTTGAGCAGCTTCATCTGATAGTTCATGTACTCTTCGAGGAAGAGGTCCTCGGAGTCCTTGGCTTCAGGATTGGCTACTTCGGTGGCGGGGCCTGCCAGTGAGGCCTTGGTGCCGGCGGCTGCATCACGCAGCGCGTCCTGGGCCAGGGCACCTGCGGAATGCAGCAGAGCACAGCACATCAGCAATGCCGCAGTGGATCTGAGGGGGGAGGGGCTTTGTGGGAGCATCGGCTGAATCAGGGGGTGTCCGCAGAGACCACTGGGAGCGGTTTCTGGGGGGTTGACATGTCAGGATTGGAGGAAGGGGTGTTGGGTGTGCCGGGTATGATGCCCGGGCCTGTGCCTGGGGTGCTGGGAGTGCCGCCGCCTCCGCCACCGCCACTGGAAGGGGTGACGATCTGCTGCTTGGACTGGGCCACCAGATTGCTGCCACCCGAGGAGGAGCCACCGGTGAGGTTGGTCACCTTGCCCGTATTGGTATCCACCAGCTCGGCCTCGATCTTGCCGCCGCGGTTGAAGAGCCAGATGACCGAGCCCTGTGGCACTTTGACCTGTCCGCCCACTTCGCCGTTGGTGGCAGCGGAACCCTTGCCGATGGTGACATTGCTCAGGCCTTCGCCGACCGCCACGATGGTGCGGCCTTCGTCGTGCTGCACAGTCCAGGTGGCGGTGACGATGATGACGGGAGTGCCAGCATCTCCTCCTTGCGCGGTGTTGCCGGCAGGCTGGGGCGGTCCGCCCATGTTGTTGACGATCGTGCCTTCATCTGTGACGACGGTAACTTTGACGGGGGGTGGTGGGCTGCCAGCGCCGCCGCCTGGACTGCCGGGAACGTTTTCATCCACATGAAAGAGGGCTTTGCCTGCGATGATGGTGCACATCACTCCGCCGCCGCCATCACTGTTGATGTCGGCCCTGTCAAAACGCACCTTGCTGTCCGGATAGAGGATGATGTGCAGGGTGGGGAGGGGTTTGAGAGAAGCGCCGGAGTCCGCGCCGCAGGAGATCACCGTGCCAGAGCGGATGGTGTCTCCTTTTTCGACCGGCTTTTCACCGCCTCCATTCAGGGAGATCATCACCACACCTTTGACCGCTGAGAAACGTGCGGTGACGGAAGTGCCTTGTTGAGCGCGGAGCGGGGATGGAACAGCGAGCAGCACCGCCGCCATTCCGAATGCGAACAGACCCTGCAGCCACCGTGTCCGGCCAGAGCTCGGCAGAGATGTGACATTTGCCATGATAACTCGATTGTTCAGAATCATTATCAAACATAGAGCAGACCAGCGGCCGCAGAGATACCTGCGTGACTTAAATCCGGTTAAGACTTTGCTTACTCTTGAAGGGCTTGAGCATTCATTATCCGACAATTAGCCCTTAAAAATCCTGATTCGGAATAAGTGTTGCCGCCTGCCCGACACTACGTGAGGCAATTTCCAGAGGGAAAGACCGTGGTGGATTAGAGTGATTACAGTTTTTTGAATCACGCTAATAATCTTGTCAAAGAACCTAATGTAAGATGGGGGCTTGGGCGTGCTGAAGCAGATAAATGGAGCTTGTGTATGGATTTTCTGCTTATGCGAGCATGGCTCTGCCATCAGTGGCTCAAACATGATGATCATTTCTGCCGCCCGGGCCCAGTCAGCGCTAGGCAGGAAGGCGCATCCAGCCCTGTTCAGCGCAGGCATCGTCTAGCGCACGCAGGGAAAGGCTGGATTTGGGCATGGCTCCGCCATCAGTCACAGGCTTTCGGCAGAGCGTGAGGCGGCCCGTCGTGTGGCTGCCTTTTCAGAGAATGCTCTGTCAGATCATGCGCTTAGGAATGCAGCACGGGCTGCATACGCATGGCCAGAGGGGCGCTCTGCTCTCTTGACTCGTCTTCATGGGTGCTGAGCCTATGTCCGTGACGGCTGGCTGTGGCGGTGTCCACGCCTGCGGTCATGGCGGCAAATCGTTCCCATTCAGACTCGACAAACTGATGGAATTTTTCACGGAAGACCTGGGCGCTGAAGCGTTCGGCATTCTGCCGGCATTGATCAGCATTCCACTGGCGGCTCTCAAATTCGGCCACCGCTCCCTGCAGAGATTCAGTGGTCTGTTCTCCAAAGAAAAGACCGGTCTGGTTTTCGACAACGGTTTCGAGCGCGCCACCACGGCCGAAGGCGACGACGGGTGTGCCGCTGGCCTGGGCCTCAAGCAGGATGATGCCAAAGTCCTCCTCTCCAGCGAAGACGAAACCGCGTGCGCGCTTGAGGTGGCTTTTCAGCACCTCCTGCGGCTGCCAGCCCATGACTTTCACATTCGGTCCGGCAAGGCGGCGCAGCTTGGGCAGCTCCGGGCCGTCGCCGATGACGACGAGCTGGCGGTCAGGCATGCCATTGAATGCCTGGATGATGAGGTCGATGCGCTTGTAGGGCACGAGGCGCGATGCGGTGACATAAAAGTTCTCCTTTTCCGTGCCGACTTCAAAGCGGTCGATGTTCACCGGCGGATAAACCACGGTGGCGTCGCGGCGGTAGACTTTTTCGATGCGGCGGGAGATGAAGCGGGAGTTTGCCATGAAGGCGTCCACGCCGGCGGAGGTGCGGCTGTCCCACATGCGGATGAAGTGCAGCATGCCGCGCACCAGCCAGGTCAGGGGGCCGCGATCCAGGCGTGACTCCTTAAGGTACTGCGTCTGCAGATCCCATGCGTAACGGATGGGAGAGTGGCAGTAGCAGAGGTGAAGCTGGCGCGGGCCGGTGATGATGCCTTTGGCAAAGGCATAACTGCTGGTGATGACCATGTCATACGGGCTGAAGTCAAACTGCTCGATGGCCAGCGGCATGATGGGGAAGCAGTGGCGGTAGTATTTTTTGCCGCCGGGGAGCTTCTGCACGAAGGAGGTTTTGACCGGACGGCCTTTGAGGAATTTCCGGTTTTCCTCGTCCAGTGCATCGATGAGGCTGAAGACATCGGCGTCCGGATAAACCATGAGCATCTGCTCCAGCACACGCTCGGCTCCGCCGTAAACAGGGAGCCAGTCATGGACGATGGCGACGCGACGTTTGGATTTGATGCTGCACATGGCTTGCGCTTCTTGGGGGGGGATTTTGGAGGGGGTGTTCATGCCACCTGATGGATCTGGGATTTGGTTTCTTCCGCTGCCTTAGGTGCGGGCGTGAGGCGGGCGGTCTGGCGGATGACGGACTCGATCTGCTCCTGAACGGAGCTGAGTGCGTAAACACGGCGCGCGGTCTGCTGTGCCTGCACAGACAGGCTGGAGGCGAAAGACGGCTCCTTTTGCAGACGAAGCAGCGCAGCGGAAAGCTCGGCAGCGTCTCCTGGCGCCACGAGCAGGCCGGTGTGCTCATGCCGCAGGATCTCGGCTGCACCGCCTGCGCGTGTGGCGATCACCGGTTTCCCGGCCAGCATGCCTTCGACGATGACACGGCCAAAAGGCTCCGCATGCACGGAGGCATGCACGACTGCATCTGCCATGTCAAAGTAGGGCAGGGTATCCGTCTTGAAGCCCGCGAAGTGGATGCGGCCTGCGAGCGCAGGCTCTTCCGCTGCAGTGTGCAGCTGCTGCGCATAACGGCGGTCTTCATCGGTGAAAAGCGCGTCTCCCAGCAGCACGGCATGCGCGCCGGGTACACAGCGCAGAGCCTCCAGCAGTACGTGCTGTCCCTTCCATGGAGCCAGCCTGCCTGCCATCAAGACGGCCCACGCATCCTGAGGAATCTGCAGTTCGGAACGAAGTGCGCGCACTGTTTCAGCAGAAGTGCGCTCTTCAGGAATGTGGAAGCCATTTGGAACCACGACGCAGAGTGATGCACGACCGCCACTGGCGATGAAAGCCGCCTTGGTGGCTTCAGAATTGGCGATGACGCTGCTGGCGCAGGCATTGGCACACCCGATGAGGGCGCGTTGATTGAGCCTGCTGAAATGACCGTCTGAGATGATGTCGTGAAGGTGGAAGATGAGCCTGCGGCCAGCCAGGCGTGCGGCGGGGCCGCCGATGATGAGGGCCTTGGCGGTGTTGGCATACACCACATCAAAAGCACGTGCGGTCTGCGCGATCTGCAGCACCAGATCCACGATGGCCGGGATGATGCCGAGCACGCTGCTCAGGCGAGCCTGTTTGTCCACGGCGGCAGCTTCGTCGCTGAGCTTGTGCACATGCGTTTTCACGCCTGCTTTTTCCAGGGCAGTGCGGAATTCGCCGTCTTGAAACAAGGCCACCTCGCTGTCTGCGGAGCGTGCGGAGACGATGTCCAGCAGCATGAGCTCTGCGCCACCGAGGCGTCCGGTTTGATCCAGGAAAAGCACCCGAGGCACGCTGCTTCCAGATCTGCGGCGTGAATGCCAGACATCCACCAGCAAGCCACAGCACAGGCCCACCACGCAGCCTACCAGGCCTGCGCACACATCATCAAGATCTCGCGAACGTCCGGGGATGCGCGTCTGCACGATCTCAAGGGAGACATTGAGCAGCGTCATGAATCCGGCCATGAGGCAGAGGCGCAGCAGCACCTGGCGCAGTGCGCCAAAGGCCAGCCAAACCGTCAGCCCCAGAAGGGCAAAGGCTCCGGCATTGAGCAAAAAATCCATGTGATCCACCTGCTCCGACAAGCGCACGGGCAGGAAGGTGAAGCGGCGGTTGCCCAGAGTGGGCTTGAGCGCCAGCCACAGGCCCGCGCCTAGCAGCAATGTGAGAAAGATCCGTGCGTTTCTTTTCATGGTGCTCATTCGGGCTGCCATCCGGCCTGACGGTACACTTCGCATGCCTCGCGTGCGATGCGGTCCCATGTAAAGCTGCGCAGCACATGCTCGCGGCAGGCTTTGCGTGTGGGGATCTGCAGCGTGCCATCCAGCCAGCCGCGCAGACCAGCGGCGATGTTTTCCACGCTCGTTCCCTTCAAGACAAGATCCTCTCCCAGCCCCTGTACGGTATCTGGCAGGCCGCCTACTGGAGTGACCAGAACAGGCGTGCCGCAGGACAGCGACTCCAGGGAGATGAGGCCAAAGCCTTCCAGTGCTGAACTGGGCACGATGGAAAGGTCTGCCGCTGCATAGACGGCGGGCAGCGTGGCGTCTGGCACAAAGCCGAGGAATTCCACGTTCTTTGACAGCCCGGCGCGCTGCACCTGCTGCTCCAGTTCACTACGCAGCGGGCCCTGGCCGCCGATCATGAGCTTTGCCTCAGGATGATCCACGGTGGCCTGTGCAAAGGCCTCAATGAGCGTCTCCAGCCCCATGCGCCGTGCCAGGCGGCGCACGCAGACGATGATCTTCTGCTTCTGCGGCCAGACGAGGCGCTGGCGTGCCTCTGTCATGTCCAGCGGCTGAAAGTGATCGATCTCCACGCCGCCTGGGATGATGTGCACGCGGTCTTGTTTGATGCCGTAGCCCTGGCAGAGCTGATCGCGAAAGGCTTTGGAAAGAACAATGAAACGATCGGCACGATGATATACGGCGCGCTCCAGCATGCGCTTGGCCATGACGGAGTAGGCTTTGCCGCCTTCGCGCTGGGATTCACTGGCCCAGGGACCGTGAAAGTGCACCACGTGCCCGTCCCAGCGCCTGCCGAGAAGGGCGGGCAGGGCATAGAGTGCGAAGTGGGAGGCCAGCAGCCTGCCACGGCGCGGCACCACGGCGGAGCGCACAGCCTTCCAGCGTTGCATGAGAGGCTTGTTGGCAGGACCGAGGCAGGTGGCCTTGTCAGAGTCGCCAAAGCCATAGGCGGCCACCCTCACGCCCTGGCGTGTCAGGGCGTTGTTCAGGCCGCTGAAGTAGCGGTCCACGCCTCCGGCGGAGGCTTTCAGATTCATGCCGAGCTGTGCTATCATGAGCTTTGCTCCACGTCGCCGATTTTGCGTGCCGGATTGCCGGCCCAGATTTCAAAGGGGGGAATGCTTTTGGTGAGTACGGAGCCTGCACCGAGAACGGATTTCTTTCCGATGGTCAGCGGAGTATTGGGACGCGCCACCACGATGCTGTGCGCGCCGATGGTGACGTCGTCCTCCAGCGTGATGAAATGCGGCGAGCCGATCCAGGTTTCCGCAGCGAGCGTGACATGGTGATAAATACGGCAGCCTTTACCGATGCGCACCTGCGGGTGCATGACGATACCGAGCGCGTAGTGCTCCAGGATCAGACCCTCTCCCACCTCGGCCTCGGCGGGCAGCAGGCATTTGTGCAGGAAGAAGTTCAACGTCTTCACGACGCGTGCGGGCAGCCGCCAGCCACGGTGCTGGAGGTCGCGGCTCCATTGCCAGAGCAGTTCAGGACTGTGCAAGCGCATGGCTGGAGGAAAGGGACTGTGGGTTTTGTGCGCGGTCGGCCTGCTGATTTTTGGCAGCAGCGCTGAAGGCCTCGATCATTTTCTGAGCCACGGCGGGGATGGAGATGTCCCGCTCCACCCAGTGGCGGCCGTTTTCGGCCAGCTGGCGGCGGAGCTTGGGCCCGCTGACGAGCTGGCGCAGCATGGTGCCGAGATGCTCGGAGTCGCGCTGCGTAAAGATCAGCCCACCTTCGCTCTGGCGGATGAGGTAGGGGATCTCCCCGGAGTCTGAGCCGATGACCGCCGTGCCGCAGGCCATGGCCTCGGGGATCACACGGCCAAACTGCTCTTCCCAGTTGGCCTGCGTCTCGGAAGGCAGCACGAGCATGTCCATGGAGGCCAGCCAGCGCGGCGTCTCGTGATGAGGCACGTAGCCTGCGAAGAAGATGCGGTCGCGCACACCCTGTGCGGTGAGCAGTTGCTCAAACTCCGCCTGAAACTCGCCGGTGCCGACGAGCACCATGCGCCAGTCGAGATCGCGCACTTTGCCCAGTGCGGCGGCGAGTGTTCGCAGGCCTTTGGGCTCGATGAGGCGGCCCACGTAGCCGATCACGGGAGAGTCAGATTTTGGAAAGCGTTCAGGCGGCGTGGAGCGCAGCCGAGGGTGGTAGAGCTCGGGATCCAGCGGCAGCGCGCAGACTGTCTGCCTGCCCTGATAACCCTTCGCCTTGAGCACGTCCGCCACACGGTCGGTGATGGGCAGAGCAAAGCTGGAGGAGCGGTAAACCATGGACTCCATCCACGAGAAGGGGACAGGATACTTTTTGTTGATGTTCTGGCAGGAGTAGAAGCCGAAGGGCACCCGGATGGAGTGGTTGTTGGCATGGCAGACCTGGGCTGTGGCCAGAGCGTAGGGCTCATGGTTCATGTAGATCACGTCCGGCTTGAGCTCGCGCAGAAAGCGCCGCCAGCGCATGCGGTAGGCGTGGAAGATGATGCTGCCGTTTTTCCACACGGCACAGCGGATGACGGAACCTTTCAGCTCGGCAGGAGACTCCTGACGCAGGGCATTGCCAAACTCGTCCTTCCACGCATCAGGAATGACGAGCGTGATCTTCCACCCAGTCTCGCGCTGGATGCGCGCGTAGATCTCCTGATTGAGCGCCGTGGCGCAGGAATGGCTGACGATGAGGAGGTGCATGGTGGTTTAAAATGAAGTCTTGCGCTGCTGTAGAGCAGCTTTGGTGCTGGCTTTGCGCGGCATTGCGAAAATAAATCTTTGTTTCCAGTGCTTACCTGGTGGCCAGACTTTCCTGGTAGGCATCCTCCGTCATCTGGGCGATGCGGTCCCAAGTGTAGTTCTGCTCCACTCGCAGGCGGGCATTTGCCCCCATCTGCCTGAGATTCTGAGGCTGCGAGCAGAGACGACGGAGGATTGAGGCCACGTGGGCCCCGTCATGCTCGACGAAGTCGCCGTTTTCCCCGGGAGTAATGAAGTCTTCTGTGCCATTGATCTTGGTGGCCACGACCGGGAGCCCGCTGGCGGCGGCCTCGATGGTGGCAAGGCTGAAGGCTTCATACCAGCTGGGGAACAGGAAGAGGTCTGATGCGCCTAGCGCTTCCGGCATGTCCTTGCGGAAGCCGCCAAAGATGATGTTGTCTGCAGCGCCGGTGTCGCGTGCCATCTGGGAGAAGCGTGCGCGGTCGGGATCATCGCCAGCCACATAAAGCGTCAGCGGCACATCTTTGAGATGTCCCATGGCCTGAATGGCAAAGTCGAGGCCTTTGCGCGCCCATTCACCACCAGCGAAGATGGCCACGAGCCGGTCTTGTGGGACGTTGTTCCGAATGCGCCATGCTTTGCGGGCTTCCTCGCTCAGCGGTTTGAAGCGCACGGTGTCTGCCGCATTGGGGACGATGCGCACTTTGGCGGGGCCGATGTCATAGTGCTTTTGCAGCTCCGAGGCCACGCCTCGGGAGACGGGCAGGAAGAGGGGAGCCTTGCGGCCAGGCTGGTGCTGATAGAGGCGCTTTTCAGCAGCGCAGGTGGCATTGAGGTACATCCAGCGCGTGAGACGACGAGCGGGTGAGACATTCTCTGCGCGGCCAAGGCGATCGAGGATCTGCTTCTTGGCGGGCTGGATGTTCTGGATGGTGATGACATTGCCGCGCTGGGTATTGCAGCCGATGCTGTGCACGATGTCATACTGGCCCGGGCGCACGCGGCGGTTTACCTCCAGATAGTAGCTGCCGAAGTCGATGACCTCCGCCCAATTCACACCCGGCACACGGTGCCAGGAGATTTGCGTGAGGTCCAGGTCCTCCGCCTTACGGGCGTAAAGGTGGACGTCATGCTTTTTTGCGAGCCTTTCGGCGACTTCGTTCACCGCGCGTGCGCTGCCGTCCCGGCGGTTGCAGTTGATCATGGCGTAGGCGATTTTCATGAGGGGTGGGGTTTGAGTTTTCAGCAAATTCATCCGGCTGCCGGATGCGGCACATCCCAGGGCATGGGATGTGCCAGCGGCGGGTGGTACTCGGGCAATGACTTCTGCACGGGCTTGGTCATGCGGTTGAGCGAGATGCCCAGAAACACCCAGAAAAGGGAGAAGCCGCTGAAGATGTTTCCCACGTAGAGGAACACCATGCATCCCAGCAGCACAGCTCTGCCGGTGAAGAGGAAGGCATCTTTTCCGCCGTGCTTGATGCGGCTTGAAAGCTCGGTCCAGATTTGCAGCATCGCAGCAAAGAACGCCAGCCCGCCGATCCATCCGAACTGGCTGAAGATCTCGATGTATCCGCTATCACACCAGCCTTCCTTGGCCCCATTGTTCATGCGGGAACCTCCGATGCCAGAACTGCCGAGGCCGAGGCCGAGTGGATGCTGGATGATCCATGGAATGCCGTCAGTCAAAATCGCCAGACGCCCCTGGTAAGAGCCGTCACTTTGGATGTCTTTGATGGAATCGTAACGCTTGGTGATGCGTTCTGAGCCCGGCATGTATTGCAGGCCCACGCTGCCGCCGATGCCGAGTACTGCTGAGAGAAGAAGCACCCGGCCAATGCCCTTGCCTTTGGAGAGTGCGGGCTGGAGAATCGTAACCAGCGCGATGATGAGAAACATGGTGCGTGTGAGCGTCAGAACCACCACGGAGAGAAGCAGGATGACCGTGAGCCAGCCGCCCAGAATTCGCCATCGGGGATTTAGAATCATGGGGATGGCCGCCCAGGCCAGAAAGCTGGCACAGGGGCCGCGCTCATGCAGAGTGGAAAAGACGGTCATCTCCGTGGGCTTGAGCTGGCCGAGATAACCGACAAATTTCACGGCGGTGACCCAAAAGGCATCCCACTCAGGTATGGTGTAATACTGGTACCAACCATAGAGTGCCACAACGAGCGCCGCGTAGCCGGAAGAGCGCATCCAGCGGTCTGAAATCCGAGGGGTCACAGGTGCGGTTGCCGCATACAGAAATGCGCCCACTCCAGCGAGCCACTCTCCCAGGGCATAGAAGGCGCCAAGCCCCTGGTTAAGAACGCCGATGGCGAGACCATGGGCCAGCGCCACGATAATGAGCATTGCAAGGTTGCGCGTGCGGGTTGTCAGCGTGTTGAAGTGTGAGAATGCGGGGACGAGCAAGGCGGCGCTTACCACCAGCGGTGTCAGGCTGATGGGAGAGAGAGGGTTGAAAGCGCCATTGATGTAAAAATCCACCAGCCGCCGGATTCCCCGATTGAGAGCGACAACGAAAAAGACGTAATCCAGAAGGTAGGTGGATCGAACCAGTGCCATGTAGATGGCAGGTGCGACGATGACGAGAGAGATGAGCCACTCCATACAGGTTCCCGATTCGGGCGGGGATGGTTTGGTGATGATGAAAAGAGGCATGCAGCGTTTCCGCCGCCATGCTCTCTATGCAGCCGCAGGCACTGCTGGCAGAAGGGACCGGAGGGCCGATGCCGTGCGGAGGGCGTAAGATGCGGTGCTGAAGTCCTCAGAGCGCAGGCGTGCTCTGGACGCCATCTGTGCTGCGGCTGCAGGATCCTGCAGCATGCGGAGGATGGCGGAGGCGAGGGCGTCAGGCTCATTCCAAGGCACCAGCAGGCCATCTTCGCCATCCGTGATGATTTCTTCCGGGCCACCCGGGCTGGTGGCGATGACGGCTTTTCCCAGGGCCATGGCTTCCACCACCACGATGCCGAAGGGTTCACGTTGCGATGCATGCACCACCACATCCATGGCGCTCATCCACTCCGGCACGTTGGTCTGCCTGCCCACCATGCTCACCACCTTGGTCAGGCCAAGCTCAGCACGGAGTTTTTCCAGAGACTCAAGATAGCCTGGCTCCTGATCGTGGACGCCACCGACAATGACACCCTGCACCGCTGGCATGGTTTTGACCACCTGCGCCATGGCGCGCAGGTACACATGCATGCCCTTCCAATGCTGAAGGCGGCCAACAATGCCGACCAGAGGCTTGTCAGGCGCAAAGCCAAGCTTCTTTTTAAGCTCCGCCGGAGATGCGGATGCGCTGGCATGTGAAACATCCGCAGCAAGGGCAACTCCTTTGACCGGGTGGCGCACCTTGGCCCCTTGCTCTCTGGCAACAAATTCTGAGCAGCCAAGCGCACCTGCTGCGGGGACCAGACGTGCCAGGCAGTCCACCACGCCACCATCTGGCAGGCCCATCTGAAAATACATCGGGGCTGCAGCGGTGCCACGGGCGGCCAGACCGCTGTAGATGTGCGCTTTCGTCATCCAGCCGAGCACGATGCTGGGTTTCCAGGCCTGGATGACTTCGCGGATCGCACGCACGGTGCTGAAGACCGCGCGCACTGAGCGCAGCCGTCCTGCGTGTATCACCTCCGCCTCGAGGCCAAAATCGCGGGCAAGCGCGACCATTTCGCCAGATTCGAGAAACACCAGTTTCAGTTCCAGTCCTGCAGCAGTGCGTTGCTGAATAAGGTGCAGGAGGGCGGCCTCAGCGCCGCCATGGCACGAGGCCGAAGGCATCACTATGAGCGTTTTCATCGTTGGATTTAACATTGGGGTGGCAGCAGGCGGTGAGATGACCAGTGAGCTTTTCAGCGATGGTGTCCCACGCGAACTGGCCGTGATAGAATTGGGAGGCACGCCGGCTGATGTCTTTGGCACTCACCAGGCCGGGCAGAAGTTTGGCGGTCATCGCCGCGAAGCTGGCCCCGTCCTCGCAGGCCAGTGCCAGAAGGCCTTCATGATCGGCATTGATCAGGATGCGATCACTCCAGGGTTTGGCGGTGGTTATCACTGGGACGCCGTGCTGCAGTCCAGCCATGACCGAGCCTCGCCGGGTCGAAACGCCATCGGAGAATGGAGCGAGAAGCACATCCATGGCACGGAGGTGCATGCCTACTTGGTTTGCAGGCAGCTCACCAAAGCTGCGCACCTGGAGGTTGGGCATCGCCTGGACGATTTTCGCGGCGTCCGGACCCACATGTGCCACGATGACCTGCCGACCCGTCTTGCCGACCTCTTGAGCTGCGGCCGCGATCCAGTCGAGCTGCCGGCTGATATGCGCTGAGCCGAAGATGCCAAGCACGAGTGATTTCTCCGGCAGGTCCAGCTTCTGGCGTGCCACGGCGTGCGGCGTCTCATCCAGCGGAATATTGGAGCCGACAGGAAGATGATGGCAGGGGAGTCGCGGATGAGCGCGCGAGACCTGTGGCTGCCAGCGTGTGGTGGAGACAAAGGCCAGGTCCGAGAGGCGGCACACCTGGCGGAAAAGGCGCGACTGCCAGAGGTGCATCACCGCGAATTTCCACGGCCAGGCCGGGACCATCGTCTCATGAAACATCGTGGCCACCCGAAGGTGCGGGTGCTGGCTGCGTATTCTGCGCAGCGTTTGCGGCACCCATGGGCACCAGCCGCGCTTGCCAAAGCCAAAGGGGTTGTACTGGAGCAGCAGCCACTGCGCTGCAGCGGCAGGAGACAGCCAGCTTCCAATGGCATCATGCAGCTGCTCAAACGAAGAAGGCTCGGCGGGATTGAAAAACGGTGTTATCTTGACTTTGTCGTCGGACTCAAATTGTCCGACGCGCCGAGTGAAAACTTCCACATTGGAACGGGTTGCAAGGCTATGAGCCAGCCAATAGGTGTGATCACCAATGCCATCAAGATCTGGAGGGTAGGCTGAACTGACGAGGGCAATATTCATGACTTTTAGACGGTTGCTGCGGCAGTGTCCTCCTGATTCAAGCAATCCAAAGGAGACTTAAAGATGGGCGAGCTGGTTCGTGCCTGTTCCTGCCGTGACCATGTCACGGGGGGATGTTTGGTCCACCACGTGACGCAGGATCTGTGTGAGACTGGCGGCTACTCGGCTGATATCAAAATGCAGTTCAGCCACGGCGCGTGATGCTGAAGTGTCCTGATCTGTCTTCGCAGCCATCTGGATCAGGGCTTTGGAAAAGCTCTCCGGCCGATCATCTTCCAGATGGATGTCTCGTTCGCACAGGTAGGCTGAATTTCCGTTGGTGTGGCCCACGATGCTGCGCAGCCCGCAGGCCTGAGCCTCGGCCACGGAGGAGCCGAAGTTTTCCTCATCGCTGGGCTGTGCGAGCACATCATGCTGATGGAGAAGTGCTGGGACTTCGGTGCGTGGCAGGGATTTGATCCAGCGCAGCCGGTCAGGAAAGGGGAAGGACTCGATCATTTTTTCGTAGCCCGGCACAAAGCCGATGCCACCTACAATGGTGGCCTTGACGCGCAGGCCCTGACGGATGGCCAGTTCCAGTCCCTGGAGAAAAAGGTCCAGCCGCTTGCGAGGTATGATGCGGCCCAGCCAGACCACACGCAGGTCGGTGCCGGGCTGCGTGGCTTCAGCGGGCTGACGGAACATGTTGAGATCGATCGGGTAAGGCAGCGCGGATGTTCGTTCTGGGCTCACGCCATAATGCTCATGGAGCATTTTTTGAGACTGCCTGCTGCCCACGATGATGTGGTCTGAGTGGCGGAGCGGTGGAAGGCCTGCGGGGGAGAGGCGCACCAGTGCCAGCACATACCAGGGAAGAGCACGCTTGAGCCCGGCGAGCCTGAGAATCTCTGAGAATCGTGAGATGATGGAGCGTGCATCCGTACCGGGTGGTCCCTGTGCAAAGCTGATCATTGGCAGATTTTTGACTCGTCCTGGTGCGTAGTCTCCCAGCCACAGGCAGAGATCATAGCGGCGCTGCTTGTGCTCACGGCTGATGTTTTGCAGCAGAAGGCGCGAGTAGGTGCCGCTGTCCACACGACAGGCCAGGAAGCCGATGATGGGAAGGTGCTGCACTCGTGCGCGGAAGCGGTCGGGGCCCACATTGTCTGTGGAGACGAAACGGAAGCCCTCATGCTCCCCCACGCAGGGGCGTGGGTCCACGAAAGAGGGTTTGGAAAAGAAGTCCACTTCATGCCCTGCATCCAGCAGCGCACGCAGCAGCAGCGCATTAGCGGAGGCAACGCTGCCTGCTTGTTCGGAGACATAACCTGTGGCGGCGATTTTCATGGGGGGCGGGAGGTGGTGTCCGGGGCTGTGCTTTCAGCGGAAGCGATGCCGGAGATTGAAGAAAGGCTTCTCCAAAAAGTGGTAGGAAATAAGGGCCGTGGTAAAAGCCGGAATGAGCCAGAATTGAAAGCTCATCCACCAGGGATCCGTGAGCCCATAGGTGGAGGGCTTGGCACAGAAGAGGTTTTGCCAGATGTAGATGGAGTAGGAAAGCACACCGAGCGCGGCTACAGGCCGCCAGTTGAGGCAGCGGTAGAGGCCCCAGGCTGGCAGCAGGATGCTCTGGAGGGCAAGGATGGCAAAGCCGGCCGACTGGACTGTGCGACCCAGGCAAAATGAAGAAGCCCATCCTGCGCGCCGCAATGCGGATGGAAGACCAGGATGGTCAGCGAGCCAGTAAACCAGCTGGGGCTCCAGCAGCATGAAGAAACCTGTGGAAAAGACCAGCAGCCTGCGGGTCGTGAGCCAGGCGCGCAGGCCGTAGGTGTCTGCTGCGAGCCAGATGGCGGCCATGCAGCCGATGGCCAGCGAGTCTGCATTGTTGAGGAATGACCATTCCTGAAACACACTGTGCCATACAGGGGAACTGGACAGTGGGTGAGACCAAAAGACCCTGCAGATGACTGCCACCACGATGGTGCCAGCCACCAGCAAAGGCATGATTTTGGCTCGGCTTGCCGGAGCCATGGCGGCGAAGACAAACGGCCAGATGAGATAAAACTGCTCCTCCACAGCCAGGGACCAAAAGTGATTGCTCACCTTGTTGCCGCCAGGAAAGAAGTCGCGCGTGAAAGTCAGGTTTGCGATCCAGGTGGTCAGATCGTGATCGCAGACGGTGTAGTACTGGAGGACTCCAGCCACGAGCAGGAAGGCCATGTAAACCGGAAGAATACGCAGTGCACGCCGCGCGTAAAACTTGCCCAGCTTTACCCTGGACGTCTTGCGTTCCTCACTGAGCATGAGCCATGTGATCAAGAAGCCGGAGATGACAAAGAAGAAACGCACTCCGAGATGGCCATCGGAAATCTTGTTCACCAAGCTGGCATGCTGCTGTGGAAATCCGCTGGCAAGAACCGTGTGTGCTCCTAGGACGAGGAGGATGCTGAGGGCGCGCCAGCCGTCCAATGAAGGCAGACGGTCAGGGATGGAAATGGCACTCACGGCACTGGCTTCTCCGGCTGGCTGGCTGCGCGTCATCTCCTGAACGGGTGGAGGGAATGCCAGCGGTTCTGTAGGAGTAACGATGTTCATGATGGAGTCGTCTTTTTTGAGAGGTGGCTTCTCAGCCTACTGAAAGCGCGGCGGTTCTGAGCAGCTGGTCAGCTTGAATCAGGCGGCTTGTTTCAGCCTTCGTGCCGGAGTCCCTGCCCAGACTTCGCCGGCTGGCACGGACTTCGTCACAACGGAGCCTGCGCCGATCACGGCACCGCGGCCCAGGCGGACACCTTTGAGCACCACGCACTGGGCACCCAGCCATACGTTCTCCTCCAGCACAATGGCGGCGCGATTCAGGGGCTGCTCGTTCATCGGGCGGTCCGGAGCCATGCCGTGGTCTCCATCAACAAAAGTGCAGCCGCTGGCAATAAGGCAGTCATCGCCGATGGTGATGCCGCCTGTAATGTTGAACTCAGTGTTACGACCTATGAAAACGCGGTTCCCGATCTGAATGGAGGGGCCTGGTGTCCAGAAGCCGTCATACTTGAAGTACACATCAGGCTCGATGATGCACCGCTGTCCGAGGGAAAGCTGATGAGGCCAGGGCACAAGCACACGGGGCAGCCAGGTGCCTGCGCCGACCTGCGCACCGCGAAGGCGGAGCAGGAGCACGCGTAGAAATTGCATGGGGCCGGGCAGGATATCCCAGCGTCTCCAGGCACGCTGGATGAGTTCAGCCACAGTCATGGGGTAGAGCAGGTGAGAGCACGAAAAATATCACAGTCCGTAACGAAAAGGCGTGTTGCCCAGGCTTCTTTGAAGCTCCCAAAACGGGCTGCGTCCGGCTCCTGCGTGCCGCAGCAGCCATCCAGGAAGCATTGCTAAAAACCAGGCAAACTCACCTGCAAAGACGAGTGCGGCTCGGGCATTGGCCCAACTGCACCGTGCACCGCGAAAGCGGGAGGCAATGACCAGAGCCACATGCTTGGTCAGCAGCAGGGGCAGAGCTGCCGGACTGGCTCCCAAGTCGAGTGCGGAGATGACGCGTGGTTCCCAGCGCAACGCCAGTTTGCGGGAGCATGGCAGTGGCCGCAGAGGATGCTTCACCGCAGCGGCTGCCACAAAGCTGCAGGCTTCGCCCAAGCCCTGGAGGCGCGAGGCGAACTCGATGTCTTCAAAAGCGGGGGTGTAGCGTTCATCAAACCCGTCCGTTTTATTGTAGAGCTCCCGGCGTATGGCGAAATTGCAGGAGGGAAAGCATGGCAGCAGCGCAAGGACTTCAGGAGCCTCCCAAAGCAGAGAAGTCTTTTGAGGGATGGCTTCTGTCAGGCCGTGGAAGATGCTGGTGTTTCCTGCTGCGGCAAATGCAGAGAGATAGGCGCTTAGGAAGCCAGGCTCGGGAATCACATCATCATCAATGAATATCAGCCATTCGCCTGAAGCCAGACGTGCGCCTGCATTACGGTTGGCTCCTGGGCCGCAACGAGGACCCGAGGCAATTTTAACTGCAGGAAAATCCTTTTTCAGCATCTCGCGAGTGCGTTCGTCACGACTGTCATCCGAGACGATGACCTCGCAGCTTTGCTGCTCCAGCTGCGAGGCCAGGGCACGAAGGCAGCGCGCCAGATCATCGGGGCGGTTGCACGTGGGGATGATGATAGATGCGATGGACATGGAGGAAACGGGGGCTGGCTGAAGGTGATGGAAGGCTGATCAAGGCGCGACCTTCACCATCCATTGTTTGATCGCAGCATCGAAATCAGCGCTTACGGCCTGCGGCATGCGGACGGCATCTGCTTCGCACAGCAGCTCGGTCAGGGGGGATGCATCTTCGCAAAAAGATCGTGGAGTCTGCGATGCCCAGGTCTGCTGGCCCAGCTCTGCGAGCAGATCGCTGTTTTTTCGGGCATATGGGATGGGCCGGATTGGCATCCCCGTCATGAGACCAAGCACCAGAGCGTGAAAACGGGTGGCAATGAAAGCTTCGCAGGAAGAGAGTGTCCCGAGGACAGACTTCAAGCCCAGGGTGTATTTCATGCAGCGCACGCCCATGGGGCGCAGCCACTGACTGGCAAAAGCGGCATCTTCCACAGCAAAAGGCAGGTGCACCACCTCGTATCCTTTGCTGAGATAATGGCGCACTGTTTTCTCGACGATTTGCAGATAGGCGGTGGTTTCCCTGCGGGCCTGATTGTGGAAGTGATGGCCTTCGTCGTAGGCGCAGCAAAAGCTGCTCCCGTTTTCTCTGAGGTAGAGAGGCAGGATATTTAAAGCGATGCGGCGCCTAGGCTGCCAGCCCGGGAAAGACTGCCGTACGCGTGTCTGGTGCAGCCATGCCAGGTCAGGGTGGCAGCCAAGGCGGTCATGCCAGGAGGGCCCCAGCACTTCTGCCGCAAGGGCGCGCTGCGCTTCGCTGCGGAAGGTCACCAGTGCAAACTGGTCCAGCACATCCCGGTGGCGATTCAAAACTTCGGGATCACTGAAATCGACGCCCATGCAGTAGGCTGATTTTCGGTGACCCTTGAAGTAGGTGTGCAGAAGCCGCAGTGAGTGGTCATTGAGCACATTACCCCCTCCCACAACGACATCGGCGTCTGGAAAGCGACGCCAGCGTGCGAGGCTGTGCAGCGTCAGCCGCACGGATTGGAGATTTTGTTCTCTGAAGTAACCAGACACGGCTGTGCCCAGAAGGTGATCGCCGAGATTGGCACCGTGGTATTCACCGATAATCGCAACTCTGGGGGCCGCCAGGTGGTGTGCACACCAGCGGGAATAATGAGATGCTCTTGTGAGTAAGGACATCAGGTCAAAAAATGGAGGAATACAGGTGAGCGCAGACGACAGGCCGAGGCTTAGTTTGAAAGGGCGCTCCATGAGGACAGATGCATGGAAACCATGTTCTGCGCGGTGTAATGAGACTGTTGATGACGCAGCCCTGCCTGGCCGATGCTCCTGCATAGGTCAGGGGCTGTCAGCAGCCGCAGGAGGCAGTGGGCCAGCTGCTTCGGCTGCTGGTCAGACCACAAACCTGTGACACCGTCTTCCACCAGTTCGCGACTGGCTGGAGCGGTGCCGCAGATGACGGCCTTGCCATAGGACCAGGCTTCGACGTAAACGATGCCGAAGGATTCGTGGGAGGAGGGCATGCAAAACATGTCGCATGCAGCGTAAGCGTCCGCTTTCTCCTGCTCGGAAGGACAGCCTAGGTCACGATAACTTGTGGCCGGAATGTTCGAAAGCCTTGCATGGTCTGCATCTCCAGGCCCGGCGATCAGGAGCACGGCATCCGGACATTTCTGCAAAACGAGCGGCCAGGCATCAAGAAGGGCTGGATAGCCCTTGCCGACATCCCTTCGGCCAAGGAACAGCACCGTGGGACGGTTGCCGATTTCAAGCCGGGAGCGCAGGGTGTGGGCGTTGCCGGCTGTCTGGCACATTGGTGGGAGGCCGCAGCGGAAGAGCTTGTTTGCGGGAACACCCAAGGATGCCAGATGTGACCTCTCGTAGTCTGACTGGCAGAAAACGGCATCAGCTTTTTGATAGAGCCGCACATCGAAGGCGGCATCGCCCCAATTTTTTGGATGAACAGCGGGCCAGACAGTGAAAGGCACGCCTGCCTTACGTGCCTGGCGCCAGAGAGGGTAGCCGATGATGTCCCAGCCAGTGCCCACAAAGTGCAGGACATCGGCTTCACAAGATGCCGGAGACCAGGAGCCCTGGTTGTTCATCATATTGCTCAGTGAATCTGCGATGCCCAGCAGCTTTGTTCGCGAAGCGAGCCTGCTTACCAGCCGAAACTGCCTGTCCCAAGCCGACTGCGACATCAGGTCCGAAACCGGCCATTTCAGCTGCCTCGTTTTCTCAGAATCGGAGGAGCCGGAGTGCTGTACACTGAGAAAGCAAGTGTTGACGTTCTGAAAGGTCTGAAGGCCTGCTGCGAGTTCACGCTGATAGGCTGCGAGGCCGCCGACCGAAGCCGGATGAACACGGGATGCGATCGCCACTTTCATAACGTTCATAGGGGGCTGGGAAAGGATCAGGCCGCCAGCGGAAGTGCCGCCCGGTGGCGCTGCATTTGTCCGAGATGCATGCGCAGCGGCTCCCAGTGGAACATGCAGTCGCCAGGACGAAGAAAGTGCTCCTGCAAAAGATCGTGACGGACAAAAAAGGCATCTGTGCCGGAGAGCTCGCAGCCGACGAGAGAGTAGCCGCCTTCTTCGGCCATCTGACTGATGGTGCCGAGAGTGGCACCAAAGTGGGTGGTGCCATCCCAGACGGCGCTGGCATCGTACGGGGCAGCCCAGTCAAGATCAGGCGGCAACATGCCATTATACTCAACGCTGAACACCCGGGGCTTGAGCGGCAGCAGGGCCTTGAAGACGTGATGGGTATTGTAGTCGATGTCGATGCTGAGCAGATCCAGCTTTTCGGCGAACCCACGGACTTCGAGCAGGGAGCGGCAGTTGTCGCGGTTGACGAACTCCCGGCAAACTTTCAGCCTGTTTTGTTTCAACAGTGACTGGACGCTGACCGGGAGGTTTTCGTCCGGATCAAGACCCGCATCCACCCACAAGCCGCTCCAGCCTTTTAGCAGAAGCAAGTTGGTGTTATTTTCCGAAGGCGCGGTGCCGATTTCGACAAAACGGCGCTCGCCCTCACCGATGCGACGGAAGATTTCTGCGATCATGCCGTCCTGGCCATACTGAGAGAATATCTTGCTGCGGCTGGGCGTTAGTGAACGCGGATCCTGATAGGTGCTCTTTTGCAGGAGCTGCGTCTCGAGCAGTTCGCAAAGCAGGCTGGCTGAGCGTGCAGTGGATGTTCCTGAAATATCGATGTTGGCTTTAATCTGGCCGATTTTGGCGAGCATTTGTTTCATGGAGCGTGTGGTGTTGGTTGAATTAGAGGCTGGCGCGACCACGCCAGCCATTGAAAAGCAGGAAACAATTGAGCAGCATGTTGCCGATGGAGCCGGCCCACATGAGCCCGATGGCACCATGGACCGTGGAGAGATCAAGCAAGCTGGCAGCAAGCGCCTGGCTGCCGAACACAAACACCGGCCTGACCCATGAATGGCGCACCCAGCCTTTGGACTGAATCGGAGTCTGAACGACGGTGACGAAAAAGGCGAACACCTGGAAGGCGAGGAAATTGACCAGTTCTCCCTCAAGCCCCGCGTACTCAGGGCCGAGGAGCATGAGCAAGTAAGTCTTGCTGAGCCAGCCGCAGAGCAAAATGAACGCGCCGAAGACGAGGGCCAGGCCGCTGCTTTGCACCCACATGCGGAAGAGCCGACGCCCGTCCTGCTCAGCGGACATGCGTGGCAGCAGAACGCCGGTGACGACGGCGATGGGCACCTGCAGGATGAGCGCCACCCTGCTGATGGCGCCGAGATCGGCCACTTTATCCAGGCTGCCGATGTATCCGATGATGAAGGAGGCGATCTGTGCTTCGAACAGGTAGGTCAGGCTGGTGGGGAGCCCCACAATGAAGTGTTTTCTCAGCCGCTGGGTGGTGGCCGGAACAGCCTCCTGACCATAGGCGACATGCGCACGTGATTTTGGAAGCATCCACCCAAACATGGTCGGCAGCGGAGACAGCACCGTGATGATCATGACGGTGACAGCATCTGCCAAACCCGCGAAAACAAACGCCGCCACAAGCACCAGCCGCAGCGTTGAATTCATGATGGACTCCCACTGGGGGATGTTATAACGGCGCGCCAGATTGAGGGGTGTGGCTATGATCTGGCCTGCGATGTTGACCATGACCGAAACGAGGGCCGCCAGCACGAGCAGGGAAGTCTGCAGCAGTGAGCATTGGCTGTGGAGAAGCAGATTCACGAAGACCGGCAGGCCTACGATCGCGCCGAAGAAGAGCAGTGCGGCACGGAAGCGCCCGGCAGAAGCCAGAATGCCACCGAGTTTGACGGGGTCATGTGCAGCCTCGCCCGCCAGGGGCATGAGGCCGGTGCTGATGCCCGTGATGGTGAACATGCTGAGCGCGCCAACCAGATTGTTGGCGAGCGAATACCAAGCGTAATCCGTCTTGGCCATGGAGCGTACCACGATGAAGGCGGCGGCCATCTGGAGCAGGCGGCCGAGCATGTTGAGTGATGCAAAGGAAAGCACCACACCGAGCGCGCGGCGCACGCCCGTTCGAAAGGGCGTGCGCAGCTGCTGAGCAGACACGTGGGCGGATGTGGGCGTGGCTTCCATCCGATCTGAATTTTCCTGGTCCGTGCGACCAGGGGCCGACTACAGGCTTTCTGGCGGCAGGGGCTTGCCGATGCTGTAAACCTTGAAGCCGATCTGACGCAGCTTCGCGTGGTCCAGCAGGCTGCGGCCGTCGAAAATCCAGGCGGGCTTCACCATGGACTTGTAAATGGCCTCAAAGTCGAGCTTGCGGAATTCATCCCACTCAGTGAGCACGAGCAGCGCGTGGGCTCCTGCGGCAGCTTCTGCTGCGCTGGCGGAGTACTCGATGCCAGGATGATTGCTTTCGATTTCCAGATCCTGGCAGATTTGCTCCGCTTCCACCTTGGGGTCGTAGATGGCGATCTTGGCGCGCTCTTCCATGAGGTCCTTGCAGATGTAGATGGCTGCAGATTCACGGGTGTCATTGGTGTCCTTCTTGAAGGCGAAGCCGAGTATGGCGACGCGCTTGCCGCTGACAGTGTTGAAGAGGGTGCGAAGGACGCGCTCAAAGAAGCGGTGCTTCTGCCAGTCGTTCATGGCGATCACCTGGTTCCAGTATTCGGCGACTTCAGGAAGGCCAAAATGTCCGCAGAGATAGACGAGGTTGAGCACGTCTTTCTGGAAGCAGGAGCCGCCAAAGCCCACAGAGGACTTCAGGAACTTGGGACCGATGCGGGAGTCCGAACCGATGGCGCGTGCCACTTCGTCCACATCCGCGCCGGTTTTTTCGCAGAGGGCGGAGATGCTGTTGATGGAGGAGATGCGCTGGGCCAGGAAGGCATTGGCCACGAGCTTGGAGAGCTCCGAGGACCACAGGTTGGTGGTGAGGATGCGCTCACGGGGAACCCAGTTGGCGTAAACGCTGACGAGTTTTTCCACGGCGGCCAGTCCGGCTTCCGTCTGCTCTCCGCCAATGAGGATGCGGTCAGGCATGTTGAGGTCTGCCACAGCAGTGCCTTCGGCAAGGAACTCAGGATTGGACAGCACCTGATGGTTCAGTCCTTTCTCGCTGGAGGCCAGGATGGTCTGGATGGCCTCGGCGGTGCGCACCGGGATGGTGCTCTTTTCCACGATGATCTTGGGCGTGTCCGCCGCTTCTGCGATGCTGCGTGCCACAGATTCGATAAACCGGAGGTCTGCCGCTTTGTGGGCACCGACTCCGAAAGTCTTGGTGGGGGTGTTGACACTGACGAAGATGATCTCAGCGGCTTTGATGCTCTCCTTCACCTCAGTGGAAAAGAAGAGGTTCCTGCCGCGTGCAGACCTTACGAGGTCGTCCAGACCAGGTTCATAGACGGGCAGTTCGTCAGAGTTCCAGGCAGCGATACGGGTGGCGTTCAGGTCCACGACATCCACGCGGATGTGCGGGCACTTCGCGGCGATCATGGCCATGGTGGGTCCGCCGACGTAGCCGGCGCCAATGCAGCAAATTCTCATAGGGGATTTAGGAGGGGTAAATTAGTTAAAGGTCACTTTCTTGAGCGGAGCTTTCATCGGGCGGGGCTGTTTGGCCTCGGGTCCGGCGAGTAGCTGGGCAAAGTAAGCGATGGTGCGGTCCAGACCTTCAGACAACGGAATTTTTGGCTCCCAGCCGAGGCGTGTCTTGGCCAGGGTGATGTCTGGCTGGCGCTGCTTGGGGTCATCTGCAGGCAGAGGGCGGAAGACGATTTTCGATTTGCCGCCGACCTTGGCGAGCACCAGTTCGGCGAGTTCCAGAATGGTGAATTCGCCGGGGTTGCCGATGTTGACCGGGCCGGTGAAATTGTCTGTCTCCATGAGCTTGATGAAGCCGCTGATCAGATCATCAACGAAGCAAAAGCTGCGTGTCTGAGTGCCGTCCCCGTAAATGGTGATGTCGTTGCCTTTCAGAGCTTGGACGATGAAATTGGAGACGACGCGGCCGTCGTCCGGCAGCATGCGTGGACCGTAGGTGTTGAAGATGCGCACCACGCGGATGTCCACGCCGTTTTGGCGGTGGTAATCAAAAAAGAGTGTCTCAGCCACGCGCTTGCCCTCGTCATAGCAGGAGCGTGGGCCGATGGTGTTCACGTGACCCCAGTAGGTCTCGGGTTGCGGATGCACTTCAGGGTCACCATAGATCTCAGAGGTGGATGCCTGGAAGACGCGGGCCTGCAGGCGGCGGGCCAGACCCAGCACATTGATGGCCCCCATGACCGAGGTCTTGATGGTCTTGATGGCGTTGTGCTGATAATGCGGAGGCGAGGCTGGGCAGGCGAGGTTGTAAATCTGATCGACTTCCACATGGATGGGGTCGGTGATATCGTGACGGATGAACTCGAAATTGGGATTGCTCATCAGGTGGGCGATGTTCTGCTTGCGGCCCGTGAAGAGGTTGTCCGCGCAGATGACTTCGTTTTCTTCTGCCAGCAGACGTTCGCAGAGGTGGGATCCGAGGAAGCCGGCTCCGCCTGTAATGAGGATACGTTTTTTCATGGATTAGTACGAGGATTTAGTTTTTTAGGGGTGATTTAGGCGAATCTGGGCTGCGAGTCTGCCGGAAAAAGCAACGAAATACATTGGCGCTTAGAGATTCCAGAGTCAAAACACACCTTCATAATCAGAAAGGTTAGGTTGTAATGAACTCTGAGTAAATTTTTCCAAGCTGCCGCCATTGGTTGAGTCTTTGCTCCCCCTCAGCCTGACTTGAACTTCCATAAGAATCCGCTTCTGTTAGAAGAACTCCACTTGCTGTGGGTTCAGATGTCGCTAAGGCTTGTCTTAGTTTCCTTACGAATCCCTAAGGTTGACCAAGGGGTGTCTGTGGTAGCAGGATGCGGTATAACCAACCTGACTCATATTTTTCGTTACATTTCACTCACCTTGCTGGTGATCTGTATTTGTTTGCTGCCCGGCTCCAACCCCAAACTGCCTGGTTCCACACAGATGCTGATTATCTGGCTGACCTGCTCTGCTTTTTGTTGCTGGGTTGTGGGTCGCCTGTCTGAATGGAGAGGGCCTAGGACGCATGAAAAGGCTGTCTGGGCGCTCGCGGTGTTGATAAGTGTCTTCGGGTGGCTGGTCACGGCTTTTCCAAGTGCGATGGTGGAGCGTATGACAGGGGCGGTTTTAGGGCTGGACCGCAGCCCATGGCTTGCTTTTGGCACTGTGGATCAAGCCGCCTCGGTGCAGGGAATGATCTCTGTTACTAATGCGTTGATGCTGCTGCTCATGGCGCTGGATTTCGGATTGGAGCGTTCGTGCCGGGTGGCCATAGCTCTGGCGGTGTCTACGGCGGGCTTCATCACAGCAGCTGCCGGGTTGTGCATTCATTCTTCCGCTGATCTGGTGGCGCTGTGGAAGGTACCGCATGTGCCGAGTTCTGTTTTTGGCCTCTTCTGGTATCACGGTAACACGGCGTCTTTTCTCAATCTGAGCTGGCCGGTGGGTGTGTGGCTGTGCCTGAAACTCCTGCGCAATGGGCTGCGTAGCTTCAAGCAGCAAATTATGCTCTCTCTGCTGTTGGTGGCCGTCATGGTGCAGATCATCGGGGTATGTGTGAATGTTTCCAAAATGGGGCATCTGCTGCTGGTGCTTGAGCTTTTGCTGCTTGTTGGCGGAGGTCTTTTTGCGTGGAAGCCCGACATGAGCATGCTGCCTTTTGGACGCTGGCGTTTCGCAACTCTCATCGGGATTGGTGCCGGGCTGCTGGTGGCCGGAGCATGGCTTAGTGGTGCAGCTGAGGGCTTGGAGCGGTGGAATGTGTTTGCCCAGCGCCGCTTTGATGACCCCGCGCGCAGGCACTCGACTCTGATGGCATTGAAAATAGGGCTGGACTACGGAGCTACAGGCACCGGGCCGGGTACTTTTGAATGGGTGTCGAAACACTACACGGCGCTGGATCCCGTGCTGAAAGGCGGGCACTGGCGGCACGCGCACAACGACTATGCGGAGTTTTTTGCTGAATGGGGCTGGCCTGGCGCTGCCTTCTTCATCTTGCTGCTTTTGTTTCCCTTCAGACGCTGGATCAGAGCGTTGCGGCAGGTTTTTGCTCCAACGCCCAGAAAAAGTGAAATGTCTTTCCATCGCCGGACAGGGCTGATATGCCTCTCTGCGGGGGTGATTTCCATCTTAGTCCATTCCTTGGTGGACTTTCCACTGCAGATTGATGCCATCAGGCACCTGTTTGCCGTTGTGATGGGATTAGTCCTGGCGCTAACGAGTTCATCGGCTTCCCGCTCTGCATCATCAGGCAGCGGGTCCAGGCCGCTTCATCCGGAGTTGGTCCCTTGGCGCTAGGGGAAAAGATGGGCCGGTCTTCCGTTTGTCTGAGGGGTGGCTAAAGCAATCCTGATTGGAATGTAAGGCCAGCCATTCTGGAATTTATGGCTGGTAGGGCGGATTTTTCCCATATGCAAGACGCCCTTAGCCTCAGAGTTCGCGGATGGACCCCATTTTTTGTGCTGGTGGACGCAATCGCCGTTGCCGGTGCCTACTTTGTAGCGTTCGTCTGTTCCCAGTTGCTGAAACCGGACATGTCCATCATGGCTTTTGCGCCGCCTTCCAAAGATGGGGTGCTTCTGGCGCTGGGAATCATCGGTTTGCTCTTCCACATGTTGCTCCGTGAGCGTGATGGTCAGTACATGTTCCAGATCATCAGCGGTCATAAGCTCAGGGTGTGCGCCGGTCAGGTGCTTTTCATGGTGCTGACGCTTTTCGTCTATCTTGGCCTGTGGCGGAACTACGATGTCTCCCGCAAAATGCTGCTGCTCTTCATCACCATGATGGGGCCTGCTCTCTGGCTTGGGAAACTCCTTTTCATGAAGTTTCTGCGCGCTTTGGGAGCCCGGCTGCAGCCACGCCTGCGCATTCTGGCTGTATGTGACGAAGCCAGTGAAACAGCCACGCGCCAGTGGTTTGCCAACAAGGCGATGCTCGGCATCCACCTCTGCGACGTGCTGGCGGTGGAAAATGATGCCCGCCATGAATCTTTCCTGGAGCACCAGCTTGAGCAGGCGCTCAACCAAGGGAGGCCCAACCTTTTGATCTGGCGGCTGCCCACCGATGCCGCACGCACGGAAAAGATCCGCCTCATCGCGGAATCCCATGGCACGCATCTGGCCGTGGATCTGGAGCCTATTGTGGGAGAAATGGGGACGGTGCAGCTCACGGAATATCTGCCGATGAAGCTGGTCAGCCTGCACAAGCACCCGCTGGTAAGCCCCGCACACCGTTTCCTCAAGCGTGTGCTGGACATCTCCATCAGCCTGCCGGTGGTGGTTTTGGTGCTGCCCTTCCTTTGCGTGGGCGTCTGGATTCTCCACCGCATCTATTCCCCCGGCCCGCTCTTCTTCAAGCAGTCCCGCTCAGGTGCGGACGGCCAGATGTTCAAGATCTTCAAGTTCCGCACGATGACAGTGAACCATGGCCGCGAAAGCGTGCAGGCACGTGCGAACGACTCGCGCATCTTTACCGGCGGCGGGCTGATGCGGAAGCTGAGCATCGACGAAATGCCGCAGTTTCTTAACGTTCTGCTGGGAGACATGTCTGTCGTAGGGCCACGCCCGCACATGGCGGAGCATGACGTGCTCTTTGCCATGGAGTGCAGCCAGTATGCCCTGCGCCATACGGTGAAACCCGGAGTGACGGGCCTGGCCCAGGTGCGTGGTCATCGCGGCCCGGTGGATGATGCCAGCGAGATCAAGCACCGCGTCACCTCCGACATCGAATACTGCCAGAACTGGTCCTTCTATCTGGATCTGGCCATCATCGCGCGCACCTTCCTGCATGTGTTCTCCTTCCACGCCAAGTCCTGCTAAGGGCCGGGCGGGAAGTAGAAAGAGCGGCAAGGCTGATGAGTGAAACTGCGTTCGATTCAAATGCCCACTGCCTCTGTGTTCTTCGGCTCCCTTATCGTCGGAGCCATCGGCCTTGCGGCTCTGCTCTACGGCAAATCGGTGGGCTCCGTGGTCAAAATGGTTCTGGGAGCTGGCATGCTCGCCTGCTCGTACCTCATCACCGAAAGCTGGCTGCTGTGGACGAGCGGGGCGGTGCTGACGCTGGTGCTGATGAGCTGGAAGGAGTAGGCTGGCGGCAGACGGTGCAGCTTGCTCTTTGGAATTCGCCGCGTCTGATGGGGCGCATCAGACATGGCACCTCCCAAAATGATCGCCGAAACGCGCAAACCTGAGTACACGGCCCGTGTCGTTGAGTGGCATGCGGACAAGGGGTTTGGCTGGCTGAAGTTTAACGACAAGCGGCTGTTTCTGCATCGGCGTGATTTTTCCAGGTGGCACCACACGCCGAGGGTGGGGGAGGAGATTCGCTTTAACTGGGGGCTGGATGCCGAATGCCGCCCGTGCGCGCAAAATGCAGTGCAGGTACGTGAGGTGGAGGATCTCCGTCTGACTGGGCTGTGCCTTCTGGGCGCTCTGCTGGTGCTGCCTGCCTATGCGTGGCGGCAGACAGGCTGGGAAATGTGGAGACTGGTGACCTACGTCTGCGCTTTGTCACTGATCACGTATGCGGCATATCGAAGTGACAAGCGCAAGGCGCGCATGGATGCGTGGCGCATCCCGGAGATGCATCTGCATCTGCTGGAGCTTGCGGGCGGCTGGCCGGGAGCGTGGGTGGCGCAGCGGCGGCTGCGGCACAAGTGCTCAAAGGGCTTCTACCAGTTTCATTTCTGGCTGATCATCTGCCTCCACCAGTTTGTGGCGTTCGACTCGCTTCAACAGTGGAAGTATTCCCACATGTTGAAGCAAGCGCTTTTTGAGGATCAAAGAACAACACGCACCCGGCAGAGGGGCTAAGTATGATCAGGACACCTTCAGCCCCAGGTAAGCCTTCGCATTCGCGTAGCAGATGTTCTTCACCATGCTGCCGACGAGGGCGTCATCGTTTGGAATAAGGCCGCCTTCGATGTCTGCGCCAAGGAGGTTGCAGAGCGTGCGGCGGAAGTACTCATGGCGGGGGAAGCTCATGAAACTGCGGCTGTCGGTGAGCATGCCGATGAAGCGGCTGAGGAGGCCGAGATTGCTGAGGGCATTGATCTGCCACTCCATGCCTTCCTTCTGATCGACGAACCACCAGCCGGAGCCAAACTGGACTTTGCCGGGCGTCGTGCCGTCGGCGAAGTTTCCTGCCATGGTGCCGAAGACGTAGTTGTGCGCGGGGTTGACGTTGTAGAGCACGGTCTTGGGCAGGGCGTTTTCGGTGTCCAAGCGGTCCAGGAAGCGGGAGAGCGTCTCCGCCTGCAGGTAGTCGCCGATGCTGTCGCAGCCGACGTCTGCGCCGATCTCGCGGGCCAGGCGGCTGTTGTTGTTGCGCACAGGGCCGAGGTGCAGCTGCATGGTCCATCCGCGGGCGGCATTGAGGCGGCCTATGTGGAGCATGATGTTGCTGGCAAACTGGTCCTGCTCCTGGGCGCTGGCGGCGGTGCCTGAGCGGGCTTTCTGGAAGATGCGCTCGGCTTCAGCATCACTGACGAAATTGGAGTGGCAGTAGTTCAGGCCGTGGTCGCTGAGGCGGCCACCGACACTGTGGAAGAAGTCGTGGCGCTGCTTGAGAGCATCGAGCAGGGAGGCGTAGCTTTTCACCTCGATGCCACTGGCGGAGCTGAGCTTGTCGCACCACGCATTCCAGGCTTCAGGGAGGTGGACGGCGAGGGCCTTGTCCGGGCGGAAGGTGGGATACACGCCGACTTCAAAGCCGTCTGCGGCGCATTTCTGGTGGTGGGCGAGGTCGTCGATGGGATCGTCGGTGGTGCAGAGGGCCTTCACCTTCTGCGTGCGGAGGATGCCGCGGGCGCTCATCTCGGGCTTGGCCAGGGCGGCCTCGGTCTGCTCCCAGATGGCGGGGGCGGTCTTTTCATCCAGCAGGGTGTCGATGCCAAAGTAGCGCTTCAGCTCCAGGTGGGTCCAGTGGTAGAGGGGATTACGCAGGGTGTGGGGGACGGTTTTGGCCCAGGCGAGGAATTTGTCGCGCGGGGAGGCCTTGCCGGTGATGAACTCCTCGGGGACACCGTTGCAGCGCATGGCGCGCCATTTGTAGTGGTCGCCCTCCAGCCAGATTTCGAAGAGGTTCTTGAACTGGCGGTTTTCCGCGATGTCCTTCGGCGGCAGGTGATTATGGTAGTCCAGGATGGGCTCGTCTTTGGCAAAGGTGTGGTAGAGGCGGCTGGCAGACTTGGTGGAGAGCAGAAAATCGTCGTGGATGAAGGACATTGATGTTTGTCGGTTGGAGTGGATGCCCTACACTGGCAGGATGATTTTAACGCGCAACTGGTTCGCTCTGCTGCCCGTCCTTCTGCTTTGTGCGTGCAGCACGGTGAAATTTTACACCCAGGCGTTCAGCGGCCAGTCCGAGATCTGGCGGAAATCCCGGCCCAATGCCGAGGCGCTGGCGGATCCCAGCGTGGCGGAGCACGTGAAGCAGCGCCTGAAGCTCATCGAGGAGCTGCGGGCCTTTGCGGCGAGCGATCTGCACCTGCCCACCAAGAGCTTTGGCAAATACTGCGATCTCCAGCGGCCCTACGTGGTCTGGGTGGTATATGCCGCGCCGGAGTTTTCCGTGGAGGGGAAAAAGTGGTGGTACCCCCTGGTGGGCAGCCTGAAGTACCGAGGCTTTTTTGATGAAAAAGACGCACGCCAGGAGGCGGACAAGCTCAAGGCCAAAGGGTATGATGTCTTCATGGGCGGCGTGGAGGCCTACTCCACCCTGGGATACCTGGCAGACCCGGTGCTGAACACCTTCCTGCACCGCAGCGATGCCGATCTGGCCGAGCTGATTTTCCACGAACTGACGCACGCCAAGGTCTTTGTGCCTGGGGATACTGATTTCAACGAGGCCTTTGCCACCGCCAATGCCGAAGACGGCGTCCGCCGCTGGCTGCGCTCCAAGGGAGATTTTAAAACCCTGCGTGCCTATGAAGCCAATCTGAGCAAGCAGCGGGAGGTGGTGCACCTCATGCTCAGCACCCGCGAGAAACTGAAAGCCGTCTATGCTGGCAGCTACCCCAGTGTGGAAGAGGAGCGCAAGGCCAAGCAGCGGATCTTTGATGACATGCTGCGCAAGGCCCTCGCTGATGGTCCCTATGTGAAGCTGCACATCCATCATGCAGCCAGGACATGGAACAATGCGCGCATCAACACCGTGGCCACCTATTTCACCATGGTTCCGGGCTTTGAGCGTCTTCTCAAGGAAAAAGGAGGCGATCTGGAGGCGTTTCATCGCGAGGTCCATGATATGCGCAAGCTCAACAACGAGCAGCGAATGAAGATTCTCGGCACACCCATTCCATCCCATGACTGACACTCGTTTTATTCGCTCCTTTTTCCATCTGCTGCTGCTGAGCCTGCTGCCCTTGGGGGCGTATGGGATCGACACCGCCGCCTGGACGCAGCCGTTTCCGCCGCACCGCATCGCTGACAATCTTTATTATGTGGGGTCGCGAGATCTGGCCTCCTACCTCATCACCACACCTCAGGGGCATGTGCTGATCAACAGCAGCCTGGAGGAGTCCGTGCCACTGATCCGAGACAGCGTGGAAAAGCTGGGCTTTAAATTGACGGACATTCGCATTTTGCTCATCAGCCATGCTCATTCGGACCACTGCGCGGGCAGCGCGGAGATGCTCAAACTCACCGGTGCGAAGTATTATGTAATGGATGAGGACGCTGATGTGGTGGAGCGCGGCGGTGCGTCAAAATCGCGAGTGGGCAAGGGGGACTACACGCAGTTTCCAGCCGCCAAGGTGGACCACCGGCTGAAGGATGGCGAGGAGGTGAAGCTGGGAGACGCCGTGCTGGTGGCCCGCCGCACGGCCGGCCATACCCCCGGCTGCACCACCTGGACGATGAAGGTCATGGACGGCGGCAAGGCGCTGAACGCCGTCGTCATCGGCAGCCCGAATGTGAACCCCGGCTATATTCTGGTGGGCAACAAGAACTACCCCTCTATCGCCACTGATTACGAAATGACCTTTCGCACCCTCAAGGCTCTGCCCGTGGACCTTTTTCTGGGCGCCCACGGCGGCTACTATGGCATGGAGGCCAAGCATGCGCACCTCGGCAGAGGAAAGGAGAACCCTTTCATCGATCCCACAGGCTACATGAGCTATGTGCTGGATCGGGAGAAGGCGTTTCTCACGGAATGGGAGAAGCAGAAGAAAGGGAAGTAAGGATCACGGGCAGCCAGATTCCAGAAAAGGGACAGGCATGCCAAAAAGCTTGCCTGTTTCCGGTGCAATTTGGCAAGATCCCCGCACGTTCCTGCCCTTGCAGCTTTTGCCATGTCACGCCCTCCCGTTTTTGCATCCGCCTTTTTGCTTATCGCGCTTGCCAGTGCACATGGAGCAATGCCTCCCGTTGCGCCCTTTCTAGAGCAGCACTGCACCGAGTGCCACGATGGCGATGTCAAAAAAGGCGGGCTGGACCTCTCGGCGCTGAAGTTTGCTCCTGACGACAAAAAGAACTTCGACACCTGGGTGAAGGTCTTTGACCGGGTGGGAAAGGGGGAGATGCCGCCTGCCAAAAAGCCCCGGCCGGAGGCTGGAGATCAGCGTCAATTTCTCGCGGCACTCAAGACGCCGCTCAGTGGCTACGAGCGGGCGCAGCAGGCAAACAACGGCCGCACCCTGCTTCGCCGGCTGAACCGCACGGAGTATGAAAACACCGTGCACGATCTTCTGGGCATCTCGTTGCCGCTGAAGCACATCCTGCCCGAGGACACGCCGATGCATGGCTTTGACACGGTGGCGGAGGGGCTGCGCTTCTCCCAGCTCCAGATCGAGAAATACCTGGAGGCGGCCGATGCCGCGCTGGATGCGGCTATCGTGCTGAGCCGCCGTCCGGAGGGCATCAACAAGCGCTACTCGTATAAAGACGAGCCGGCCATTCGCAAAAACCTGGACACTCCGCCCGGCACGCTCAGCGACAAAACGAACCCCAAGAGCGGGCACCGAGTCATGTTCCGGGAGACGGACAAGGAGGTCATCATGTTCACCACGGGAGACTATCTGGTGGGCCTGAAGCAGTGTCGCATCCCCGGGCCGGGACTGTACCGCATCCGGCTCTCGGGCAATGCTTTTCAGACCGAGGGGCAGCCCCTCACTGTCATGGTTTACGCCAACAACTACAAGCTCAAGCGTCTCCTCAGCTACTGCGAGCTGCCCGCAGACAAGCCGCGTGAGTTTGAGTTTACCGCACGCCTGGACGGTACCGAGCATATCGTCGTAAACTGCGACTACGTGGGCCGCGATAAAAAAGGGCAGAATATCTACAACGTGGGAGCCGCAGAGTTTCAGGGCTCGGGCATCGCCATGCAGTGGATCGAGGTGGAAGGCCCGCTTGCCTCGGAGTGGCCGCCTGCCAGCCTGAAAAAAGCCCTCGGAGATGTGCCGCTGAAAGAGCTGGATGAAAAACAGCGCAAGTTCCGCGATGGCAAACCGCTCGGCTATGAATTGGCCCCCCAGGATGTACGCCAGTCTGTCAGCACCGGGCTGCAGAGCTTTGCCTCCCGTGCCTTTCGCCGCCCGCTGGAGGCCGATGAGGCTGCGCCATACATCGCACTCGCCACCCAGGCGCTCGACGCAGGTCGTGGCTTTGAGGAGGCCATGCGCCTCGGTCTGCGCGCCATTCTCACCTCTCCCGCCTTTCTGCTGCTTGAGGAGCACCCCGGCAGGCTGAGCCCCTATGCCGTGGCTTCTCGTCTGTCTTACTTTCTCACCAGCTCCATGCCGGATGATGAACTCATGAAGGCGGCGGCTTCTGGCCAGATCCTCAAGTCAGCAGTCCTCAAAGCACAGACTGAGCGCCTGCTCAAGAGCCCGCGATCGGCAGCTTTCGTGACCAACTTTGTCGGCCAGTGGCTGGAGCTGCGGAACATCGACGCCACGGCTCCCGATGCCAAGCTCTACCCTGAGTACGACATGCTGCTGAAGCTGGGCATGGTCACGGAGACAGAGGCTTTTTTCAGCGAGCTGCTCAAGCACAACCTGCCGGTGGCCAATTTCATCCAAAGCGACTTTGCCATGCTGAACAATCGTCTGGCAGAGCATTATGAGGTGCCGGGCATCTCAGGAGAGCAGTTCCGCCGTGTCTCGCTCCCTGCAGGCAGTCCGCGTGGCGGTGTGCTGACTCATGCAAGTGTGCTGAAGGTCACGGCCAATGGCACCGTCACCTCTCCCGTGCTGCGCGGTGCGTGGGTCATGAAGCACCTGCTGGGGCAGCCCCCGCCTCCGCCGCCCGCCAGTGTGGGTGGCATCGAGCCGGACACCCGGGGCTCCACCACCATTCGCGAGCAGCTGACCAAGCACCGCGACAGTGAATCCTGCGCCTCTTGCCACAAGAACATCGATCCTCCCGGCTTTGCGCTTGAGAGTTTCGACGTCATCGGTGGCTACCGTGAGAACTACCGCTCCAATGAGAAGGGAGCCAACGCCAAGCGCAAGCTGCGCGGGCAGAACATCTGGCAGTACAAAGAAGGGCTGCCGGTGGATGCCAGCGGAGAGCTGGCAGACGGCCGCACCTTCAAAGACATACGCGACTTCAAGCAGCTCCTCCTCGGGCAGCAGGATCAGGTGCTGCGAGCACTAGCAGGCAGCCTCGTCACCTACGGCACCGGTGCAGGCATCCAGTTTGCTGATCGCGAAGCCATCGACACCATCGCCAACCAGACCCAAGCCGAGGGCTCCGGCCTGCGCACCCTGGTGCATGCAGTGGTGCAGTCACCTTTGTTTTTGAGCAAGTAGCCAACGTTTTACTCCAGCCGCCTTACACACCTATGATCACACGCCCAGCCCTTTCCCGCCGCGCCTTTCTGCATGGCTCAGGTGTCTCGCTGGCCCTGCCGTTTTTGGAGGCCATGATGCCGCGCCTCACCAGTGCAGCAGGAGCCACGCCTCCCAAGCGCATGGTGTTTGCCTGTGCCTCTCTCGGCATATACGGCCCGTCGTTTTTCCCGAAGGAGACCGGCCGGGCCTACACGCTGACACCTTATCTGGAGACGCTGAAGGATCACCGGGATGACTTCACCGTGCTCTCCGGGGTCTCTCACCCGGACCAGGCTGGTGCGGATGGGCATACCTCTGAGCAGACCTGGCTCACCTCGGCACGCGGTCCGGGGCTCGGTGGGTTTCGCAACACGGTCTCCATCGATCAGCTGGTGGCTGAAAAGATCGGCCATGAGACGCGCTATCCCTCGCTGGTGCTCAGCACGGCGGGGCAGGGCAGCCAGAGCTACACACGCAGCGGTGTCATGGTGCCGTCCAGTTCAAAGCCCTCGCAGGTCTTTGCCAAACTCTTCCTCGATGGAACACCCGTTGAGATCAGCAACCAGATGCGCAAGCTGAAGGAAGGACGCAGTATCATGGACACCGTGATGGCCGAGGCCAAGAGGTTCGAGAATCGTGTGGGCGCAGCCGACAAGGAGAAGCTGGATGAGTACTACACCTCGGTGCGCGAGATGGAGGAGCGAATGCTGAAGTCTGAAGCCTGGGTGCAGAAGCCCAAGCCCAAGGTGGACGCCAAGCCGCCCACCGATGTGGAAAACGAGGCCGACCTCATCGCCCGCATGCGCCTGCTGTTTGACCTCATCCCGCTGGCCTTGCAGACGGACAGCACGCGCGCCATCACCGTGCTCATCCAGGGCAGGGGAGATGTGCCGCTGGTGAAGGGAGTGACGATGGCTCATCACAATCTCTCCCACCACGGCCAGGACCCGGAGAAGATCGAGCAGTTGCAGCGCATCGAGCGCGCCGAGTTTGAAGCCTTCAACGGTCTGCTTACCGCTCTCAAGGCCAAGAAGGAAGCCAACGGCACTTTGTTGGACAACACCATGATCCTTCTGGGCAGCAACCTGGGCAATGCCAACAGCCATGACTGGCACAACCTGCCGCTGCTCTTTGCGGGCGGTGGATTCAAGCATGGCCAGCACCTGGCGTTTGATGCCAAGAACAACCAGCCGATGTGCAATCTCTTTGTGCAGATGCTCCAGCGGATGGGGATCGAGGCCGATGCGTTTGGATCGAGCACAAGCACGAGCCTGCCGGGGCTGGTGGCTTGATCGCTGAAAAGAGAAAGGCCTGCAGACAAGCACCAGAAGTGCGTTTGCCTGCAGGCCTGACGAATCTGTTTGAGCGGAGAAGCGCTACTTGCCGCACACCTCGTTCACAAACTCTTCCATGAGATCCATGGCCTTGGCGATGAGTTCCGGTGCCGTGGCGTAGCAGCAGCGGACGAAGCCTTCCCCTGCACTGCTGAAAGCGCTGCCAGGAACTACGGCCACGCTCTTTTTTTCCAGAAGCTGGATGGCGAATTCTTTGCTGGTCAGTCCGGTGCTGCGGATCTCAGGGAAGACATAGAATGCCCCGCCCGGATTGAAGCAGTGCAGGCCCATGCCATTGAGGCGGCTCACGATGAGATTGCGCCGCTGCTCGTAGCTCTGGCGCATGTCCTCGTAGGCGGCCTCGCCCATCTTGAGCGCCTCGATGCCGGCCATCTGGCTCATGATCGGGGCGCAGAGCATGCAGTACTGGTGGATTTTCATCATGGCCTCGCGCAGCGGGGCCGGGGCGCAGGCATAGCCAAGGCGCCAGCCGGTCATGGCAAAGGCCTTGCTGAAGCCGTGGAGCAGCACGGTGCGCTCACGCATGCCGGGAAACTCCACGATGCTCTTGTGCTGACGGCCGTCATAGAGCAGCTCGCTATAGATCTCGTCAGTGAAGACAAAGAGGTCATGCTTCACCGCCAGTGCGGCGATCTTGGCCAGCTCCTCGTGCGGCATGATGCCGCCGGTGGGGTTGGTGGGGAAGTTCAGCGCGATGACCTTCGTCTTTGGCGTGATGGCCTTCTCCACATCCTCAGCCATGAGAGCAAACTCATTCTCCTCCCGCGTCTGCACCACGACGGGCACACCGTAGGCCATCTTGATGCTTGGGCTGTAGGAAACGTAGCAGGGCTCATGATAGATCACCTCATCTCCCGGATTGAGCACCGCGCGGAAGGCGATGTCCAGCGCCTCAGAAACACCCACCGTCACGAGGATCTCCGTCTTGGGGTCATACGTGGTGCGGAAGTGCTTGGTGACGTATTCGCTGATACCTACGCGCAGGGCTTCGAGGCCGAGATTGGAGGTGTAGCTGGTCTGGCCTTTCTCCAGGGAGCGGATGACCGCCTCGCGAATGGGCCAGGGAGTGGGCTTGTCGGGCTCGCCTACGCCAAGGGAGATGACGTCGGAGCGGCCGATGACGAGCTCAAAGAAATCGCGGATGCCGGAGCGCGGCAGGTCGCGAATGATGGTGGAAATCTTGTTGTCGTAATCCATGATCACAGGCTCCTCTTAAATCATGGACTCACCGGCAGGCGCTCTTCGTCACCGCCGGAATTTGCGAAAAATCCGCCCTCTTTGTACGCCTTCAGCTGGAAGCGAGTGGCCGTGGAAAGCACGCCGCCGAGGGTGCTGAGTTTTTCAGCCACAAAAGTTGCCACGTCGAGCAGGTCCTTGCCCTCGACGATCACAGCCAAGTCATAGCCGCCGCTCATGAGGAAGCATTCGCGGACCTGGTCAAATTTGGAAATGCGGCGTGCCAGGCGGTCAAATCCGCCGTCGCGCTCGGGTGCGATCCGCACCTCGATCAATGCTGTGACACCACGGTGCCCCGCTTTCAGGCGGTCCACCACGGCGCTGTAACCCAGAATGGTGCCATCAGCCTCGGCGGCGGCGATCCGTGAAGCGACTTCGGATTCCGTGAGGCCCAGGGCTGCGGCCATCTCGTGATGGGAGCGCCTGGAGTTGTTGTGCAGCATTTCGATGAGTGGGTCCATAATAGGGGGAGGGATTTTAGCGCGAGTCTGGGTTTTGAACAGCGGAAAGCGGAATGAAGATTGCACGGCAGCGGGGCTGCGCTGAAGCTGGCTGGATGAGAGACACCGCCATCAAGGTCATCACCAAACTGACGCAAGCCGGACACACGGCCCTGCTGGCGGGCGGCTGCGTGCGGGACATGCTGCTGGGCCGCGAGGCCAAGGACTACGACGTGGCCACCAGCGCCACGCCGGAGCAGGTGGTGCGGCTGTTTCCCGGAGCGCAAACGGTCGGTGCGCACTTTGGCGTGGTGATCGTGCGCCTGGACCACCACCACGTGGAGGTGGCCACCTTTCGCAGCGACGGCAGCTACAGCGACGGCCGCCGCCCTGACAGCGTGACCTACTCCACGCCTGAGCACGATGCCCAGCGGCGTGACTTCACCATCAACGGCTTGTTTTTTGATCCGCTCAAAGAGGAGGTGATCGACTACGTGGGTGGCCAGGCGGACCTGCGCATGGGCCTGCTGCGCGCCATCGGCGTGGCGCGGGACCGCTTTGAGGAGGACCACCTGCGCATGCTGCGCGCGGTCCGCTTTGCCACGGTGCTGGGTTTTGACATCGAGCACGCCACCTGGGAGTCCATTTGCGGGCTGGCACCGAAGATCAGAAGCGTGAGCATCGAGCGCATCCGAGAGGAGTTTGTGAAGACGATGCTGAGCCCGAACCGAGTGCGTGGCTTTGATCTGCTGGTGAACAGCGGTCTCATGGAGCAGTTCCTGCCGGAGATTCTGGTGCTGCAGGGCTGCGAGCAGCCGCCGCAGTTTCATCCGGAGGGAGATGTCTTCATCCACACGCGGCTGATGCTCAGCCTGCTGCCGGAGCAGGTGTCCCTGCCGCTGGTCATGAGCGTGCTGCTGCACGATATCGCCAAACCGGCCACACAGACGCGCGATGCCGACACTGGCCGCATCCGCTTCAACGGCCACGACAAGCTGGGCGCGGATATGACCGGCGAGATCATGCGGCGCATGAAGTTTCCGAATGACGTCATCGAGCCCACCGTGGTGGCGGTGGAGAACCACATGGTCTTCAAGGACGTTAAAAAGATGCGCACCGCCAAGCTGCGACGCTTCATGGCACGCCCATCGTTTGATGACGAACTGGCCCTGCACCGCGTGGACTGCATGGGTTCAAATGGCTGGCTGGACAACTATGACTTTCTGCTGGCAAAGCGGGAGGAACTGGCTGCCGAGCCCATGCTCCCTCCGCGTCTGATCACAGGCGCAGACCTCATCGCTCAAGGCTGGCACGCCGGGAAAGCGATGGGGCGGCTGCTGACGACGCTGCAGACGCTGCAGCTCGAAGGCACCCTCAAGACAAAGGAGGAGGCGCTGACCTGGGTGGCCCAAAACGCGCCGGTGCCGGATGTTTTTGAGACGGTGGAGGAGTAGCGAGCCTGCCCGCCTACGCCTTGATTTCGGTGATCTGCTTGGTGGCGATGCCGATGGTGCGGTCCAGAGGGACGCCCATGCAGGAGAGGAGGGTGGTGAGAAGGTCGCCCTGGTTGCCTTTGACGTCGGTAAGGAAGCGGCCGGTCTTGATGCTGCCGCCGCCTTTGCCGGCGAGGATAAAGGGGAGATTTTCTCGGGAGTGCTTGTTGCCATCCTCCAGCCCGGAGCCCCACATCATGATGCAGTTGTCCAGCAGGGTGCCATCTCCTTCGCGCAGGCTGTGCATCTTCTTCACCATGTAGGCAAACTGAGAGATGTTGAAGGCGGTGATGGCTTGCACCTTGGCCACCATTTCGGGGCGGTTGTTGTGGTGAGTTTGGGAGTGGTGCTCGTCTTTGAAGCCGAGTTCGGGATACGACACGCCGTTGGGCGTGGAACCAATGTAGGTGCTGACGCGGGTGGTGTCGGTCTGGAAGGCGAGGACGTTGAGGTCGCACATCACCTGCATGTATTCACTGCGCTTGTCGCCGATGGGGATCTTGATCTCGATGGGCGGGGAGTCCGAGTCGCGATGGCGGCTGGGGGCAAGACCAGCTTTTTCCAGGGCGGCATCTTTCTGGCGCTGTTCGATGGCGGCGATGCGGCGCTCGACGGCACGCACACTGTCCAGGTACTCATCGAGCTTGTGCTGATCACTTTGGGGGAGAGTTTTGCGGAGGTCTTTGGCTCCGCCAATCACGAGGTCGAGCATGCTTTGGTCGAGCGCGCGGTTTTGGGTGGTTGCGGCGGCATTTTTGCCGGAGGCGGCGGCAGTGGCGCTGTCGCCTTGATTGAAGAGGCGGTTGAGCACGCTGCGGGGATTGATCTCAGCTGGCATGGCCTGGGTGGCGGAGCGGAAGCTGCAGTGGCTGTAGTAGCCTTCATTCAGGCCTTCCTGGTTCTCCTTGTGCGTCTGCGGCATGGTGGCCAGCTCCAGGGAGGGCAGGGAGGTGAAGGCGCCCACGTAGTTCGCGGCGATCTGGTCGGCGGAGATGGAGATGTTAATCTTATTGCGCTGGCGTGCGTCCGGCAGCTGGGCGGTGAGCCAGGTGCTGAGCTCCAGCGCGTGCGGTGCTCCATTGAAGGGCGCGATGGGGATGCCGCCGATGCCTTTCATGAGAAGGCATTCGCTCATGATGGGACGCAGGCTTTCCAGAGCGGGCGTGGGATTCGTGAGAAAACTTTGCGGATTGGCTGGCCAGAACTGCTCCGGGATGACGCCATGCGGCATGTACATGAAGCCCAGGCGCACCGGCGGGCGTGCGGCGGTGGAGGCAGCGGCTGTGCTGGCTTTCTTGGCAGTCTCCGCCCAGCCCATGACTTCGAGAAGGGGCAGGGCCAGCGTGGTGCCAATGCCGCGCAGGCAGGTGCGGCGGGAGATGAGGGGGCTGCGGGTCATGTGGGGGATAGCGGGGGCAAAATCGTCCACGTATTCCTACTCGCCCTCATCGGCGATTCTATCGTGGTGTATGCAAGGGGCCGCACATGTCTTGCATGGGGGGCTGCCATCGTAATCACCTAGTTCCGCCGCAGGCTGAGCTGCAGCAGGGATGAAAAGGGCGGGAGCTTCGGACCGAAGGCTCGGTGAAGCTCGGCCATGGTGAAGCCTTCGTCATCGGATTCGCCAACCAGGGGGAATTGAGTGTCTGCGGGATCGGGCTTGAACACCACGTAGCCGACACCGTATTTTTTGATGAGCTTGAGCTTGAACCTACGGCGCTCTCCGGCGGACATGACAGCGGTGTCTATGGAGCGAATCCATTCAAACTGAGGAGCCGTCCAGAAAGGAGTGCCGCTGAGCTCGGTGCGGCCTCGTGAATTGCGAGAGGTCTTTGGGGTGACTGACTGCAGGGTTTTAGCATCTACTTGGTTTTCGAGCTGGATCACGCGCATGTAGCGATCCTCCAGAACTCTTCGGTTCAGTTTTTTATAGTCTGCCTGTTTTCTCCATGAGGTGCATGAGCTGAGCGTGAGCAGCATGCCGAGCAGCAATACTGCCGTGAAGGGGCGGGCGATCCGACTGGAGCAGCGATCAAGGGCGCGTTGTGTGTTCATGCGGTCTGAGAGGTAAGCGGTTCAAACCTGATACGCCTATGGAGCGACTGGGAGCGCTTTTGTCCTCAGATGCCTACTTCTTTCCTGCGGCAGCAGGTTTGGCTGGAACTGCAGGAGCGAGCGTCTCCACCACTCTGCGATGGGTAAAGGGGTAGCTGGTGACGATGGAGGTGATGAGGCTCTGCATGCGGTAGCCTTCGGGGGCGAGGTTGGAGAGCAAGCCGTCCACGATGATTTGGTCGTAACCTTCCAGCTCGCGGCACAGGGCGTAGGCGAGGATTTTTTCGGTGAGGTTGCGGGCGAGGTCTTGGCTGCGGGTGGCGATGATGGCCTTGAGTTCCTTGGGGCTGGTGAAGCGTTTGCCGCCAGGGAGCTCGCCCCCGGCATCGATGGCCCCGCCGGTGTCATCCTGGGTGCGCCAGCGGCCGATGGCGTCAAAGTTTTCCAGCCCGAAGCCGATGGGGTCGAGGATCTTGTGGCAGTTGGCGCAGACGGCGTTGGTGCGGTGGAGCTCGGTGCGCTGGCGGAGGGTGAGATTGGCGATTTTGTTTTTGTCCTGCTTTTCCAGCGTGGGGACATTGGGCGGGGCGGGAGGGACGTGCTCGCCAAGGACCTGTTCCAGCACCCAGACTCCGCGTTTCACCGGGCTGGTGCGATTGGGAAGAGACGTCATGGCCAGCACGCCGGGCATGCCGAGGATGCCCCCGCGGTTGGCATCGGTGAGCTGCACGCGGCGCATCTCGCCGCCGGTGATGCCTTCGGGCAGGCCGCTGCCGTAGATTGCGGCGAGCTCTGCATTGAGGAAGGTGTAGTCGCTCTGCACAAAGGTGGTGATGCTTCGGTTTTCCCGGACGATGCTGTCAAAGAAGAGACGTGCTTCGTCGTACATGGCGCGACGGAGCGCGGGTGTCATCTGGGGGAATTTGGTGGTATCGAAGGTCTTGTCTGCGAGATCGGCGAGGCTGAGCCACTGCGCGCCGAATCCATCGAAGAGGGCGCGGGAGCGTTTGTCTTTGAGCATGCGCACCGCCTGGGCCTTGAGGACTGCGGGTTCGTGCAGTTTGCCAGCATCAGCCAAGGAGGAGAGCTGCTCGTCCGGCATGCTGGCCCAGAGGAAGTAGGAGAGGCGGGAGGCGAGCATCCAGTCGTCGAGCGGGAGGATCTGCTGACCGGGGGTGGCCTTGATGGCGGGAGTGATGTAGAGAAACTGTGGGGACACGAGAGTGGCCTTGAGCATGAGCCGGAGGGCGGCGGCGTGGGGCTGCTTGCTGGCCAGCGCGAGGTCGTACACCTGCATGAGCACGTTGGTTTCCTGATCAGTGGCGGGGCGTCGGTAGGAACTGCGGGCTAGGCTGCGCGCCACTCTCTGCGCAGCAGAGCGTGGATCGCCATCTGGTTTCAGCGCAGCACCAAAGAGTCGCTGCTCTACGGCCGTGGGCTTGGCACCAGGAGCGGAAAGTGCGCGGTCCAAGGCCTCATTGGCGATGCTGAGGTACTGCTCCATCTGGAGCGGGGAGAGGGTGTTGAGGTAGCCTTCTCCGGGGACTTCATCTGGGAGGTCTTTCACGAGGTCCGTGCTGACGCCGAGGAGGTCGTGCAGGGTGTTGCCGTATTCGGTCTTGGTGAGGCGGCGAATGACAAATACGCCAGGGTCTTTTGGGCTGAGGTATTTGAGCTGGCCGACCCAGTCGATGAAGGCCTGGCGCTCGGCATCGCTAGGCTGATTGTCAGCGTCATCAGGGGGCATGTCGTGAGCGTTCACGGTGGCCATGCCTGTGACCCAGCGGCGGAGGTAGGCGGGGTCGCCGGGATTGCGCATGGCTGGGTGGAAATTGACGCCTCCTTTCATGCGGCGGTCGCCATGGCATTCGTGGCAGTACTTGGTGACGAAGGGAATGATCTTGTCGTTGAACGTCTGGCGCGTGGCCGCCTGGCGGGAGTAGAGATAGGCGTCTTCGGGGTCGGTGGGGACCGGGCCCACAGGCGGAGGCAGCTTTGGAAAGGTGGGGGGCTTGCGCTTTTCGTCCGTCTTGGGTTTGGGCTCGGGCGGCTTGGCCGCAGGTTTGGGCGCTGCTGTGGCTGGTTTGCCTGGCGCCGAGGCAACGGGCTTGGAGCCTGCAGGAGTGAGCGCGGGGACGGCAGGTGCAGGAGTCTCAGCGGCTCTCAGCAGCGTGGAAAAAAGAAGCAGGGCTGTGCTGGCCGTGAGCATGACGCGAGCACGGCAGCGCTGCCGCAGCATTCGCATTCCGGGGGTGAATGGCATGAATGAGGGATTCAAATTTTTGGGGGGCACCGAAGGTTACGGTGCCGTGCCTGTGAGTTTATCAGAGAAGGACACGCTGAGGCAGCAGGCATGGCTCACGTCACACAAGGCAAAAAAGAGGCCCCATGCGCGCTGCTGCACGCATGGGGCCGGGCGGTTAAATCTTCTGCGGCGCTTTTACTTCTCATCCAGCCCGCGGCGGATGCGGTATTTGATGGCGAGCTGGTGAGCGGGTGAATTGGCAAAGGTCAGCCCCTTGATGCGCTCCAGTTGCAGCAGGGCCACGCTATGCACAGCGTGGTAATAGCTGCCGTTGTGGGCGATGTTGATGAGGCGGGTCACATAATCCAACTGCAGGTTTTGACGTGCGATGCTCACCGGCTTGGCGGGGTCGTCTCCGGTGCAGATGGCGGTGGTGAGAGTGTCCATCACTTCATCGAGGGTCACCTGGTTGCCGTAGAGGCTGCTGTCTTCGATGCGCTCCAGCGTGCGGGAGTGCAGCAGGTGGTCCAGCAGGCCGCGCTGGATCTGGAAGATGCGCTCATGCAGCTTGGGGTCTTCTCCTTCATCCCGGTGGTCAAAGCCACGGCGCTGAAGCTGCAGGTGGGCGTAGAGCTCCGGTGGCGCGGAGAGAGCGTCCGGGCCGAATCCGTGCTTTGCCAGCACCTTGAGCGCCTGCCGCTGCTTGTCCGCCTCGACGGGTTTGAAAGGCACGGTATTCGGGGCCTGGCCCTGCACGGCACGCTCCACATAGACACCGCCTACGTAGCGGGAGACTGCATTGAGCGAGCTGCTGGCCTCCTTGGTCACAGCGGCAAAGGCCTGTGCCAGTTCCTGCCAGCTTTTGCCGGGATCTGAAACGTCCTTCATGATGTCTGCCAGTTCGGTGCGCACCATCTCGCAGCGCTGTTCGGCGTAGCCGATGGAGTCGCTGCTCATGTCATAGAGCATGGCGCGGGGGTCGATGGCCTTGCCAGGAGCGCGCATGTCGTCCGCATCATTGGCAAAGGCGAGTTCTGGCTGGTGGGAGTGCGCGGCGATCTCCTCCAGGCGCTTCTCCTCCTCCACGGGATCTTCCAGCGCCTCGCTGTAGCCATACTTGATGACCCAGTGGTCGTAGGGGCCGGGCTTGGTGGTGAAATACTGGCCCTGCTTCACGCCCTTGGGGGCGATGTTGACCGGCGGGTAGTCCATGACAGAGCCGGTGAGGCCGGTCTTTTCGGTGATCTCCGCATTGTGAATGTCCTTGAGGCTGTGCAATTGGCTGGCTCGGAAGTTATGGTTCAGGCCCAGTGTGTGGCCCACCTCATGCAGGCAGAGGTAGTAGAGAGACTCTTTGATCAGGCGGTCCACCTCCACGCGGTCACTTTTTTGCAGACGCAGCATGGTCTGGCCAAAGAGCAGGCCGTTGCGTGCGGAGCCATTGGCCTCGCAGGCGTAGGGATCAAAGGCGGCGGTTTCGCTGCTGCCGGTTTTGTCAGTGGCCACGGCATTGGCATCAGTGAAAAGCTTCTTGGTCAGCAGGCGCTTGGTCACAAAACTGTATTCCAGCATGATGTCCGCGCCGAGGATCTCTCCAGTGCGGGGGTTGGCAAAGCTGGGGCCGTAACCGCCGAAGGGAGGGGCCACACTGCTAGTCCAGCGAAGGACATTGTGCTCAATGTCATCCGCATCCCACTTGGCGTCATCGGGCTGCTGTTTCACCACCACGGCGTCTTTGAAGCCGGCGGTCTCAAAGGCCTCATTCCAACGCAGCACGGCAGCGCGAATAGTGTCGCGGAATTCCACAGGGGTGGTGTTTTCGATCCAGAAGACGATCGGCTCCACGGGCTCGCTGAGTGGAGTGCCGGGCTTCTGCTTCACCAGGCGCCAGCGGTGAATGACGTCGCGGTAGGGGGCGGCGTCGATGCTCGTCATGTCAGTGATCTGATGGGTGAAGTAGCCGATGCGCGGATCGTCGGCGCGGGGTTTGTAGTCGCTCTCCGGCAGAGCCAGCAGGGTGTGCTGCACCTTCACACTGATATAGCGCGGATTGGCCACGTCTGCGGCGCTCTCCCAGGCGGGAGTGGGGTTTTCGTAAACGTACTCAGCGGTGACGGTGGTGTTCCGCGGGTAGCCATTGATGCGCAGGATCTTGGACTTGGGCTCGGACAGACGGCCCAGCACGGCACGGTCTCCGCTGCCGCCAAACTTCACCTGGGTGAGGTTTTCGCGCACAAACATGTTGGTGGCAGGGATGAGGTAGCCTTCGGCGTCCTCGGCGGCCACGGCTTCGCTGTTGAGGATGGCGCTGCTGGTGTTGGCGCGTGCGGCACGATTCAGCGGGCTCTGCGGATCAAAGTAGAGCTTGGTGTTTTGCTCCACCATCTCGATGCGGTCATAAATCTTGCGGAAGATGAAAACGAGGGAGTCGCCGTAGCGCCCACGGTTGTGACCAGAGGCCACGGGACCGTCCACGCTGTGGTTGAAGTAGATGAACTCCGAGCCCAGCTGGTTCTTGGATACATAAAGCCAGGAGTTTCCATGCTCGACGTCGTGGTAGATCCGGAAGAGGCCGTTTACGCGGTTGAAGCCCTTGGTGAATTCTTCCACGGACTTCTTTTTGGCTTTGTCGTCGCTGCCGCTGTTTGTCCTGGTCGCGGTCGTTGCAGGGGCTGGAGTTGGGGCTGCCGGCGCACTGGGCTGCGGGGCGGGTTTGGCTGGCTCCGGTTTGGGGTCGGGCTTGGGTTCTGGTTTAGGCTCGGGTTTGGGTTCCGGCTTCGGATCGCGCTGTGGCTCTGGTTTGGCTGGTTCTGGCTTCGCTGGCTCAGGCTTGGCAGGTGCGGGTTTGGGTTCCGGTTTGCGCTCAGGAGCCGCTGGCAGTTCGCAAAGGGGCAGGAGCAGTGCTGAGCTGGCCAGGATGAGGCGGCGTGGCTGGATCATGAAGAGGTCGTTGGGTTGGTCGTTGGCAAGATGCTACCCGACACAACGGCCCAGCCGCCAGATCATTGTATAAAAAAAGCGCGGGGGGAGGTGGCGGGCGGCGTGGCACGGGCCTGCTCGCAGCTTTACTGGGTTACGGCGTCGAGCTTTTCAAAGACCGACTTGGAGTCGTCTTCAATCTTGTACTCTGTTTGGGTGCGCTCGTCCCAGATACGCCAGCCCCTGCCATAGCTTGGCTTCAGCCGTTTCTCCAATTCACTTCTCCCGGCAAAAGTCACATCATCCAGCTGGGTTTCGATACGCAGCTCCTCCTGATGCTTCTGGAAACGAACAAAAACAAAGTCGGTGGCAAACCATAGGCCGCAGCTGGTCAGTCCCAGTTTCTGGGCACGAGTCTCCTCTCGGCTGTCTGCGTGCTCCACCACATGTTCCAATACCACGAAGGGTTTGGCGGGATCGATAATCAGCCACTCGTCTGGCGGGATGCTCAGTTTCAGCACCTGTGACTCTCCACGTGCTTCCTCAGTCACCTTCCACCGGAGTGAAGTCTTTCCCTCCAGCAGTTGATGCAGGAAGATGCTCCCCTCGGGTCTCTGCAGGCGCACAAAAGGCAGGTAGAGGGATAAAGCGGTGGCATGGCGATGGGCTCTGAAAACATCGGGGGCTTTGTGGCTGATATGCAGCGTTTTTTCCGCGCGTCGCATGCTGCCGACTGTGCCGCGGTCGTAGGTGGCCAGGGTCCAGTATCGGCCATTGAAGGTGGCAGATAGATTGGTCTCTATGCCGGGCGGCGGGGCATGCTCGCGGTGGGGTGTGCTGCTCAGCACGGCAAATCTCTCACTACCGTCCAGCGGCATCATGGCGGAGATGCGTGCGCGGCATTGCTCCAGGCCTTCCCGCAAGGTTCGAGTATGGGCATCCAGAGAGAGGATGGCTTGGCTTTTCTGGCAGGCTTGCAGCGCTTTCAGGAGACGCTGGGCGGGGGTGGGCTGTGCATCCTCTCCGATGACTGTCCTGGGATGCAGGCAGGCAAATGAGGCCACGAGGCAGCAGAGCGTGGTACAAACAGAACAGGACATGGCGCGTTGGATGCGCTGTCATCTGTATGACAGTCACTGTAAAGGCAGGGAAGTCTCAGTGCAGACTCATCCATTCGGCAGCACTTTGCCGTAGTAGGCACCCACCCGCTCCAGCGCTGAGCAGCACCAGCGTGAGGGTGAAAACTTGCAGGGCATCCGTACGGCGGCGAGGATTGTAAAATGGCAGCACGAGTCCGGTGCCCGTCAGAAAGAGGCCCAGCATGCGGGTGCCCACCTGCTCATTCCATCCATAGTATTTGCCTCCGGCATCCATCAAGGCCGTGCGGACCATGCTGCGGTCTGCGCCCGTGCGTGGCAGGAGCTCCTCGTCCAGTCCTTCGGGGCGCAGAGCTGCGCGCACGCGTTCTTCGGCCGCCACCAGTACGCTGCTGGTGGTGTGATACTGCGTGTGGGCATAGGTCAGCAGGTTGGTGCCCAGCAGCACAGAAACGCTGGCGAGGACAAGGTGGATTTTCATTAGCCGTCAACATAAGCAAGTCGCCGGGGCTGCATTCTAAAAACCATTTATAATTGCCGCTCAGGTGCTGAAAACACCAGGTGGATGCCAGAAAGCCGCAGCAAAACAGTTTGCTCACATTTTGCGCTAAGATGCGCGTAAACCCGTCGTTTCCGCCGCCACACACGCCCCCTTCTCCCCCTATGAAAGCGCTTTACCTTACCCCTGTGCTCATTGCCAGTTTTGGCCTGGCCACATTGCGCTCTGCTCCGCTTGCGGAAAGCCAGAGGATCGACCAGTTGCTGCGTCAGGACTGGGACAAGGCCGGGCTGAAGCCCAACCCACCAGCCAGCGATGAGGTGCTGGTACGGCGCCTGTATCTGGACATTGTGGGCCGCATTCCTACGGTGGAGGAATCCCGTGCCTATCTCAGCTCCAAGGATCCGGAGAAGCGAATCAAGCTCATCGACACTCTGCTGGCCTCCGACGGCCATACCAGCCACATGTTCAACTACTGGGCCGATGTGCTGCGCCTGACGGACAATGTGAAGGGGCGCATCACTGCTGAAGCCTACGAGGAGTGGTTGAAAAAACAGGTCAAGGACAACACGCCCTATGACCAGATGGTGAAAAACCTCCTGACCACCGAGGGCGGAGTGTGGGACAGCGGCAGCATCGGCTTCTGGCAGCGGGATGAGAACAAACTCGACCACCTGGCTTACACCGTGCAGGTCTTTCTGGGCACCAGCATCGTCTGCGCCCAGTGCCACAACCACCCCTTCGACAAGTGGTCGCAGATGGACTACTACCACATGGCCGCCTTTACCTACGGCATGGACACCAAGGGGCGTGGCTTTGAGTTCAAGCCCACCGCTGCCAAGGTGGAGGAGATCGACAGAAAGAAGCTCAAGTCCATGAGCAAGGAAGAGCAGAAGGCGTACAAAGCGCGCATCGAGGCGCAGAAGAAAGAAGCCGAATCCCGCGTGAGCCGTGAGGATATGCAGCAGGTGAAGCGCGCCATGCAGGATGTGATGAAACCCCTGCGCTACACCAGCGCCGAGTGGCAGGACTCCCGGCTGCCCAGTCTGCCCTCCGACTACAAATACCCGGATGCGAAGCCTGGTGCCAAGATTGAACCCAAGACCATGTTTGGCCATGATGCTGTGGCGCAACCCGGTCAGACACGCCTGCAGGCTTTTGCCGACTGGATGACGAGTCCGGAGAATCCGCGCTTTACCACCGTCATCGCCAACCGCATGTGGAAGAAGGCCTTTGGCATTGGCCTGATCGAGCCGGTGGATGAAATGACGGACAGCACCGTGGCCAGCAATCCCGCGCTGATGGACTACCTCTCCCAGCTCATGGTGGAGAAGAAGTATTCTCTCAAATCCTTCCTGCGCGTGCTCTACAACACCGACGCCTACCAGCGCGCCGCCACAACCCATGAGGTGCCTGCTGGAGAGCTTTACCATTTTACTGGTCCCATCCTCCGACGCATGAGCGCCGAGCAGATTTGGGATTCTTTCGTGACGCTTTCCAAAGGAAATGTGGATGACACCATCGACGACGATAACACCCGCCTGCACCAATACCTGGATGATCTTGCCACCTTCCTGGGCACCGTGAAGTCCAAGGGGGCGGAGGGGCTGGTGCAGATCGCCAAGGAAGGCCGTGCCAAAATCGAAGACAATCAGAAGAAGATCGAAGCAAAAAAAGCCAGGCTGGATGAGCTGAAGGCCAAGGGGGAGGATGTCAGCGATGAAATCAAGGCCCTGGCCAAGGAGGCCAGCAGCCTGCGCAAGTCCTCCGAAAAAGACATCCTCGTAGCCCTGCTGGGCAAGGAACGCGCCAGTGATCTGCGCCAGGGGTACAAGCCTGAAAAGCCCGGCGGCAACAGCAAGCCAGAGATCGACCGCAAGGCGCTCGAAGCCATGACCAGCGAGCAGCGCAAGGAATTCCTCAAAGCCTACAAGAAGGGCGGCGGCAAGGACGCCATGGGGCTGACAGCCCGCGCCTCCGAGCAGCCCAGCCCTGCGCGCCCGGGCACCTTTCTGCGCACCTTTGGCCAGAGCGACCGCGAGCTGATCCAAAACGCCAGTGATGACGCGTCCGTGCCTCAAGCACTCACGCTGCTCAATGGTCCGGCTGCCGAGGTGCTCTCCAGCCCTGCCTCCAAGCTCAGCCAGGCTCTGGCCGCCAGCGGCAGCGCGGCGGACAAAGTGAACACGCTCTACCTAGCCCTGCTCAGCCGTCAGCCCACCGCTGCTGAAAAAAGCATCCTTGATGGCGTGATCCGCGAGCGCGGAGACAAGGCCGTGGCCGACGTGGCCCACGCGCTGATCACCGGCTCCCAGTTCCTCTTTGTGCAGTAAGCCTGAAACTACCTCCCAACGCGCCACTCATGAAAACGCTCCTCCACACCTGCGATGAAGTCAGCCGCCGCGACTTTGCCAAAAACATCGCCAAGACCTGCCTAGGCGTCTCTTTCATGAGCGCGCTGGCTCCGCGTGGTTTTGCTGCGCCGTTTGAAGGCTCCAGCAAGATGAAACAGGCCGCCACCGCCAAACGTGTGATCTACCTTTACATGTCCGGTGGCATGACGCATCTGGACACCTTTGGCTGCGTGCCTGGTGCTGACACCATGGGCGGAACGAAGACCATCGCCACGAGTGCAGATGGGGTGCAGATAGGCGAACTGCTGCCGAATACAGCCAAGACCATGCACCGTGCGGCGGTGATCAACTCCCTCACCTCCACTCAGGGGGCGCATGCTCAGGGAAACTATTTTCAGCACACCAGCTACACCATGCGCGGGGCCACGCGCCATCCCACCATGGGTGCCTGGCTGCAGAAGTTTCAAGGGAAGGGGAACACAGATCTCCCTGGCTCTGTCATTATCACGGGCGACAGCAAACACCCTGGCGGTGGATTCTTCGAGGCCGCCTGCCAGCCTCTCATTCTAAACGACCCAGCACGTGGGCTGCAAAACAGCCACCGCCCAGCCGCGCTTTCTGAAAGCGACTTTGACTACCGCCTCAATCTCTCCGCCCGTCTCGATCAGGGCTTTCAGCAGGCCTACGAGTACAAAAATGTGAAGGCCTACGCCGAAGCTTACAAGGATGCCATCAAGGTCATGCGCAGCGAGGACCTCGACGCCTTTGATCTCAGCAAGGAATCAGAGACCACCCATGCGGAGTACGGCAAAGGAAACTTCGCGCAGGGCTGCCTCCTCGCGCGCCGCCTCGTGGAGCACGGCGTGCGTTTTGTGGAAGTGAACCTCGGCGGCTGGGACATGCATCAGGACATCGCCGCCCGCCTGCCGGAACGCTGTGGAGATCTGGACCAGGCATTGGGTGCGCTCATCACTGATCTGGAGCGTCGTGGCCTGCTGGACGACACCCTTGTCGTCCTCACCTCCGAGTTTGGCCGCACGCCGAAGATCAATCAGAACGACGGCCGCGATCATTACCCCAAAGCCTTCAGCTCCGTGATGTGGGGCGGCGGCATTGCCGGTGGTCAGATTTATGGCAAGACGGACAAAGGAATCGAAGTGACCGAGAACAAAGTCAGCGTGCCCGATTTCAATGCCACCATCGCCTATGCGCTGGGCCTGCCGCTGGATCTGGTGCTGTACTCCAGCACCAAGCGACCCTTCACCGTGGCGGACAAAGGACAGCCGATCACGAGCTTGTTTGGCTAGCAGCAGCAGCGGGTGCCGTGATGCGCCTGCTGTTTTACATCCGCTCCCGGCGCACGATTTTGCGCGGCGCTTCGCGTGCGCTTGGGTCGATTTTGATCTCGTCCGGGCTCAGGTTTACGCTGAGCTGCGAGGGGTTGGTTTCTTGTCTTCTGCGGTGAGTTTCCTGGATCACAGCAGCGGGCACATCGGCGCGGAGCACATGCCAGCCCTGGCGCACCACGCGCGTGTCCTCGGTGCGGTCGTAGGCCTCAAAGGATTTCTGCGCTGGAAGATAGAGGGCTATCTTGCCCAGATTGATATTCACCATGCTGGAGTCGCACTTGCCCACCAGCGGACATACCACCACAGCGCAGCCCAGCTCAATGGCGCGGGCGGAGGCGCAGCGCGTCACGCGCTCGCTGCCGTAGATGGTTTCCGTGGCGCTGGGTACCAGCAGCAGATCAATGTTCAGCCCGCGCAGTCGAGAGCTTATCTCGGGAACCTCGATGTCCAGGCAGATGACGACGGCCACACGCAGCCCCTGCATCTCAAAGACATACAGCTCCTTGCCTGCGCGGAATTCATGCTCCCATGGGGTGAGGAAGAGCTTGTCCTGATGCAGCACCCGGCCGTCGGTGAAAATGATGGCGCGGTTGTAGAGATGGCGGTTTGTCGGATCGCTCCACGGTGCGGTGCCCACCACGGCGTGCTTGCCCTTGCGGCAGAGGCGCTGCCGCAAGCGTGGCATAAGGTCAACCCACACGACTTTGGCGATGTCGTCCATATCCGTGTCCGGCGGCAGCAAAGGCTCCAGCGCCGCCCAGAGGTATTCAGGCAGCAGCACGATGTCGGCGCCGCCCGCCCAGGCAGTTTCCACACGGTGCATCACCTCTTCGGCAAACTCGTCCACAGTTTTGCCTGCATCTCCCACGTCGAGGGTCCAGGCCTCTACTTTCACATTGGCCTTGGGCGTGCTGGCGTTGCTGCTGGTTGTGCTGGAGTCGGAGTCAGGCATGCATCCGTGGGGTTGTTGTCTGTCAGCATGCCGCCATTCCGGCGTCCGTCAAAAAGCACTTGTGCCAGCAGTCATGATGTCGTGGCCAGCTTCAGCAGCGCCAGGGCATTCATCACCGCCTTTGGCACAAAAGAGCCCGGCTCCACATATTCGGGCAGTTTGCTGCCATCGGGGCTGCGCTCGGAGCAGTGGGCGTTGTTTCCGTATGGGCCCAGTCCGTCGAGCGTGGGAGCCAGATGCCAGAGGTGATTGGCATCGCTGAGGCCACCGCGAGGGACGGAGATGGCGGTGAGGTCCATCTGCGCCGCCGCTTCATGCCAGAGCTGAAAGAGGGATTCGCTGCCCCCAGGCCAGGCTGCGGTGTATCCAGTGCACTCGGCGTTCAGTTTGGCACCATTCGGTGCGGTGCCGCTGAGAGAGGCAAAAAAGTCATCCGCCTGCTGCAGCATGGCGGGCTCGGTGGCGCGGCACTCCCATTCGGCAAAAGCCTCGTGAGGCACGCGGTTGACCACCGTGCCGCCGTGGACCAGGCCGATGTTTACCGTGCGCTCTGCGGCTGCATTGGTCAGCGTGGCCACGGATGGAAGAACGGCTGCCAGGGCATCAATGGAATTGATGCCTTCGTGGTGTTTGCTGCCGGCGTGTGCGGCCTTGCCTTCGGCGCTGAGCCGCCAAGTACTGCGGCCTTTGCGGGAAGTGACGATGTGCCAGCCGCGTTCATCTTTCGGGCCACCTTCAAAGACGAGCACGGCCCGTGCTTTGCCGCCACAGCGCGCGGCAGTGGCGCGGCCAAAATCGTCGCCGATGATTTCCTCGGCGGCATTGGCAGCGACCATCCAGTGGGTGCGCTCAAAGGCCTCGGGCGCGGCTTCACGCAGCATCTGCAGGATGAGCCAGATCAAGGCGGTGCCGCCTTTGTTGTCCACCGTGCCGGGGCCGTAGATGCGGCCTTCATCGGGGCGCTCGTCCCATTTGAAATCATTTTGCTGCTCTTCCTCTGGAGGAAACACGGTGTCTGAATGTGTGACGAGTACGATGGGATCTCCACCCGCGCCACGATGGGTGAGGAAGAGATGATGCCCGGTGCCGGGCGTGCTGCACGGGACCAGCTCCGCCTCAAAGCCGAGTGGTGCAAAGGCGGCCGCAGTCAGGCGGGCCACCTCGTCCACTCCTTCAGCGTTGGAAGTAAAGCTGTTTACAGCCACCAGCTTGCGTAGCAGACTGAGTGCTGCGTGCAGATGGTGTTCGGCGGAGGCTTGAAGCTGGGAAATATTCATCGTGGTATGGCACCGATGCCGGGGCGCTCTGGCATGATGAGCCTGCCCTTGGCATCGTAGGTGATGCCGGTGTAGTCGTCATTGGCCACGTAGAAGTGGCCGTCCAGATCGATCCAGTCGGCCCAAGGTGCGAGGTGTGCGGCGGCGGTGGTGCCCAGGCTGGTCTCGATCATGCAACCCAGCAGGATCTGCAGGTTCTGCTTCTGCGCTGCGGAGATCATGGCCACGGCGGCATCAAGACTGCCGCACTTGAGCAGCTTGATATTGATGCCGTCGATGAAGTCAGCCAGCGCCTCCACGTCTCCCACGTTCTGGATGCTTTCATCGGCAAAGATGGGCGGCGCATTTCCAGGAAGCTGAGTGCGCAGTTCCTCCCAGACCTCGACGCCGTGGCGATGATGGATGGGCTGCTCAATCAATGCCGGACTGTATTCAGAGACTTTCTCCACCATCAGCGGGGCTTCGGCGATGTCCCAGCCGCCATTTACATCCAGCAGCAGCTGTGCGTCAGGTGCGGCCATGCGTGCCACGGAGACGGTGGCAATGTCCAGCCCGAGATCGCCGGAACCGAGCTTGAGTTTCAGCACAGGAAACTGCGCGGCTATGGCCGCCACCTTTTCCGCAAAGGCGCCGAGGTCTTCAGGAATGCTGAAGGAGCGGCAGCCGGGTGGCGCAGGATGCACAGGCGCGCCCAGCTTTGACTCAGCGTATGATGAAAGCGGCCTGCTGGTCTGGTGGCCTACGATGTCATGACGCAGAAGGTTGAGGGCCAGTGTGGCCGTGCGCGGCAGATTCAGAGGTAGCACGGTCTGATTCAGCAAGGCAAGCGTTGCGGCCGGATCTTCGCCATAATAGGGCACAAAAGGAGCCTCCGTCACCAATGTACCGTTGGTGGCGCGTAGCACCTGGCGCGTGGCGGAGGTGCCGTGCGCAATGCGAAAAGGCTCAATCAGCTGAAGGGTTTTAAGCTCGAAGTGCAAGACTCTCGCAGTGAACGATCAAGACCCCCGATGGTCAAGGAGTCCTGTCTTTGTTCTTGTGAGAATCTGCCTGCTGAATGCAGAGGCCGCGATCACGGTTCGGGATTGGGATCGGTGCCCTGGTTGCGGCTGAAGATGCGCTGGAAGAAGTTCTTCTTTTTCTTGGGCACTTCGACCGGCGTTGCCACAGGCGGAGCAGGTACCTGCGGGAAGCGCTGTGCGGCCTGTGAGCCGGAGGTGGTGCGGATGTCTTCGCTCAGGGAGGTCTCGCGAATACTGCCATTGTCGCTCACGACCTGTGGCTGAATGAAAACAATAAGCTCTTTGCGCGTGAGGCTGTTGTTGTCGGTGCGGAAGAGCTTGCCAAGGCCGGGGATCTTGCCCAGCACGGGAATGCCGTTTTGAGCGAGGTTTTTTTCCTCGGAGATGAGGCCGCCGAGCACGATGGTGTTGCGGTCCGGGATGGTCACGGAGGTGACGAGCTGCTCGGTGCCGATGATAGGAACAAGGTTCGGCTGGATGAGCTGCGTGCCAATCAGTGTGTCATTGATCTGAGAAATGGTCAGGGTTACCTCGCCGTCAGTGTTGATCAGCGGCACGACTTCGAGCTTCAGCACTACGTCCAGGTAGCTGGTGGTGGAGGTGACGGTGCCATTGAGGTTGGCGGCATTGGTCACCGTGCTGGCGGGGTAGGGGACTTTGCGGCCTGAAGAGATGACGGCCTTCTTGTTGTTCAGGGCAAAGATGGAGGGTCTGGAGAGGACTTTGAAATTGTTGTTGGTCTGCAGTGCATTGAGGAAGACGCCCAGACCGCTGCCTGCGGCTCCGTACAAATTCAGACCTGAAGCCGGTCCAAAAGCCGAGGTGATGGCGTTGTTTCGCAGGTCATTGATGGCCCGCCCAGCCCCCCCGGTTCCGCCTAGGATGTCCGTGCGGTTGGTGATGCTGCTGGCGGTGAAGTTCTTGTTCGTCAGGGAGGAAATATAATCCACGCCTGTGAGCAGCGTATCCGTGAGAGTGAGCTCGCCAATGACAGTGGCCAGGTAAACCTGGGAGGGCTTGCGGTCCAGTTTGTCGAGCAGCGCATCCACTTTGGCGATCTCTTCCTGCCGGCCCATGACGATGATGGTGTTGGACATGGGATCTGCGACGATACGGGATTTGCCCACAAGCACGGACACAGGGGCGTTGTTTTCCGTGGGGCCGGAGACGACGTCTGCACGCGAGCCGCCGGTGCTGCTGGTAGTCGTGGTCGAGCCTGTAGTGCCACCAGCAGTGCTGGCTGTATCAGAGCCAGCGGCTGAGGCACCGGTGTTGCCGATGACGCCGCCACGGGTGCCCTGAGTGGTTCTGCCGCCGAGCAGCTGGGCACTGTTGGTGGCCAGCACCTGCTGGCGCTGCTGCTGGATGGTGCCGCCCCCCGGAAGCTGGATGGTTCCTGCGTTCACTTCTTGCAGGCGGTCCACCAGCGAGCTGAGAACATCAATGGCGGCGGCATACTTGAGCTTGCGTTCATAGGGCTCCGTGGCTTCCAGAGGTTTGTCAAATTCAGCGATGAGGCTGGCCACATAGGTGTAATCCAGCGGCGAGGCCACGACGAGGATCTGATTGAGGCGCGTGTCCGCCACCACCTGCGTGCTGGGCTGGGGATTTTGCGAGTTCTGGCTCTGGGAGGAGGTGCTGCCCGGTACGGGAGGGGCGGACGGCTGCTTGTTGTCGCCGCTGCTCTTGTCGCGGCCATCGCTGGCAGCAGTGCCGCGGATGGTCTTGACACCCTTGGTTTCTTTTTCCTGAGCCTGGGCGGTCAGCGTGGCCTGAATGACCTGGGCGATGACAGCCGCATCCGCAAACTTAATGGGGATGAATTTGGTGACGAGGGCGGAGCCGGTATCGCCAAGATCGATCGCCTCGCGGATGCCGATGAGCTGCTTCACCACCGTGGCGCTCTCCGTGATGAGCAGGCCAGGAGGTGCGGTGACGGGAGTGATTCGGCCGTAGGCACCCAGACCCACATGTCCGGAGAACATGGTGGCGGCGTCCTCGGGGTCGAGAAAATCCAGCTTCATGAAATAAGACACGATGCTCTCATTGTCCGGAATCTCCCGGGCGCTGGTGTAAAACTGAACGCCATGAGAGAACTGCACGGCATTGGCGCTCTGGTTGCGCGCTGGCAGAATCTTGGCGCTCTTGCCGCCAGGGTCTGCCACAACGGCGTAGCCGTTGGCCAGCAAGGAGGCTTCGATGAGCTTGATGGCTTCCGCCTTGGCCACCTGCTTGGGGGTCACAAGGCTGATGGTGGCACCCTCAAAAATGTTGGTGTCTTTAACAAGCGTGTAGCCGGTGAGCTTTTCGTAGATGGCCAGCAGGTCCGCCACGGGGTTGTTGGCAAACTGCATCATCACATTGTCTCCCGTGATCTGGAAGGACTCGGCTTCTCCGGGAGGGCCTCCGCCATCTCCGCCAAAACCACCTCCGGGACCGCCGAAGCCACCACGACGGAAACCTCCAAAGCCACGGCCTCCTCCAGGGGGGAATCCTCCGCTACCGGGACCTCCGGGGCCACCAGGCCCTGCAGGCTGTGGCTGTGCTGCGGCAGCATCAGGAGCCTGTGCTGCGGCAGCGGGCGGTGGTGCAGGAGCAGCCACGGCAGGGGCTGCTGCAGGGGTGTCTGATGCCGCTGGCGTTGCGGCGGCAGGAGCTGGCGTTGGAGAAGGAGGTGGTGCGGGGGGGACGATGGTCTGTCCATTCACCGAGCTGAGAGCGAGGACTGAGGAGGCAAGGGCAAGAAGACGGCGAGGCATGCGAAGGATGGATGAGGCGTGTAGGGCAGTTGGGTGGGGCAGCGCGGTCGGGGCTTATTTGGCTCCGCCGTCTTCTTTTTGAATTTTATCAAACATGGCGCGGATGGCGTTGCGGCGGTCTTCTTCGGGTGCGTTGCGGAATTTCTCGTCGCTGAACTTTTCACGCATGGCGTCGCGGAATTTCTCCTTGGCCTTGTCGGATAGGCTTTCGTACTTTTTGCGATCTTCCTCGCTCGGGCCACGGCTGCCGCGATTGTAGCGGTCGCTGCTTGAAGAGTCGCTACGCGGGCCTTTGTCGCCCCCCTTGTCGCTCTTGCCTTTGGTGAGGTCGTTCTTGTCCAGCACGCTGTGGCGGATGCTGAAGGTCTCGCCGCCGATGGCAATCTTGGCCTGAGCACGTTCGATGTTGGTGGTGGGCGTGGCTTCCATGAGCTTCCAGCCTTTGAGGTTGGGCTCTTCGGAAACGACAAGAGACTGCTTCTCGTTTTTATCAAAAATGGTCACCACCGGCTTGCCGTTCACGTAGGCCATGCCGGTTAGAACGAGGGAATCTGAAATGCTGACGATGCGGGTAAATGGGGAGTTTTGAATCACCGGCCCGAGAGTGGTGGCATCAAAGGGCTGAGGCAGATCGGGGTCTGCGGGTGTTGGGGGGGCAGTTGGAGTTGGTGCAGAAGCCGGTTCGGGGGCCAGCAACTCATCCCCTGGGAGAGGTAGCAGGTCCGAGGTTGTAAGCGGTGCCTCTGCCGGGGCGGCAGGCACAATGGTCTGCGCATGCACACTCAGTGCAGCGCTCAGCAGAAACATTACGGCGAGGGAGGCTTTCATGGCTGGAATCCGTTTTCGGGTTTAAACCAGCGTGCCAGTACGAGGTTGCACACCACCTGCGGTGTCTTCTCCTTGGCCTTGGAGTCGATCTCCATCTCCAGCTGCTTGATGGCCTGAAACTTTTCTGGAGACTGAAGTGTGGCCAGCCAGCTCAGCAGCGTGGTCTGATCTCCGCGCAGGCGCACCTCCACGGCCACTTCACGGTAAACACTGGCATTGGCCTTGCTGTCCGCCGCGTCGGGCAGGAGTTGCTGCTTCTGCACCTGGAACTGGTTGTCCAGCGCCACGTTCTGGATCTCCTCCAGCAGCTTGGCCTGCGCGGTACCCAGACTTTCGGTGACGGGCATGTTCTTCTCCATCCAGGCAGAGCGCTTGTCCCAGAACTCGCGGTCACTCATCCAGTGGCTGTTATCCTTTTTTTCATTCTCCAGCGAGGTAATGCGTGCCAATACCGCCGTGCGGCGGTCCAGGAACTGCTTGAGCAGGATGAATGTGGCCATCAGCACCAGTGCGCCGATGCAGGCTCCGAGCAGTTTCTTTTCACGTTGGGTGAGGGCGAGTGCCATGAAATGGGTGTGGCGCGAGAGTTATTGCAGCTTGCCCTGGGCGCGGAAGTTGGCCGTGGTGCCTTTGACCTCGGGGCGTGGGTTCGTCCATTCGTAGCGGCTCAGGACGCGGTTCTTTTTGAAGTCCTCGATGAACTGAAAGGCCAGTTGGGCGTCGCGGGCTTCGCCACGGATGTCGATCTCCTTGCCTTTGATTTCAAATTTGCGGATGACGATGCCGCTGGCGGGCATGATGCGGTTGATCTCCCCCAGCAGGAACATCGGGTAGCGCTGCGGCTCGATGGCGGGCGCGAGTGCGCGCCAGCGTTCATTGGCCTTGCGCACAGCGGCGGCAGGCTCGCTGGTGGCCTCCACCTCATCAGCCAGTCTGGCGGCGCGCTGCTCCTGCACATGCAGGTAGGCAAAACCCAGGAAGGCCAGGGATGCGTAGAGCAGCCCGCCGAAAATGAGGCCGCGGATGATCTTGGCCTTTTGTGTGCTGGCGCTGATGGAGGAACGCACGCCGGCGGGCAGCAGCTTGGTCCATGCCTTGGTGTCCAAGGCTGGGTTGGGCGGCAGATCGGCGAGCAGGCGTACCGGCAGCTCGAGCACGGAGCTCAGCCGGGTGGTGAGGTTGCGCTCAAAGCTGGCACCTACGAGTGCCACGCCCTCGATGGTGTCGGGGCCTAGGTCTGCTTCCAGTGTCAGGCGGGCCAGCGTGATCTCCAAAGCGAGCCCCTCCTCGGTGGCAGGCACCTTGGAGAAAATATGGCTGTGATAGAGTCTGCCCTGATGGCAGGCCGCCAGCACGAGGTCTCCCTGCTCCTCCACCACGACGAGGTGGCCCGCCGGGAGCTGGGCGAGTCGGAGTGCAGCGGTGTAGTCGCTGGCATGAGAGGCGGCCAGCGCCTCTGGAAAAGGCTCAGCCAGGATGTCAACGCTGATTACAGCCTGGCCATTCACCTGTCCCAGCAGGTGCCAGCGGTAGTTTCTGCCCACGGCATCCTGCTCCAGCTTGAAGCCTCGGCGCTCCAGCTGGGTGATGATGATCTGTTCCAGCAGCTCCTCATCTGTCTGCGGCAGAATGAGGCCGATGGTGCGGCAGGCGGAGGCCGGCAGCCCGATGAGCAGCGGCTTGCTCACATGCGCGGCCTCGGCGGGGCTCTCCACGGTCTCGGCGCTGGAGGTAGCGCGCGGCTTCCACACACGCCAGGAGGCATCAGGGGCGGGGAGGAGCAGGGTAGTGGCGGCTAAGGACATGCGGGAGGGGCTTCTAAACGTGCAAACGGTGTGGAAGTTGCGCTGCTGCTTGCGGAATATCTAAACTCGTTGGGAGAGGGATTGGAAGGGATTCTGGAGCAAAAGTCATTCCTCGATCCTCCCGAGATAAGTGACAGCTCCGGTGGTCTGATCTCGCCGGGTCACGAGGATGATCTTGGCGCGTTTGTCCCCCACCCAGCCGATGCTGGTGATGCGGCGCAGGGTGGTGTCACTGTCGTTCACGATTCCGCTCACGGCATTGAGGCGGTCTCCGCTCAGGCCCAGCATCTGGTAAGCCTCGGGTGCGCGGATGCGGCGGTCGTCCTCGGTGCCGGGGATGCCGTCTCCTCCATCGCGCTCGCTGATGAAGCGCCGCACATCATTCTCTGACGCTCCAGTGACGGCCAGCAGCACGTCCTTGAAGACCGTGCGGAGGTCGATCTGGCCTTCGCCATAGATACTGAAAAACTCGCGCCAGTCGGGCTTCTTGCGGTCCACGGCGTCCATGCCACGCACGAGGATCATCTCCTCCACGCGGATGAAGCCCTGGTTGCGCGGCGCGTCGTAGATGCCCAGGCTCTTGTAGTACTCGGCTTCGGCGCCGTTGGCGCGCTGGGTGTTGTCATTGTCCACCCAGTCTGCCAGCGAGTCTGCGGCGATGCCGGCGTCTTCAGCATTGAGCTGCCAGTAGATGAAGAGGTTGTAAATGGCCTCGCGCAGGCGTTCGTCGGTGATGTAGTTGATGGGGATGCGTGCGCCTTCGTAGTTGATCACCACATCAAAGCCGCTGTCAGGCCCCACTTTTTGCTTCATCACAATGTCCCCGCGCCGTGTATTCGGGTGCAGGCCCACGGCCAGTCCGCTCTCTGCAAGATGGAGGGCGCGGAAATCATACGCCGCCTGTTTGGACTCCTCCGCACTGAAGGAAATGTACTGCACCACCCCCATGACAGTAACGGACATGACGAGAATGGCCCAGATCATGAGCATGAGGGCAGAGCCCCGCTCGGTGGCCAGGCGACGGCTGCCTGAAGGTAATGGATGGGCTGTCTTCATGGTGGTGGGGCACCTCCTCCTCCGCCACCTCCGCCGCCCGGTGGGGGGCCGCCGGGAAATCCACCGCCAGGAGGCGGGCCGCCGGGGAATCCTCCAGGGGGTGGACCACCTGGGAAGCCTCCGGGACCGCCACGACCACCGCCGGGGGGACCTCCGGGGCCGCCTCCTGGTCCTCCAGGACCGCCACGTCCTCCGCCGGGGCCACCTGGACCGCCAGGACCTCCGGGGCCCCCACGCCCGCCGCCTTGGCCGTTGTTATTGTTGTTAGCGCCGAAGTTGGCGTTCCCGGACTGGTTGTTGTTGTCAGCGTTGGTCGGGGCCCGTCCGGCCACAATGGTGAGGACAGGCAGGCTGAAGACCATGCGTATGGGAAGCGTACGGTTTTTCATGACCAGCTGGCCCTCGATGAGATCGGGCCACTTGGACTTGCTCCACTCCTCATACCAGGTGTCTTCCTTCTCGACGTAGAAGCGCCATTTGAATGACACGACATCCGGCAGCAGCGGCATCCAGTAGCGGCCCTGGGTGTCTGGCGCGTAGAGGCCGCTCATGGAGGGCTGGAAATCGGCCTTTTTTTCAGAGGTCTGCGGGATGAGGTCGTCGCGGGAGAGGCTCAGGTAATTCAGCAGCTTCTGGTTGTCATCTGCCGCCTGGTCAGGGTAGGGGCGCAGGGTTAGGATGGTGTCCTTCCGTGTGATGGGATTGCTGCCAAAGGGAAAGCAGTCGGGTGAGCCGCTGATGGTCAGCTCCTGGATCACTGGCTCGGAGCTTTGCACGATCTTGAGTGAGAGAGAGGCCGTGCTGGGCATCGTGGCAAAGGTGCGGCGGCAGAGCTCGATGAAGCGGTTCATCGAATCGCTTTCTCGCTGCACGTGCTCGATCTCCGAGGCGCCGCGCACGGAGCCGCGAATGATGGCAAAGAGAGCCGCTGTGATCATGGAAAGGATCGTGATGCCGATCACGACTTCGATCAGGGTGAAGGCGGCGCGCCCTCTGAGTCTAGGACTGTGAGGGCTTGTAAACATAAACGGTCAGGGTGTCCTCCTGCGGCACGCCATCGAATGAGGAGGTGGCGCGGATGGTGAGCTTGTACATGTCGCTCAAGACGCCGCCATTGGTGGTCTTGAGAGACAGGGCCTCCGTGGTGCTGCTGAAGGTGATGCCAAAGGTCGTGTCCGTCTTGGTGGTGGTCATCTGTGCCAGCGGCTTGTTGCGAACCTCTTCGAAAAAATTGCGCATGCCGATGCGGATGATCTGGTCCCGCCGCAGCAGGTTGGCCGTCTCCAGCGCCTGATTCAGGGACTTGGCCAGCCCCAGCACGGAGATGGAGAAAATGGTGAGCGCCAGCACCAGCTCAAAGAGAATATAGCCTCGCAGAGCAGCGTGTGTATGGAGCTGGAGCTTGAGTTTCATCGGAAATCCACGGTTTCCTTCACGATGTCTGCGGTGAGTGCGGCAAACTCGACATCATAAACGGAGGAGGTGCCCTCCACATGGATCTTCAGCGGCTGGCAGACACCGCTGGGCTGGAAGACCCAGAGCTTCACCACCTCTCCCTCGATCAGGGTGGGCTCGGCGTCATACCAGTGCTGGATCTGGTATTTCACCTCTTTGGGCAGCTCGTATTTTTCCGACCAGTGCTCGTCATACTTGGGTGGCGGCGGTGCCAGCGGCAGTTCGGTGGCCTTCACATTTCCTCCGCTGTCGATATCGGTCTTGTCCCCCTCTTCCACCGTGCTCTCCACGACGGTGGAAGATTCCCCAGCGGTGAGAAATTCGTTCAGCTCCGCCAGCTGCAGGTAGGGATTGAAATAACGCGAGGCGGTGAATCCCGAAGCATGAAACGCCACCTGATAGGGGCGCTTTTCCTTCATGGCGCGCATGCGTGCCTCACGTGCCAGCTTGAGCAGCGCAGTGATGGGCTCTCGCGCCAGGCGCTCGTCCTGGAAACCTTTCAGCATTGGAACGGTGGCAGCCGCCAGCACCGCAACAATGGTCAGCGCGATGACGATCTCCACCAAGGTGAAGCCGGCATGCCGCTGAGGCGTGAAGGGGCAATGACGGGAGGCAGGATGGGCGCTCGCGTCAGGGCTGGTCTTCAGGCTGCGGCATGCTTGCTTCATGGGTTAGTTACTTGGCCGCTGATTTCTTCCAGTTGCCGATGTCGTCGTCTGTGCCGTCTGCGCCATCAGGGCCGGCGGTCCAGAGGTCGTAGGGCTTCTTGGACTTTTGGGCGGGGAAACGGTACTTGTAAGGGGAGCCCCAAGGGTCCTTGGGCAGCTCCTCCATGAAGGGGCGGTAGTTTTCAGGCACGGGCTCGATGGTGGGCTTTTCCACCAGCGCCATCAGACCCTGTTCGGTGGTGGGCATGCGGAGGGCGCGGGACTCATAGGACTGCAGCGCCAGACCGATGGCCTGGATGTCGCTGTCCACACGGGTGTCCTTGGCAGAGTCGATCTGGCCTTTGAGCAGGTAGATCGAGCCGGAAGCCAGGATGGCGATGATCGTCAGGGTGATGACGATTTCGATGAGCGTGAAGGCGGCTGTGGAGCGGTGCTGATGATGCGGTGTGCGGATTTTCATGATGGGACGATTGAACAGGATTTATGAGTTTATGAACAGAAGGAAATGAGGTTGGTTGCGCAGCCCTAGCCGCCGCCACGAATGCCGGTGACGCTCTGGGCGATGGCGGCGACAATCGAGTAGGCCACGGTGCCGACCATGACGGCCATGATGACGAGAATGATGGGCGTTATCATCGAGGTCATGCGTTTGATACGCTTGTCCAGCTCCTTGTCGTAGCGGGCGGCGCATTTTTCCATGGATTTGCCCAACTGGCCGGTCTGTTCGCCCACGGCGATCATGTCTGCCAGCAGCAGGGGGAAGCTGCCCACCTTGCGCAGTGTGCTGGAGAGTGGAGCACCTTCGGAGACGAGGGTGGTGACTTTGGCCAGGAGCGACTGGATGAAGACATTGGCGGAAATCTTGGACACCAGGCGTATGCTGTTGAGCAGCGGTACGCCGTTCATGATGAGGTTCCCCAGCGAGTGGGCAAACTGTGCGTAGAAACGCATGCTCATGATGGGACCGAAAAGCGGCAGGTTCAGCTTCGTCTCATCCCACCACATGCGGCCTGCTGGGCTGGAGATGTAGCCGCGGAAGGTCAGCACGATGGCGGTGATGATAATGCCTATGACCCACCACCACTCGCCCATGAAGTGGTTGAAATTGATGAGCAACTGCGTGGCGGCCGGGAGCTTCTGGCCGTTCTTGCCCATGAGATCCATGATCTGCGGTACCATGAAGGTCATGAACACAATCATGAGCACCACACACGCGCCGATGAGGAAAGCCGGGTAGATCATGGCCTGAGTCACCTTGGCCTGCAGGTCTGCCATAACCACGAGGTTGTTGGCCAGACGGCGCAGGATGCTCGGCAGGGAGCCGCTGACTTCGCCTGCGGCGGCCAGGTTGCAGTAGAGATCGTCAAAGCTGGGGGAGGCCTTGCGCAGCGCCTTGGCTACGGAGGAGCCCTCGCGCAATTCATTGCGCATGGTGGCGGCCACACGGCGCAGCGCTCCGGATTCCTGCCGCTCCTGCATGACGCGGAAGGCCTGGTCGATTTGCAGTCCGCCATCCAGCAGGTCTGCCAGCTCTTCGGTGAAAAGGATGAGCTGCGCGCGCTTCATCGTTACCGGTCCTTCGTCCACATTCTTCGTCGTCTTCGCCGCTCCCGCTTTTTCCTCCTGAGTGACCTTCACTGGTGTGAGCGACTGCGCCTCGATCTTTCGAAACGCCTCCGCGCGCGAGCCGACCGTGATCGAGCCCGAGACTGTCTGTCCGGTGGCGGTGAGTGCGGTGTAGGTGAAAGCGGGCATCTTTGGGGGTTAGGAGCGATCTTTGAGCCGACGGCGTATCCAGCGTGGATTGCGACGGCAGTCGAGAACGGCGTATACTTTCACAGTCTCGCCGCTGATTTGATAATAAAAGCCATGAGGGAAGCGTCGTGCAGGGCAGAAATGAAAGCCGTGGCGTTTGCGATGAACACCGCCGCACCCGGCCAGTTCCAAAATCTCTTCGCGGATTTTGGTCAGGCAATAGTCTCCCATCCCAGGCTCTTGATCCTCATAGAACCAGAAGCCACTCAACAGATCACGTTCTGCTCCTTCCTCAATTCGGACGACCATGAGCGATCTGGGCACGAATGCGATCAAAGGTTTCATCCACGCTGCGCCAGACGGCCTCGCCCCGCTCCTCGCGTTCCAGGCGTTCACGCAAAACATCTGCATGCCACTCGGGCGAGAGAGCTTCGTCGTCCGCACTGGCTCTGAGGTCATCCCAGAGCACCTGAAACAGATCCCACTTCTGGGGGGCGGTCATGCGTTCCAACGGAATCTCAATGGGCGGATTGGAGGCGATGGTCATGGGGTAGGATATTCACAAGGGACGGCTGCGCAACACTACTCCGTGGCGGCCGTGACGGTCATCACTTCCTCGATCGTTGTCACGCCTTCGGAGGCCTTGCGGAAGCCGTACTGGCGCATGGGCACCATGCCGTCTTTGATGGCCTGGGCCTTGAGCTCGATGGTGTTGGCTCGGACGTTGATCTTCTCCTGAAGGGCCTCGGTCATGAGGCAGATCTCCATGATGGCCAGGCGCCCGGTGAAGCCGGTATTGCGGCAGGCGCGGCAGCCAACGGGTTTGAAGAGCTTGTTTTTCCACTCCAGCGGGAAGCCGATGGTGCGCAGGTGGCTGTCTTCGTGGTGCGCGGGCTGCTTGCACAAACCGCAGAGCGTGCGGACGAGGCGCTGAGCCTGGAAGGCGCGTACGGAGGAGGAGATCATGAAGGGCTCAATGCCCATGTCGATGAGACGGGAGATGCCGCTGACGGCGTCATTGGTATGCAGCGTGGAGAAGACCAGGTGACCTGTAAGCGCGCCGCGGATGGCGATCTCTACGGTCTCCTGGTCGCGCATTTCACCCACCATGATCACGTTAGGGTCACCGCGCAGGATGCTGCGCAGGCCGGCGGCAAAGGTCAGATCGATCTCCGGCTTCACTGCGATCTGGATGATGCCATCCAGCTTGTTTTCTACGGGGTCTTCGATAGTGACGATACGGCGATCCTTGGTATTGAGCTCTTTAAGGAAGGTGTAAAGCGTGGACGACTTTCCTGAGCCTGTTGGGCCCGTCACGAGGATGATGCCATTGGGCGCAGCCAGCAGCTTGCGGATGGTAGCCTCTGTGGCGGGGTCCAGACCGATGGCCTGGAGGTCGAATTTCTTGCGGGTGAGCAGTCGCAGCGCCACGGACTCGCCGTTGACGCTGGGAATGGTGGCCACGCGCACGTCGATGGGTTCGCCATCCAGCTCCAGGTTGATGCGGCCGTCCTGTGGCAGGCGGCGCTCAGCGATGTCCAGATGCGCCATGATCTTGAGGCGGGAGATGAGTGATGCCTGCAGCAGCCGCATGTTTGGCGGCACGGGCACTTCCAGCAGTTTGCCATCAACTCGATAGCGGATGCGCAGATCACGCTCCAGCGGCTCCACGTGGATGTCCGTGGCGCGCTCCTTGAGTGCCTCGCGGAAGATCTGGTTCACAAAGTTGAGCACGGTGGCTTCTTCGTCCGCCTCATCCAGCACGGTGGTTTCCTGCTTGAGGTCGTCGTGGTCATCGCCGCTTTCACGGCCTTCGAGCAGTTCCTCAAAATTCTCAGCGCCGACCCCGTAGCCCTGATGCAGGGCCTCCAGGATGCGGTGGCGCGGGGCGATCTGCCAGTGCACGCGCTTGCGCAGTTCCTGGCCCACGGCCTGGCGTGCGCTGAGGTCAAAGGGGTTGTACGTCAGGATGGTGGCATCTCCCCCCGTCACCTGGAGGGGGCAGATGCGGTGGCGCAGCGCCAGCTTGGCGGGGAAGTTGTTGCGCAGACCCTCCGCGCCTTCCCCCACGCCTTCTTCGGAGTAGGGCATGCCCAGGCCGGTGGCCAGCTGGGCAAAGAAGCGGTCCTCATCCACCATGCTGCTGTCCACCAGTGCATCCATGAGCGGCTGGCGGTTGTCCGAGGCGAGCTCGAGAGTGTGGCGCAGGCGCGTGGGTTCCTCGCACCCGGCGCTGGCGGCCGTGCGCACGAGGACATCGATCAAAGTAGGTGAAGGCATGAGCGGCGATACAACGCACCAAGGAGGACAAAGTTTCTCGTTCTCTGCAAGGGAGTTGAGAGGAAGAAAAACGGTGGAGCAGATGGAAACGTGTGCTACATGCCAACTCTCCATGAATTCTTCTCACTCCACCCTCAGCCGTTCCCTGAAGGCGCTTGCCTTTGCGGGGCTCGCCCTCTCTCTGAGCAACTGCGCCGCTGTCAAAAAATCCGGCCATTATGGACATGATTTTGACCCGCCCGTGACGCAGCCGACCAATCCCGGCAATGTGAAGATCAAGGTCAGCACCGGCGCGGGCCGCGTGTATGCCGTGGAAGGGAACAAGGTCCTCCTGGCCTCCCCATGCGCTGTCGGCGTGAACGGAGCCACCGGTCAGGGCAGCTACACCATCGGCTACAAGGATGCGCGCAAGCGTCGCGTGAGCGAGCCGGATTCCGGCTACCCCATGGCCTACTGGCAGGAGTGGAAGCCCGCCTACGGCCTGCACTGGGGCTTTGTGAAGCCCTATCCCTGCACCCACGGCTGCATCCGCCTGCCAATGAACACCGCCCGCAAGCTCTTCTCCCTCACCAAGGTGGGCACCCCGATTAACATCGCCCCCTCCCAGCCTGAGGACGCTACCATCGGCAAGACACTCCCCACGATCGACGACGGCCCCCTGCCGAACCCGAACCGTGCTTACCTCATGAGCAGTGAGTTCTTTGAAGACGCCGCCGCTGGCCGCAAGCTCCGCTTCTAGTCTAACTTTTATCCTCTCATCTCATGCCTACTCCCGCTCCAGCCGCTCGTCGTGTGAATGTTCGCACTCCGGAGGTGATGGAGCGTGTGCAGGCCGAGGTGGAGACCCACTATCGAAGCCTGATCGTTGAGCAGCTCCGCGCCAAGGGTAGTGTCATCCAGATTGGTAATACCACTGTCCGTCTGGCACGCGATTTCGGCTTCTGCTACGGTGTTGAGCGCGCTATCGACCTGGCCTACGCTGCACGCAAAGTCTTTGCCGACAGGCGCGTTTTCTTGCTAGGGGAGATCATTCACAATCAGGAGGTAAACCGACAACTCTCGGAGATGGGGGTCATCAGCATTCCCAATACTGAGCACGAGTCCACCGTCGCCACCCTGACCCCTGATGATGTGGTGATAGTGCCCGCTTTTGGGGCCGAGACCCGGCTCATGAAGCTCATCGCTGACCGCGGCTGCATGGTGGTGGACACCACCTGTGGAGACGTGATGAGTGTTTGGAAGCGTGTGCGCCAATACGCAAAGACTGGCTTCACCTCTATCATTCACGGTAAGGCCAGCCATGAGGAGACCCGCGCCACCTCTTCCCGCGCCATGGGAGACGACGGCATGGGAAACTACCTCGTGGTGCTCACCTTGGCGGACGTGGATTATGTTTGCGACTACATCCGCAATGGCGGAGACAAAGAAGCTTTCCTGAAGCGTTTCCCATCCGGCGCTCATTCGGATGGCTTTGATCCTGATCTTCATCTCAAGCGCATCGGCGTGGCCAATCAGACCACCATGCTCAAATCCGAAACCGAGGAGGTGCAGCGCCGCCTGAAGCAGGCCGTGCTGGACCGCGATGGTGCGGAAAGCGGAGGTGCCAATTTCCAGGTGTTTGACACCATCTGCGGTGCCACCCAGGAACGCCAGGACTCGCTTTTTGGCCTGCTGCAGCAGCCTCTGGACGTGCTGCTGGTCGTGGGCGGCTACAACAGTTCCAACACCACCCATCTCGTTGAGATCGGCGAGCAGCGGCTGCCGACCTTCTTCATCCGCACCGCTGACTGCCTCAAGTCGTTGGAGCAGATTGTGCATTTTGACCTCCACATCAAAGCGGAAAAGGAAAGCTACTCCGCCAAGCTGGCCAGTGACGGCCCCGTAACGGTGGGCATCACCGCCGGTGCGTCCTGCCCCAATAATCTGATCGAAGACACCGTGCTGCGCGTGTTTGGCCTGCGTGGCATTGACGAGGCCGCCGTGCGTGCCGCTCTTGCCTGATCCCATGCATCTCACACCGACCATCGAGACCCGCGAAGAGGTCATGTTCTTCGACACCGACTGCGGCGGCGTGGTGCACAACATCGCCTACCTGCGCATGATCGAAACCGCGCGCACGCGCCTGGCTGCGCTGATGGGCATGAAACTGCGCGAGATGGCACAGACACACCTCTTTCCCGTCGTGGTCCGCACTGAGATCGACTACAAAAAACCCGGAAAGCTGGGAGACGAACTCGTCATCCACGGCCGTCTGGAAAGCGTGGAGCGCGTGCGCTTCTGGTGCGCCTTTGAAATGCGCCGCGCTGAGGACAACGCCCTGCTCATCACCTGCCGCCAGTCACTCGCACTTGTGCAGATGCCGGAGGGCAGGCCCGTGCGCCTTCCTGACGACTGGAAGGTAAAGTACGAGCATCTGATGAAGGCTTGAAGCGATGCGGGCACTCCTGCCCGCAATGAATGTGCTTAGGACTCTCGTTTTGCAGGTATGAGTGCCTGCATCACATGGATCATCGCCCGCTCACGCCTGCCGGCTTTTTAGGCTTCTTCTCGGCCTTCGGCTTGGTTTCACGCGGCGGGAACTCCCAGCTCATAAGGCGTTTTTCGCCGGGGGTGCAGATGAGGAAGCTGCTGAAGGGGCGGCCGCGCTTGGAGATCATGCCCGTGATGAGGGAGGTCTTGCCATCGTGGAAAAACTCGCGCGCGTTTTCCGGCGTGATGTCCTTCTGGCAGAGCTTCTTGGGCAGGCGGGCGTTGCACTTGGAGGACTCGTTGGCGTTCACCTTGCACTGATAGGCGTCGGGCGTCTCGTAGATCTTCTCGCCCTTGCGGCCCTTCTTGGCGCACACGGGGCAGTCGGTGATGACGGGGCACTCGTCCCAGTTGATGCTGTCGGGGTCGGAGCCGTCGCCAAAGACAAAAGCCACTTTCATGTCCTCCTTGACCTGGAGTCCGGCGCTGAATTCCTTGCCCTTTTTGCTGCGGAAGCCCTCGAGCGGGCCCACAAAGCGCTGCTCGATGAGCGTGCGGATCTCGTCGTCTGTCAGAGTGCGTCCGGCCACGGTCTTGAACACGCGCACCTTGCACTTGGGGTTTTTGCAGCCGTAAAATTCCTCGGTCTGCTTGTAGCCTTCCTTGCTGCCACAGGTGCCGCAGGTGGCGGGGAAGTCGGGGAAGACCTTGTCCTTGGCCGCCTTGGAGTAGGCCTTGGTCTTTTCCACCACGTCCTTGGTCAGGCTGCGGATCTCCCGCATGAACTTTTCACGGTCCAGCTGGCGCTGCTCCATCTGGCGCAGCTTGTATTCCCACTGGCCGGTCATTTCCGGAGAACGCAGGGCATCAATGCCGATGGCGCTGATCTGATCAATCAGTGCCAGCCCTTTGGCGGTCACATGGAAGTCACGCTGCACACGCTCGATGTAGCGATCCATGATCAGGCCTTCGATGATGGCGGCGCGTGTGGCGGGGGTGCCCAGGCCTCGCTCGCTCATCGCTTCCGCGAGTTCTTCGTCTTCCACCAGCTTGCCGGCGCCTTCCATCATGGAAAGGATGGTGGCTTCCGTGTAGCGGGGCGGCGGCTTGGTCTGGTGCTCGTTCACCTCGACATCGAGAGTTTGCGCCTTGTCGCCAGTGTTCGCGGCCACGAGCAGCTTGCCGGAGTCCTCGCCTTCCTCGGCGGCTTCTTCGGCGGCTTTCTTGCCATACACAGCCAGCCAGCCGGCTTCCTTGAGCACCTTGCCGTTGCTCTGGAAGGCGTCCTGACCCACGCGGGTGATGCGGGTGGTCACTTCAAACTCGGCGGCAGGGAAGAACACTGCCACAAAGCGGCGGGCCACCATGTCGAAGAGCTTCTGCTCGGCCTCGGGCAGCTCCTTCGGCGGAATTTGGCCGGTGGGGATGATGGCGAAGTGGTCGCTGACTTTGCTGCTGTCAAAGATGCGCTTGTTCGGGCGCACCCACTTGTTGTCCAGCGCGGTGGCGGCGTGCGTGCCCAGCTCATGCGGCAGGGCGTCCTGCTTGCGGCTGTCGTGGCTGGCAAAGGTCTTCAGCGTACCCGTCACGGTGCCGAGGTAATCTTCAGGCAGGTGGCGGGAGTCGGTACGAGGATAGGTCAGCACCTTGAACTTTTCATACAGCGCCTGCGCGATCTGCAGCGTACGGCGGGCGGAAAAGCCGAAGCGGTTGCTGGCCTCGCGTTGCAGGCTGGTCAGATCGTAGAGCAGGGGAGGGGCTTGGCGTGCGGGCTTGGTGGTCTGCTCGATGACGCCCGGCTTGCCGTTGCAGCGGTCAGCAATAGCTTGGGCCGTGCCCTGGTCCCAGATGCGCTCGGCTTTCTTGTGCTCGTCGGTTTCGTCCTTCTTGAAGCTCTCGTCGATCCAGCGGCCCGCATAACGGCCGGCGGGCACTTCAAACAGGGCAATGGCTTCAAAGTAGGTGCGCGGCACAAAGGCGGCGATGTCGCGCTCGCGCTGGGCCAGCACGGAGAGCGTGGGGGTCTGCACACGGCCCACGGGGGTGAGGCGGAAGCCGCCGTGGCGGGAGTTCAGGGCGGTGAGCGCACGGGTGCCGTTGATGCCCACCAGCCAGTCGCTTTCGCTGCGGCATTTGGCGGCGTCCGCCAGGGGCATCATCTGCTCGTCGGTGCGCAGGTTTTTGTACGCATCGAGGATGGCACCTTGGGTCATGGACTGCATCCAGAGACGCTGCACGGGCTTTTTGCAGCCGCTGGCATCCATGATGTAGCGGAAGATCAGTTCCCCCTCACGGCCGGCGTCGCATGCATTGATGACGGTGTCTATGTCCTTGCGCTTGAGCAGGCGGGTCAGGAGTTTATAGCGGTCCTCGCTGCTCTCGATGGGATTGAGCTCAAACTTCTCCGGCATGATCGGCAGGCTGGTGAAGCCCCAGCCGATTTTCTTGCCGTTGACCATGGGCATGCCCAGCTCCAGCAGGTGGCCAACGGCGGAGGAGATGACGTGGGTTTCGTTTTCGTACCAGTCCTTCTCTTTGGCGAATGGCGTCATGCCGGGGGCTTTGGCTAGAGCGCGGGCAAGATCGGCTGCCACGCTGGGCTTTTCGGCAATGATCAGGGCTTTGGGCATGTGCGTATGAACAGAATGAAACGGAAAAAGGGGCCTACTTAGGGCATGCTTTACCCCCGGCTGTCAAGGTTGGTGCTCTTTAGAACCGGAATGTTGCTACACAGACAACGTGCCAGATCGTTCATCAGGATGCACCCAGAGTCTGTCAATAACGCGTGCTGAAAACAAAAAACCGCAGCCCTGAAACTGCGGTTTTTTGTGGCGGAGGAGTTCGCTGTCGGAATTAGCGTGTCGCAGGAGCATCTTCCGTCGAGGCCATGTGCATCAAGGAAGCAGAGCGGTGCTTGGCGGCCAGTTCCGGCATGTTCAGTTGCTGATAGAGCTCTGCCAGCAGGGCATGCGCGGAGTTCTTGTCGCGGGCGTTTGGCAGGCTGCGCTCGATGTCGCGCACCGCTTCCTTGAGCTGGCCCATCTTGGCGTAAATGTGGCCTCGGGTGTCCAGGAAGAAGGGGTTTTCAGGTTCTTTCTGCACTAGTTCGTTGATGATAGCCAGGGCCTTTTCCAGCTCGGCCTTGTCAGTGGAGACCGAGGCTATGGCCATGGCGAGGTTGTTACTGATGACCTTGAATCCAGGATTCAGGGAGCTGGCCAGTTCAAAATGAGACTTGGCCGATTCGCGGCGGCCTTGTTTCCAGTCCATCACACCCAGATAATAATGGAGGAAGGAGTTTGAGATGCCGCCATTGCCCAGGATGCGCTCAACGTAGCGCTGGCGTTCTTCCGGAGCGCTGGTCAGCTCTTCGCAGTCGCCGAGGAAGGCCATGATCAGATCCTGGCTCTCAGGGCTGGCGTGGATGCCTTGCTCCAGCAGTTTCAGCACCAGCGTGCGGTCATAGGTGGGCTGGTCCTTCAGGTGACGGCTCCAAGAAAGGTAGATGCCGCCGATGAGCTGGCGCTCCTCTTTGGAGGGGGAGCCTTTGGTGGTGCTGGTGATCCACTGCACCGCTTCGTCAAAACGGCGTTGCAGGCTGAGGCACACAGCGATGGAGAAACGCACTTCATGCCCGCTGGCCGTGACCTTTTTGGCCATGGCGCGAAGTGCTTTTTCAGCCTTCGCAGCGAGCTCGATGGAGGCGTCTTCCTGGCCAGTGTACTGCAGGGCGGTGGCCTTCATGAGCATAATGTCGGGACGCTTCTCCAGCTCCATCTTATCCAGGTGCTGGAGCGCCAGCTTCCATCGCTGCTGCCCTGCGGCGAGCCGCGCAGCCAGTTCCCGGGCGTCTTGGTTGGCAGGATCGCTGTTGATGGCGTTATTGATATGTTCCTGGGCCAGGGCCACGTTCGGATTCCTCTGGCCAAGGATGATGACGGCCTGCAGGACATGGGCAGGGGCATAGCCAGGGCGGGTGAGCGGGGCGATGCGGGAAAGCAGGCGCAAAGCGTCTCCCTCCCTCCTCATGCCACTGAGCGCCTTGGCTTCGATGACGATGGCCTTGGAGTTGATCTTGCCATCCTGCATCACACGCATGGCGGCCAGGCGGGCTTCGGCAAAGTGCCCCTGGTCCAGCTGGCTTTGCGCCTCGCGTTCAAGTTTGCTAATGTTTTCGAGGCTGTCGTCCGTGCGGGAATTGATCACCATGAAGATGAGCACGAGCAGCGCAAAAAATGCCGGCAGTCCCAGCATGGCGTCCTTCGGGCGGCGCTCATCCAGCATGTAGTCGATACGGTGTCGGGTGTGGTCTAGAAATTCTCCGGTCATTCGCTTTCCTTTCCTGCGAGTGTGCTTTGATTGACGAGGGTTTGAGCAAGGATTTTGCGGGCGTCACTGAGAAGCTCAGTCAAGGCATCCTGGCCATGGTCGTCTGCCTCCGCGTCCAATGACATCACTTGGAGCACGTACGTGTTTGAGACGGGTTTGGGAGCCGTCCAGCGGGAGATCAGGCGGTCGGCGATCCGGTTCGCTGGCTTTTCGGAATGAAACGTCTGCGGGATGCCGTTCTGATCCAGCACGCTCAGCCAGAGGTTGGCGCGTGCCATCTCCGTTGGCTGATTCATTTCCAGAAAGCGCACGGTGTTTTGCTTGTCGCCGGGCAGGGCACCATCCACTTGACGCTGGAACTGCCAGCCCTGGCCGGTGTAGCAGAGGCGGGTGTCGTGGAAGCCGAGGAATGGGAAATTGACCGCAACATAAGCCTCTCTGCCATCTTTGCGGTAGAGCCAGACTTGATTGCGCACGCCGAGCTTGCCGATCATGGCGTTCTCCACGGGCTTGTCCCCTTCGCGCACCCAGCCGGCCAGCGTGTGTGGCATCTGGAACTCGTCATTCTCAGAGATCGCAGGTGTCGGTGCGGTTTGAGCAGGGCGGGTGAGGGCCAAAATTTCAGGACCCAGCAGCAGGCCTGCGCCCACAACGGCCACAGCCACGCTGAAGCCACCGAGCGGGCCCATGCTGGCGGCTGGTATCTGCCTCGGCTGCTCACGAGATTGAACAAACCTGCCAGGGGCGCTGTTGAGGATGAAATGGATGCCGTGGTCGGCGCTCCATACCATGAGCAGATCCACAATGAAAAAGACCAGTCCCACAGCCTCGTGTGCAGCCCCTTGGTCGAGCTCCATGCCCCAGTAGTGGAGGCCGCCGATCACGACGCAGATGCGCAGCACATTAGAGGTCACTGAGATGAGGGCTGCGCTGAGCATGAGGGTGCCGACGTGTAGAAATGAGCGGCGGTTGAAGCAGCTGAGGATGACCGCCATGCAAACGGCCACGAGAAGGGTGTTGGTGCCACTGCAGGCATCGTCCACAAAGAAGCGTTTCTGCGCTGTGGCAACGATAGTGCCCTGCACGGCATGCAGCACGTTCATCGCGTCCAGCCACACCTGGCTGAGGCGTGCAGCTTGCCCCGCCAGCACCTGGTGCAGATGCTGATCCAGCATGAGAGGCGTAGGAATGAAAAAGAGCGAAAGCACCGGCAAAGACCACGCAGGTGCCTCATTCAGGGAGGTTCTACCTTTGGCTGCGGCCAGCGCTGTGGAGGCAAGCACAAAGGCTACTCCTGCCAGGAAAGGAGAGACAAGTACAAAAGCAGCCAGTGCCAGCAGCAAGTGGCTAGCTGTCAGCCATTTAAAGGCTGACGTATTTTGAGGAGACGAGACGGCGCGGAATACGCCGTCTCGTCTGGCCAGCCAGATCCACGCCACCATAGGCAGCGGAAAGAAATGACTGGCCGGATGACGAACCCAGATCTCCTGAAGAGCAAAAGACAGACAGACGATAGATGCAGCCGAAAGCAGCCACATAGAACTGTTTGTTGTTGAATTCCGAGTGTTCAAGAGAGCCAGGGGTGAAGGTTAAGAAAAGATCCGTTCAGCCTGCATCATGCCGCAGCCTGTTCTTCGGCAGGTTGCTTGGAGCGGCGCAGGAAGGCGATGCCAGCCATGCCCAAGATGCCTCCAAAGCCAAGAATGACCGCAGGCGGCTCAGGCACAGGGGCGACAGGGGGAGGGGCCGCATCATAGGTGTAGGTCACCACCAGGTTGCCCGTGGTGCTGCCCGTCATGCTGGTCAGCCAGGTCGGATTGGACCCGGCACCGGTAGCTGTGACAGTAGCACCAAATGCACTCGAAAGGTAAAGAGGAACTTGGCCTGTACCTTTGAATGAATTGAAGTTGGCGTCGCCGCTTACGTAGCTGTCAGTCTGGTAGATGGTGGGTGACAGCAGGACATTTGTCGTGCTGTAGGAGGCGTCTTTCGCGAGGGTTTGGTTGATGTTGGTCTTGGAGCCATTGGAAAACCCTGACAGAACTTGATCGCCCGCGTCGCCAACGGATGGCACAAAGCCTTGCACCGATGCGGTAAAGGAGAGGCTTTTGAGCGTCACCGTTCCGGTGTTTTTGTTGGTCAAAGTGAACGAGTTGATGGAGGAGTTGACTGTCCAGTCCAAGGTCACATTGGTCAGGTTGCCAAGGGACGTGTTGAACTGGTTGAAGTAGAACTGCTGGCTACTGTTGATGGTGCCAAAGTCCACCGTTTGGGTGATGACGCTAGCATGGCTGTTAAGAGCTGTTGCTAGAATGAGTGCGGCTAGAGAAGAGATTATTTTCATAGCAGCCATACTGTCAGGGTAAAGAGGATGGAGACAAATGACCTTTGGTAAGTGAATCCTTATGAGGGGTGGCTTCTTTTTTTATGTGTAAGTGGTGTTAAAAAAGATTCAAACAGATCGCTTGTTATCAATTCATTATGTCGTGTTTTAATGTGCTCTTTCAGGTATGCTTTTCGATGGTTTGGAACCATCCAACTATTCATAAAGGGATCGTTTCAGGCTGAATAAAGTGAGCCAGACCTTTGTTGTTTGTTAAAGGAATGGCTGATTTATTGAATTCAATGTTTAGCGCGCATGCGCTTCAGTATTCAGCTTTTCTTGATAGCATTTTAGAGAGCACGTGAATATGGCTCATGGATTCCCTGACGTCCCACCAACACTAGAGACCTTGCAGAATCCAAATCGGCAAAAAATCGACGCGGCATTTTTCTGATAGAGCTAAGTATTTCTCTTGGAATCCGTGACCCGCTGCAGCTCTCATCGGCTATGAAATAGTTTAAATATGGCAGCCTGCTTGAGCGGGCGCAAACAAGTCAGCGGGCGACTTAGCTTTTGCCAATGCAGGCACCTTTGGAATGCTGCATCATTTCCTAGGGCGGCGAAGGATTTGCACTCACGAGCAGCCTTTGACGAATGGGCATGAAAGCAAAGCTTCCTGCTGGCTTGCAGGGGGATGGGCGTGAAAAGTCATGGTGGGCCTGCGGCATCCGCAGAACCCGTAGGCATGCAGGTCACACCCAGATACGCACTGCTTCCAAGATATTGGAAACCCCCAGCTTGCCCAAAGCGTTGCGCTTGTGGCTCGAAATGGTCTTCATGCTCAGGCCAAGGCGGCTGGCTACCTGGCTGGGCCGCATGCCAGAGACCAGCAACTCTAGCACCTCCTCCTCACGAACGGAGAGAGCGTACTGTGATGACTCCTCTTCTTCCTGCGGGGCGTTGATTGGGCCTACTGAGCGGGCCAGGGCAGAGGCCAGTTCACTAGACATGTAGGGTACGCATTCTAGCGCGGCGCTCAGGGCGCGCTTAAGCTCTTCCACAGATTCGTTGCATCCTAAAAAGACACTGGCTCCCGCTTGCATGGCGGTCCTCGTGGTCACGGGTGCAGGTGGTCCGCAGATGAGCATGACGCGCTTTCCGCCTGTTATGGAAATTACTGCTTTCAGGGTATCGATGCCGTGCTCCACGTCTCGCGGGTGGAATTCCATCATCAAGGCGTCCACCTGCACGGATTCCACCGCATGGCGTACTTCTTCCACAGATGAGGTCTCGATCGCTTTGCACCCAGGGAGTATCTTCTTGAGCAGGAGCTTCCAGCTGGAACGGGTGAATTCGCTGGGGTGAAACAACACACAAGTGGGCATATCAGGTAACAGGTGGGACCGGCGGAGCCTGAAGGCAGTTCAGAGCGGTCTAGTGGAAGGGGTGTGTGCGGAAAGATGGCTAGATTAGAAAACGAACGATTGCAGTGTGAAGGCGATCAAAATTTGTCAGCTGATTTAAAATTTGTAGTTTTTACAGTAAAAGGGGCTGACTATTCATATCTCCGTAAATGAATCGCAGTCTGCCGGGGGGGAGAAAAATATTAACACGTTCTTTTCGAATCCGGTCCTTAAGAGCGCGAAGCTGTTAAAGATTGAAAACAAAGAGAATAGAATTTCTGAATATTATCGGAAACAAGCGCTGAAGGTCATTAAAGCCCATTCTTGGAATGGGCTAAGCAGCGGCTTATGTCACAGTGGCACGCTATTTGCATATCACTCGTTTCACAAGACGGCTCAAGATGGTGGGCGGAAGGCGCTAAATCTTGGGTGAGAGGAGCCTGAGACGAGCCTCAGGAAGAGTGCCTCAGACAAGGAACAGATGACCTTAAGCGTGTCCTTAAGTTTTGTTACGTTTCCGTCTAAATAATTAAAACTTAATTTAGACGCCATATGAGATTTTCCATATAAATTTGGATTGTCATAGCAGTCAGACAGGCTGCTTTTACCCCACATATAACAGAGCGCTTTGTGCTCTAACTCATTCAACAACAATGACTCCCGCATCTAAAAAAATCTTGCTCGTTGATGACCATGCCATGTTCGCTGAGACGCTAGGCCAGTATCTGCGCCTGATGTTCAAAGACTATGAAATCCTGATCGCTACAAGTGCTGAAAAAGCGCGTGAGTTATCATCAAGGCAGGCCGTCGATGTCGTCCTAATCGACCTCGAAATGACTGACTGTTCCGGTCTGACTCTGCTGGCAGACTTTGCCGCCGCCATGCCTTCTCCGGCCTGTATCGTCGTCAGCATGCACATCCAGGCGTTGTGGATCGAGCGTGCTTTGAAGGCAGGTGCCTGCGGGTATGTGGCCAAAGATTCTCCTCCAGGGGAGATCGTCACCGCTATCAATTACGCCCTGCGTGGCAAAAAATACCTCTCCCGCAGCGTGGCGCAGTCCTTCGCAGAAAATGCCGTGAGACTGCCGACCGGCGGCAAGGAACTGCACAAGGTGTTGAGCAGTCGCGAGTTTGAAATCTTCCTGCAACTGGCGCATGGAAAGAGTCTGAAAGCCATCTCCTTGGATCTAAGCCTCTCGGCCAAGACGGTTTCTGTTCACAAGCACAACATCTGGAAGAAGACCGGCATCGACTCCGGGGCCAAAATCGCCCGCTATTGTGTGGAGCACGGCCTCCTGGCTGGTGGAGCCCAGACTTTTCAAGCGGCGTAACGCTTTAGCGATGAGCTCAACGCCAGAGCTGTGACCGCTAATTGACACGATACCGGTATCTGACCAGCTGCTTCGTGTGGATTCGCGGTCATTTGTTGGTGCTGTGAAGGGTGAATGTCAGGTAAGGTTATGTGGAATGCCTTCGAAGCAAGTGCGTTAATCTATGAGCAGGGAGGCAGCGTTTGCGACGAAGGCGATGCACCGCTTCAACTGGCAACGGGGCGGAATGTTCCCAAAGTTGCAAGCGTCTGTCGCGTGTTTCCAGAATACAATGGTCAAAGTGGAATGCTCACAGTGTGCCACCTGGCTCTCTCAGTGATGGTGTGTGATGACACACCCTGTCTTTAGAAACGCTTAGAGGTGTGCATGGGATTAGTCCTTGGCGCTTTTACGTGCTTCCGTCACCAAATTCATGAAAAGCTCGCGCTGTTCCGCCAAGGCTGCCACTCGGTCTCCAGAGGGTAGCTTGTGGGCTTCCAGGCAGACATGGCCTTCATAGTCGGCCTCCACCAGAAGTTTGGCCAGCTTGTCGAGCGGGTAGCTGCTCTGGTTTACACCACGGATGTGCGTGGTGTGGCCGAGGTGGTCCTTAACGAGGGCAAAGTTAGCCTCCAGTCCTGCGCCATTGAGGTCGGTATCGTTGGAATTCCAGCAGACGCGTACGTTGTCGCGGTTGGCGGCGTCCATGATGGTCTTGATGTTGGGCAGTTCGGAGGTGTCCTTGCCATGTACCTCCAGACGAATCTCCTGGCCAAAGCCCAGCGCATAGTCTCCCAGCTCCGCCAGCGCCTTGCCGATCTGAGTCAGCGTTTTCTCCGCTGGTACGTCCTTCGGCAGGGCATTAGGCTTCACCTTCACACCGGTGCCCCCCAGATCGTGGCAGAGTTTGATGTATTGCTTGGCTCCTTCGATATTCTTCTTCACCTCTTCCACATTGGGGGAGTGAAATTCATAATTGGTGCCCATGCCGAGGAGGTCCACGGGAGAGTCCTCAAACTGTTTGCGCACCGCTGCGCGCTGTTCGGGCGTGAGGCTAGGGCTGACCTTGTGTGCATGGTCGATGCGCAGCTCCACGCCGAGCACCTGCGCAGTTTCGCAGTTTTTCAGCAGCGTGGGCAGGTCCCAGTCTGCGCCCCACATGTACGTCACGAGGCCAAATTGGATGTTCTCTCCTTTGTAGCTAAGCTTGGAGTCTGCTGCAAAGGCGGCTGCGGCGCTGGTGCCGAGCACGGTGTGGATGAAATGGCGGCGGGAGGACATGGTGAGAGTAGTGCGTGGTTTAACGCCTGCCACAGCCCGCACATTGCAGCCACCATTTGAAACAGAGCCAAATGCTGGGTGCCTCTCTCCTTTAAGGAGCTTCCTGCGATGCCTTCTTCTCTGCCGCGATGTCCTTGCGACGGAAACCCTGAACTCGGCCGTTGCCCTTGTAGAGATAGATCTTTTTGACGTCATCCAGCTTCATGATGACCCAGGGGGAAAGCACATTGCGCCCGTTCTTGGTGTACACGATGTTGTCCGCCAGATGCACGCAGGAGTGGAAGGCGTCTCCTGTGTTGTTGTCCAAAAAGAAGAGGACATCCGCAAACTGATAAGGCGGGTCCACTGGCACAAACTGCTCCAGAACCTGGCTGGTAGCCAGACGTGCGTCTAGCAGGTACTCGTGCGGCTCAAAGTTGAAAAAGTTCAGCGAGGTCCAGTGGCAGTCTGGCAGCATGCCGTGTTTGGCCATATCAAGGCCAGGGTAGGTGTAGAGCAGTTTGCGGGGCAGGGCGGGCAGCACATGCACCAGGCCCAGTTCGTCCTCGCCATCCAACTCGATGACGGAGCGCACCAGCGGTTCGAGGTCTTTACGGCGTATGCCCGGGCCAAAACTCCAATACTTGAGGATCTCCTCGGCATTGGCTGTTTTGTCCAGGATGAGGCGGATCATCAGGTTGCGCGTGCGGGTGCAGGCCTTGAAAATGGCCCGCGCCTCGGAGTCTGACTGGGCGTAGTTTAGAAGTACAGAGATGTCGCTGAAGGCCACGGCTTCTCCGCGCATGTAGCTCATCTGCTTGATCTTGTTGACGATTTCCATGCGCAGCTTGCTGCCCTTGTACCATTCATCAATGCTGGCGCCGATGATCAGCACGGGGTCGGCGTAGTATTCGTTTTCCGGATATTTGGCCAGCTCAGCGTAGATGATGGCACGAGATTCTGCGGACATGGCCTCCACCTCGTTGAGCGGTGGCATCACATGCACATTCGGGCCGTCTTTGACCAGGTGCTTGGGGGCTAGCAGTGTCTCCACCAGTGACTGAGAGAGGCCGGCCTTGGAAAACAGCATCGGCAGACTGATGACTGCTGAGGCTGGAAAGGTCCATCGCGTTACCGGGCTGGGCAGTGGAAACTCCTCCACAAGGCTGGCTGGCGCCTCCAGATAGACATAGGCGCATTTCATGCGTCCCCATGGGCCTGGCTGGGCCTCGAAGACTCCCGGGAGGGAAGGGGGGGCTGCTTCAGCCTGGCTCAAAATCGTGCTTGCTGGCTGACTGAGAATGACGCTGGATTTCTGTGACAGTATGCTCTGGCCAACTCCTGCGGCAGGCATGAGGCACATGCCAGCGATGACTTTCATCAGCAAAAGGGTGCTGCGCGAACGGCTTGTAAAGATGTACTCTCGCAGGCTTTGGGTTTGACTGGCTGAGAGGGAAACTAGGGACATGTGGCAGGGGCGTGCATGGAGCAGATGCTACTCGCGTAGCTCATTTAGCCGATCCCCATGGTTGAGGGGGAGATCAGGCATGGACGATCCATACGTGCAGCAGATTTCGAAAAAATCATGCTGAATGCTGGGGTGCAAAAAAATCTCCGCCAGAGCGGAGATTTTCGTGATTTGAAGCTGAAAAATAGGCTTGCCGCTTACACTTTAAAGGCGCGGATTGCTGTCACTTTAGCCTTGCGGCTTACATGATGACTGTCAGTGGGGAGTTCCACTTCGTCTCCTACGGCTTTGCCGATCAGGGCTTTGGCAGATTCAGAGAGATAGCTGATGATATTCTTCTCCAGATCTCCGTCCCAAGCGCCCAGGATGGTGAAGGTTTCCTTCTCACCAGAGGGCACGTCTTCCAGGTCCACAATGGTGCCGATGCCCACTTTATCCGTGGAAACGTTGGCAAAGTCTGTGCCACGCGCGTGGCGCAGTTCACGTTCCAGCTTGGCCTGCATGCGCAGAAGAACGGACTGCTGGTCGCGCGCCGCTTTGTAGCCGCCGTTTTCGCGCAAGTCGCCCTCATCGCGTGCGATCTGGATCTCGCGCTTGTTCTCTGGGATCTTGACATTGACGAGGTCTTCCAGCTCCAACTTTTTCTTCTCCAGGCTCTCCCAGGAGGCGATCAGGGCGTCATTCTTCACTGCGGCGGAGTTGTCGTCCATCATCTGCTCCATCTCAGGGCGTGCCTTGATGATGCGCGCCATCAGGGAGCGGCGTGTCAGTTCGTCAAAGAGGGAGCCGTTGATCAGGCGCTTGGCCAGCAGGCGCACATCTTCGTCGTCGGCTTCAGCCACCATTTCTCCCAGCAATGTTTTGTCGTCGGAGAGGAGATCCTGCAGGCGGCCGGTGCGTTTCGGGCCACCTTCCATGTGGTCGCTCTCGATCACACCGAGGATGGCGTGGCCCAGATCGATGTCGAAAACGGATTCCGCCAGACCTTTGCGCTCGCGTGCCATCCAGATAAGTAGGTCGGAGGAGAGCATGCGGTTGCGCAGGGATTTTTTCAGCGCCTCAGCCAGCACATCGCGCTCGTCATTGGCATCCAGCACCACGGCGATCTCCGCCACGGCGCGGCCGCCGGTCTTGGTCAGGTGGTGGAGAATCTCAGACACCCAAGCTCGGTTTGGGAAGGCCTCGGGGAAGGCGCGGTAGATACGGCCCAGAGCGCTGGAAGCCAGACTCTTGATGGCGTCCGCCAGCACATCTTTCGTCTCGCAGATCAGGTCGGAGATCTTCATGGAGCCCATTGGGGCCGTGGTGCCCAGGGTGTCGATCAGCTCATCGCGCGCCAGCAGCAGTTGCAGGCACTCCTTGAGGTTCAGTTTCACGCTTTTGCGCGCAGAGTCGGAGATGTCCTGAAAAACGGGCACCAGTTCGGCCTTTGCATCAGTGAAGAGGTCCAGATCCTTCTGGATGCTCGCCAGGGTGGCCAGCTTGCTCTTGAGATCGCGTGCGGCCAGGAAGGACTTCACCATCTGGGTTCCGGCGTTTTCAGCCTGGTCTCGCAGCACAAGCTTCTCCGTGCGCTTGGCGGGCACCACGATGTGGCGGTGCGTCTTCAGTGCGCGCTTGGCGCCTTCCCACCACTTCTTGTAGTCAGCGTCGGGGATGATGCGGCCCTTGAGCAGCTTTTCCAGATCGTCGAGATGCAGGGTGTTGCCGCTGCTCTTCAGCGCCAGCTCCACCAGTGCGGGGGCGTTGTCTGCAGCCATTTGCTTCAGGGCGTCCAGATCTGCCAGACGGCGGGACAGCAGGTGATCCGCCGGCAGGATTTCCAGGGAGTTGATGGCAAAGGCTAGTTTCAGTGGATGCCCGGGCTTGCCCTCAAAGTCGATCAGCAGGCGGTCGCCCAGCAGGTCCCATTCAGCGATTTTGCCTACGCCCCAGCTTTTATGGACACAGAAGGTCCCGGGTTCGAGTTTCGAAAGTTTTTCGCCGTCGGCTGCAGAAAGCTTGCCTGCGGCCACAATGTTTTGCACCTCTGGATTCATGAGGCATCCAAAGTAAACAGACGGGGAGTGGAGGCAAAGGAAACCTGTGACGGATTCTCTTCTTGTCAGAGGGTGGTCATCACCACGCAAGACACCACAGCACCTTGAGGTAGCGGCTTTCCGGACAGTTGGACATCACCGGATGGTCCGCGCCTGCGCCGGTGCGGTCCAGGATCTGGAGGCGGCGCTTGTTGCGGTGCGCGGCACGCATCACGATGTCTTCAAACTCCGCCACATCCAGCAGCCCGGAGCACGAGCAGGTCACAAACAGCCCGCCGCGCTCCAGCAGGCCCAGGGCCACGGCGTTCATGTCGTAGTACTTGTTGCGGCCCAGCTGGCCTTCCTCCGCATCGCGGGAGAAGATGAGCTTCGGCGGGTCCAGCACCACGGCGTCCCACTGCTTGCCGTTCTGCTGCATCTGGCGGCCCCAGGTGAAGGTGTCTCCGTGCACCCAGTCGATGCGCACCTGGTTCAGGTCCGCGTTTTTTTTGGCCTGGGCGATGGCCTTTTCGTCCAAGTCCACGCCGGTGACGTCCTCGCAACCGGCCATCCGTGCGCTGAGGGCAAAACCTCCCGTGTAACTGCATAGGTCCAGCACACGGCGTCCGCGCGTCAGTTGGCCGAATTTTAGGCGGTTCTCCCGCTGGTCGCAGAAAAATCCCGTCTTGTGCCCGTCTTCAAAATTCACCTGATAGCGCACGCCGTGCTCGCGCACGCGCACACTGCGTGGAGCGGGGTCGTCCATCTCAGGCACGTCCGCCCGGCGCATGCCTTCGATGCGGGCGATGTCTGCGTCCACGTCAATGACGTGCTGCTTGGTGCCCAGCGCCGCATGCAGCTTGGGCAGCCAGCGGCGCAGGCGGCGCCACACGCCTAGCGAGGTGACTTCGATGGAAAGCACATCTGCATAGCGGTCCACCACGAGGCCGCTGAGGCCATCACCGTCGGAGGAGATTACACGCCATGCGTCGGTTGTGTCCGGCAGGCGCAGCATCTTCAGGCGCAAGTCCAGCGCGGCGTCCAGGCGGGCGTCCAGCGCGTCCTCGGTCAGCACGTTTTCACCATGCTGCAGCACGCGAAGCGGAACGTGCGCTTTGGGATTGTAAAAGCCGCTGCCAAAGAGCTGCCCTTCCTTGTCATAGACATTCACCAGATCTCCCGCTCCCGCGTCTGGGGAGGTGGCCCGAATCATGTTGGGGTAGACCGCCGGGTGGAAGGAAAAATACTTCATCTGTGCCCAGGGCCGCAGCCAGTTCTCGCTGCCCGGAGGCGGGGAGGAACTGGCGGCTGAATCACGGCGGGGATGACGCGGGGGAGGGGGCATGACAGAAGTTGACGGTTGTTTGCAGTGGTTTGCCAGAACCTCATTCCACAGCCAGCCCCCCACAACAACTGCAAACCATTGCCAACAATCGCAAACAACGGCAAACTCCCCCACCGCCCCTTTTCCCGCTGGCATGCGCGTTGCTTCCCGCTTAGGTGGGGCGCATCCCTAGCGCTGTACTCACCATGGCCTCCGAAAAGCCCGTCACCCTCAAAGACCTGACCATCCTCGGCAAAGAAAACCTGCCCTCCGGAGGTGGGTTCATGATCCTGCCCAGCAAGCTGGGCTACTTTGACCTCCTGCGTCTGGAACTCGTGCTGGAGGGCCGCCCGGTGGTCTATGTCGTCAAGAAAGGCGCTGCTCTGCATCCGCTGCTGCGCGTGCATCTGGAGCGCGAAAACGTCCACGCATTGGAGTTTGCGATCGGGGAGACCGCTGTGCCAGCCTATCGCCAGGCTCTGGCAGATGCCGCAAAAGGGGGGGCTGTCATCATCTATCTGCCTGCCGAGGCGGCCACCATCTCCGCGCCCATGACCACTGTGCCGGGCACCAAGCTGGAGTTTCTCCTCAAAGGGGAGATCCCAGTACTGCCTCTCTACGTGCACAGCCGCCAGGACACCGCCCTGCCTATCGAACGTCGCTACTCCGACGCTGAGGTCATCTTCAATTTTGGCAAGCTGCTCCAAGGCTCCGAAGTGAACCTCGCCAGCTATCAGGAATCCCTCCTCATGCTCGCGGAGGAGAGCTTTGGTGAGTCTCCCACGCTGGACATGAGCCTGGGCTATGCCCTGATTCACGGTTTTAAAAAACACGGCACTCGCAACAGCGTCGTTGATGGCAAGGATGAGAAGATCCTGCGCTTTGACAAAGTCTTCGCCACCGCGCTCGCACTCGCCCAGGTGATCAAGCGCGAGACCCAGAAGCAGCGCGTGGGCATCATCCTGCCTCCAGGGCTCGGCGGCCTCATTTGCAATGTGGCCGTGGTCCTCGCGGGCAAGATCCCGGTGAACCTCAACTTCACCGCCGGGCGTGCCTCCATCGAAAGCGCCATCCGCCGTGGCGACATCGACCGCTTCCTCACCGCCGACATCTTCGTGCGCAAGATGCAGAGCTTCCCCTGGCCGCCCAGCAAGCAGCTCATCCTTATCGAGCGCATCCTGCCCAAGATGAAGGCATCCATCGCCAAATGGTTGCTGCTTAGCAAGGTGCTGCCAGCGCCCATTCTCGCGGCTGTGCTGGGCATCTCCCGCAAGGGCGGGCGCAAAGAGGCGCTGCTGCTCTTTACGAGTGGCAGCTCCGGCGAGCCCAAGGGCGTGGCCCTCACGCACCGGAATATCATTGCCAACGTCACCCAGTTTGGCAGCCGTCTCGGCATGCAGACCAATGACAGCATCCTCGGCTGCCTGCCGCTCTTCCATAGCTTTGGCTGCACCGTCACGCTCTGGTTCCCCATCATCTACGGGCTGCACCTCGTCACCTATCCTTCACCTATGGAGGTGAAGAAGCTCGCGCAGCTCATCGAGAAGTACCGCATCACGCTCATGATCTCCACGCCCACCTTCCTGCGCAGCTACCTGCGCGGTGTGAACCGTGAGTCGCTCGCCTCGATCAAGTACTGCGTCACCGGCGCGGAAAAACTGCCCAGCACCGTGGCGGATGCCTTCGAGGCCCGCTTTGGCAAGTCCGTGCTGGAAGGTTACGGCCTCACTGAGACCTCCCCCGCCTTCAACATCAACCTGCCCGATCCTGCACCGCTCGGAGACGAGGAGGCTGGCTACTCCTGGCTGCCGAGCCACCGCCAAGGCTCCGTGGGCCATGTGCTGCCCGGTATGGCCGTGCGCATCACCAATCCCGAAACCAACGCCCCGGTTCCCCTGCATCAGAGCGGCATGATCTGGTTCAAGGGGGCCAACGTGTTTGAAGGCTACCTCAACGATGCCAAGCGCAGTGCCGAGGTGCTGCAGAACGGCTGGTTCCGCACCGGAGACATCGGACGCGTGGACCTCGACGGCTTTCTCTACATCGAAGGCCGTCTCAGCCGCTTCTCCAAGATCGCCGGAGAGATGGTGCCGCACGAAACTGTCGAAGAAGCCCTGGTTAAAGCCATGGGACTCGAAAGTGAAACCGTGCGAAAGATCGCCGTCGTCGGCGTGCCGGACATTGAGAAGGGTGAGGCCCTCATCCTCCTCACCAGCATGCCCGGCGGCCCCGAGCATCAAGAGATCCTCGACCTCCGTTACCGCCTGCTCGACAAAGGCATGCCGCCTCTGTGGATTCCGAAGAAGATGATCCGAGTGAGTGACATCCCCGTGCTGGCATCTGGCAAGCTGGACGTGCAAAACTGCGAGAAGATCGCGAAGGCGGGAGCGTGAAAGTAGGCCAGTTGCGCCGCAACTGGACAATTTGCCTCACACAATCATCATGCAATCCCCGTAGCTGAAGAAGCGGTACTTCTCCCGGATCGCCTCGGCGTACGCCTCCAGGATTAGCTCTCTTCCAGCGAGAGCGCTGACCAGCATGATGAGCGTGGACTTGGGCAGGTGGAAGTTTGTCAGCAGGCCGCCCGCTACACGAAACTCAAAACCTGGGTGAATGAAAATGTCTGTGCTGCCCTGAGCTGCGACGACTTTTCCGTGATCGCGCGCCACGGTCTCAAGCGTGCGCATGGCGGTGGTGCCCACGGGGATGACACGCTTTGCTTTTTGAACGGCCTGCGCGGTGGCTTCTGAAACTTCATAGACCTCCGAGTGCATCTTGTGCTCGGCGATGTTTTCGACCTTCACGGGCTGGAAGGTGCCCACGCCCACATGCAGCGTGACAAAGGTGTGGGGCAGGGGATTGAGCACCTCCGGCGTGAAGTGTAATCCGGCCGTGGGTGCGGCGATGGAGCCTTCGCTGCGCGCAAACACCGTCTGGTAGCGCTCGCGGTCCGCAGGCTGGTCCTCGCGCCCCATGTAATGCGGCAGTGCCAGGTGGCCGTGCTTTGACTCATCCACCACACGGTCAAACTCGATAATACGGTCGCCGTTTTCTTCCGCGATCTCCACCACCGTGCCCGTTGCCTCGCCGATGGAGAAGGTGTGGCCCACGCGGAATTTCTTTCCCGGCCTGACCATGCAGCGCCAGCGCGTTGGTGTGAGCATCTGCACGCGCAGTACCTCGTAGCCTTTGTCGGTAAAGTAGCGCGCCGGAACCACGCGCGTGTCATTTAGCACCAGCAGGTCTCCCGCCTCCCGAGAGATGAACTGCCCCACGTCACGGAACATCCGGTGTTCGATGTGCCCCTCCTTCCGGTGCACTACCATCATGCGAGACGCTGACCTTTCCGCCAGCGGCTCGCTGGCAATGAGTTCGGGTGGCAGGTTGTAGTCGAAGTCGGAGGTAAGCATGGAGTGTGACTCACTAACTTGAAACTTTGAACCTGAAACCTGAAACTTTGCCGTGCCTGTCCGATTTCTCCCAAACTTTGTCCTTCCCATTTCCCGCCGCCCCCGCCTATAAAGCCCGCGTTCACACCTCAACCACCATGCCAGCCAAAAAGCTCAACATCGCCGTCGTCGGCCTCGGATTCGGGGCGGAGTTCATCCCCATCTGGCAGCGCCACCCGCTGACCACCTGCTACGCCATCTGCCAGCGCGATGAAAAGAAGCTCAACACCATCGGCGATGCCTTTGACGTGGACGTGCGCTACACGGACTTCAAGTCGATGCTCAAAGATCCGAACATCGATGCCGTGCACATCAACTCGCCGATTCCTGATCACGGCTGGATGAGTATCGCCGCGCTCAAAGCCGGCAAGCACGTGGCTTGCACTGTACCCATGGCCACCAACATCGAGGACTGCAAAAAGATCTGCGATCTCGTCAAAAAAACCGGCCTCAGCTACATGATGATGGAGACCGTCGTCTATGCCCGAGAGTACCTCTACATGAAGGAGCAGCTGGACAAAGGCACGCTGGGCAAGCTGCAGTTCGTCCAGGCCTCCCACCAGCAGGACATGGACGGCTGGCCCAACTACTGGCCGGGCCTCCCGCCCATGTGGTACGCCACTCACTGCGTCGGCCCTGTAGCAGGCCTCATCGGCAAACCCGCCGAATATGTGAGCTGCTTTGGCTCCGGCACCGTGCGCAAGGAGCTGCAAAAGTGCTATGGCTCTCCCTTCGCTGTCGAGACCGCTCACATCAAATTCAAAGGCACCGATGTGAACGCCCGGATCATCCGCAGCCTGTTTGACACCGCCCGCCAGTACCGCGAGAGCATTGATGTCTATGGCGACAAAGTCTCCATCGAGTGGCCGCTCATCGAGCATGAGCCGCTCATCATGCACCGCGCCAAGTTGCCAGAGCATAAGATCCCCAAGCTGGTAAAAGCTCCCGACTTTGCCAAGCGCCTGCCCAAGCCCATCCAGCGCTTCACCACCAAAGGCGTTTACGATCTCGGCAAGAAAACGCATCTCAGCTTCACGCAAGGCAGCGGCCACGGCGGCAGCCATCCGCATCTAGCTCATGAATTTGCCAGTGCTCTCGCTGAAAAGCGCCAGCCCTTCCCGAACGCCACCCAGTCCGCTAACTGGACTTGCGTGGGCCTCTGTGCCCACCAGTCCGCCATGGCCGGCGGCAAGATCGTGAAACTGCCGACCTTCACGCTGAAGTGAGAAGGCTGTAGAGCGCCCGGCTTGCGGGTGGGATGGCCCACGCTACGCTAGGTCATCGTTCCGGGTGCAGGGCGGACATCCACATTCGTCCTGCTCACTTGTTCCGCCAGCCGCCGCTTCTCCGCATGTCCACGCCCGCCACATCCCACCCACGCACCGCCGTCATCACCGGCGGAGCGGGGGATTTGGCGCAGGCCATTGCCGCAGAGCTTCAGTGTGCAGGCTTCACTGTCCTCGCTCCCGGACGTGCTGCGATGGATGTGACCTGTGCCGATTCCGTGCGCGCCTTCTTCGCCACACTGACTGGTCTTGATTTACTCATCAACAACGCTGGCGTCTGTTGTGACGCCTCTACGCTCAAGATGTCCGAGGCCGATTTCGACCACGTCGTGAATGTGAACCTGAAGGGCGCGTTTTTCACCACGCAGGCCGCCGTAAAGCTCATGTCCCGGCAGCGCCACGGCCACATCATCAATATCGGTTCCTACTCTGCCCTCAGCGGCCCCGCTGGACAGGCGAACTACGCTGCAGCCAAAGCAGGGCTCATCGGCCTGACGCAGAGCACTGCAAAGGAATACGGCCCACGAAACATCCGCGCCAACTGCATCCTGCCCGGCTTTCTGGACACCAAGATGACTCGCCACCTGATAGAAGACGCCGCGAGGAAGGATGATCTCCTCGGTTCTCACGTCCTCGGCCGCCTCAACAGCCCTCAGGATGCCGCTCGCTTCATCGCCTTTCTCCAAAGCATGGAAAATGTGAGCGGGCAGGTCTTCCAGCTCGACAGCCGCATTCGGCGCTGGAGTTGAATCTCGGCGGGCAGGGGCTTTAAAAAGCCGCTACTCTGTCGCTGCACTCTGTTCCTCCCAGCGTGCCAGCAGCCACAGCACATCGGAGAGTCGGTTTAAAAAACGGATCAGCTCTGCATTCGGTGCCTCGTCAGGGGTGCCTAGCAGGTCGATGACATTGCGCTCAGCACGTCGGCAGGCTACGCGGGCCAGGTCGGCATAGGCGCCGCTCATCACACCTGCTTCTCCAGGCAGGGCCCAGCCTTTAAACTTCAGGGCACCACCGGCTTCCAGATTCGCCACCCATTCATCCAGCCACAGCACATGCTTGGAGGAGATGTGCTCTGGGTGCGTGGCTACATAACGGGCCTCTTCTCCTGGAGGGGTGGCAAGTTCTCCCATCAGCTCGATGAGCCATCGCTGCACCTGCGGCACGATCTCCCGCGTCTCTGCACGCAGTGCCGCGATGCGCAGCGGACCCAGTGCGGCGTTCAGCTCATCCACCGCACCCAGCGCATGAACTCGCGGGTGGGACTTGGTCAGTCGGCATCCAAACAGCAAATCGGTCTGGCCTTGGTCTCCTTTGCGGGTGGCGATGGACATGGTAGGAAAATTAATGACGTGAAGCGGCAACTCTGGATGACGAATGCCAGAGCGCAAAGGATGCCTCAAGATGCAGCGAGCGGACTACTCGTTATTCAGCACGCTCTGGGTGGGCGGCTCCTGTATGGCAGTCGGTGGTGCTGGAGTGTCTGTGGGTTGGGTATCTGTGCCATCTTTCCGATGTGCTCGCACGATCCACCCAAAAAGCAGCGCCAGCAGCAAGGCTGCGGCGATGCGTGTGGAGCGCGTGTTCAGCATGGCTCGGTAGCGGGGCGTCAGGTGTGGCTAGGAGCAGGGCGCAGGTTCAGGCATCGCCGGACTGGCGGCGCTTCAGCTCATTGCTGCTGTGTTCCAGCTTGCGCTGCTCCTCCGGTGTCAGGCTGTCCTTGCCGTAGCGGCTGATCTTGTCCAGCAGCGGGTTCACATCCTCTTCCATTAGCTCTTCCAGGGTTTTTTGCGGGCGTCGTCTTGGTAGAGGCACAGTGTCCACATCCAGCTCGGAGGGTGGTCTTGAGGCGGTGGAGCGTGCCATCGCGGGCTTGCGCTGTTGCTGCTGGTAAGGCACCGGCTGCCACTGGCTGGCATACGACATCGGGCGGCTGCCATAGCCCAGGCTGCGGGCATAAAACCATCCCAGCGCCGCGCCACCCAGATGGGCAAAATACGCGATCTTCATGCCCTCCGGCAGCACATGGAAAAGCACGCTCGCCAGTCCAAACACCAGCTGCAGGATGAAGAGCCCCTTGGCCAGCGTCCACAAACGGATCTGGATGGGAATGATGAAATAGATGAAAGCCGTGATTTTTTCTCCCGGTTGACGCACCGCCAGCGCCATCAGCAGGCCAAAGTCAGAGGCCGAAGCCCCGATCAGCGTCGTGCTGGTGTCTCCCTCCAGCAGCCCGTTCACCGCCATCTCCGCCGCCGCCCCGGCGATGCCGGAGACCAGGTAGATCATGGTAAAGTGAAAGCTGCCAAAGAGCTGCTGCACCCCGCGCCCGGCAAACCACAGCAGCATCATGTTCAGCATGAAGTGGCCCACACCGCCGTGCACAAACATGTAGCTGAAGAGCGTCCACACATTCCCGTGCGCCAGCTCGTCCAGGCTCACACCGCCGATCGGCATGGCCGCGCCGGTCATCGGGTCCCGCATCCAGCCGGTCTCGAAGACATACTGCAGTACAAACACCGCGATGTTGATGCCCAGGATCACATGAAACGCTGTGGGACCCGAGGCCGTACGGCTCTCAGAGCCGGGGGCATCTTCACGCATGTAGTCTCGGTCATACAGGGACATGTCCTCCAATGTGCCTTCTACGCGCTCGCTGTGCGAGGTTTTTTTCTCGTTCGCGATGACAAGCCCGCACCATGCTGTTACGCTGCCGGCGTGCAGTATGAAATCGTCCTCTGAATCCCTGCTAGACGCCGTCTCCCAGAGCGGAGCCCACGATGCCGCAGACCTGCTGGAGCGGGCCTCCGGGGAGGACGCCGCCCGCGTGCTGCAGCAGCTCAACCCCATGGTGGCCCAGCAGGTGCTGGAGGAGATGCAGGAGCAGCCGCGCACCGCGGCCCTCACCTTTGTGCCTGTGCAGAAGGCCCGCCAGTGGGAGAAAAACCGCGAGTATCCGGAGGACAGCATTGGCTGGCTCATGGAGGCGCCCGTGGCCGTCTTCCGTCCTGACGCCACCGCGCGGGACACCATCGAGGAGGTGCGCAGCCTCAGCAAAAAGGCCTTCGTCACCTACGGCTACATCACGGACGAAGCCGGTCACCTCAAAGGCCTCCTCGTCATGCGTGATCTCATGCTCGCAGCACCGGAGGCGCGGCTGGAGGACATCATGATCCGGGAGCCTTTCACCCTGGACCCCGCCATGGAGCTAACCGAGGCCATGCGCGTCGTCGTGAACAAGCACTACCCCGTCTATCCCGTGTGTGATCAGGGCGGCATCCTGCTGGGCCTCGTGCGCGGCCAGGCGCTCTTTGAGGCGCGCGCCATCGAGATCAGCGCGCAGGTCGGCTCCATGGTCGGTGTGGAAAAGGAGGAGCGCCTCTCCACGCCACTGCTGCGCAGCCTGCGCTTCCGCCACCCCTGGCTGCAGATCAATCTCGTCACCTGCTTCGTCGCAGCCGCTGTGGTGGGTGTGTTTCAGGGCACGCTGGACCGCATGGTGCTGCTGGCCGTCTTTCTCCCCGTGCTGGCGGGCCAGTCTGGAAATACCGGCTGCCAGGCCCTGGCCGTGGCGCTGCGTGGTATGACGCTCGGAGACCTGAAGCCCGGAGAGGAGCGCCAGCTCGTGCTCAAGGAAGGGCTCCTCGGCCTGCTCAATGGCATGCTGGTCGGCATCTCCGCAGGCATCGGCATGTGGGCCTATGCACGCTACAATGCCAATCCCCACGCCCTCACGCTGGCGGGTGTGGTGTGGCTGGCCATGACCTCCAGCTGTGTGGTCAGCGGCCTCAGCGGCGCGCTCATCCCGCTGCTGCTGCGAAAACTGGGCACCGACCCCGCCACCGCCTCCAGCATCTTCCTCACCACCGCCACGGATGTCATCAGCATGGGCACCTTCCTTGGTCTGGCCACGCTGCTCGTGCCATGATCATCTGGGGCAGGGAGCAGTGGCGCGCACGCATGCAGGCCCATGCGGCGCGTGTGGAGGCGCTGGCAGACGCCTTTGTGGACCGCCGCAGCCGCGGCACCAAGCACCCCGTGCACGATTTCCTCTTCACTTACTACAGCTTTGCCCCGGCACGGCTCAAGCAGTGGGTGCCGCCAGCAGGCGTCGGCCTTGAATGCACGGCGGAAGATCTCGCCTCATACCCCTGGCTGCAGGGCGACCGCTTTGTGCAGGCAAACGGGCTGCTGCATCTCGACACACGTCGCTTTACCCTGCGTGAGGCGGACTTTGCCTCCTGGGTGGCCACGCTCTGCGCGCGCATCCTTGGCAGGGCAGGGCGCTTCTCCTGCTACGGTCTGCACGAGTGGGCCATGGTGTACCGCCAGAGTGCGGACGAAGTGAGGCATCAGGGCTATGAGCTGCGCCTGCCGCCGGATGAGCTCGCCGCCTTTGTCAATTCACTGACCGTGTGCTGCTCCCACTACGACGCCTACCGCTTCTTCACGCCGGAGGCGCGTCCGCTCAATGTGCTGAACCCCACGCTCGAAACCCGTCCGGATTTTGAGCAGGGCGCCTGCCTGCACGCCAACATGGACCTCTACAAATGGTCCTCCAAGCTCTGGCCCTGGACTGGCTCTGACCTCATCGGCGAATGCTTTGAGCTGGCCATGCGCGGGCGAGATCTCGACATGCGCGCCAGTCCCTATGATCTCGCGGCGCTCGGCTACGAAGCGCTTAAAATTGAAAATCCCGAAGGCCGCGCGCAGTATGAGCGCGAGCAGCGCGCACTGGCGCAGCAAGCGGTCGAGCTGCGACGCAGGCTGCAGTCCGTGTGCCTCACGCTCTCAGAGCTTGCCATCTCCCATACGCCGGCCCACCTCCTCGCACAGGCCGATGAAGGTGCGCTCCGGCAGGTTCAGCGGGCGGTTCTTTAGGGCTGAGACGATCCAGCGCCTTTTGAGCTTGGACTTCGGCAGCGGCAGCGCGATCAGCTGCCCCGCCTCGATCTCTCCACGCGCAATCCACTGCGCCGCGATCGCCACGCCGATCCCCAGCTTGGCCAGCTCCACCGCCGCATCTGAGCTGCCCAGCTCGATGAAGGAGTTCAGCCGGACGCCGTTCTTCAAAAAGTACTCCTGGATCATGGCAAAGTTCAGGCTGTTGCGGCTGGCTACGATGAAGGTCTCGTTGGCCGCGTCCTTCAGCTTCGGCTTGTTCTGCGCCCAGCGGTGCAGGGGTGAGACGAGAAACTCCAGCTCGTCATCAAAGATGGCGTGGCAGTTCATGCGGGACACATCCATCGGTCGCAGGCTCACTGCCAGATCCACCTCGTTGTTCACCAGCCGGTCGATCGTGTCCGGCGTCTCTCCGCACGTGACCTTGATCTCATAAAGAGGAAAAGACTCCTTAAACTCCCGCAGCACCGTGGGCAGAATGAACTGCGCCGCCGCCGTGGTGCAGCCTATGCGAAGCCGCCCGCGCGGCGTCTGGTCCAGCGTGCCGAGAACGGAGCGCGCATGGCTCATGGACTGCAGGATGGATTCTGCATGCGGCAGCAGCTCGCGCCCGGCATGCGTGAGGTGCACACGCTTGCCCTGCCGGTGGAAAAGAGTGCTGCCCAGATCCGTCTCCAGGGACTTGATGGCATGGCTGACGGCGCTCTGTGTCAGGTGCAGCTCGCGGCCGGTCTGGGTGAAGCTGCCGCTGCGCGCCAGGCGAACAAAGGCGCGGAGCTGTCGGGTGTCGATGGCTTGATCCATGAATGAAATTCATACATCGATTGAAAAAGTTTGCGCGTTGTTTATGCGGGAAATATCGCTTCTGGTCCTGAGGCTGCTGATATGTTCGGGCATGCCGAAGCTCACCCAGATCGAAAAGCCTGCTGTCTCCGCCTCCTATAAGCCGGTCCGCATCGGGTTCATCCCGCTTGTGGATTGCGCGCCTCTCCTGGTGGCGAGGCACCTGGATCTCTTCGGCAAACACGGCGCCCGGGTGGAGCTGAGCTGCGAAGTCGGCTGGGCTACCGTCCGCGAAAAGCTCCTCTACGGCCAGCTGGATGCCGCACACGCCATTGCCGGCCTGGCGCTCGCCCTGCGCCTCGGGCTCAGCTCACCGCCTTGCCGCGTGGTGGCCCCATTTGTCTTCAATCTTCATGGCAATGCCATCACTCTCAGCCGCGATCTTTGGAACCGCGGCGTGCGCGATGCCGCCAGCCTGAAAAAACTCATCCGCAGCACCTTCAGCCGCCGCTTCACCTTTGCCATGGTGTCGCGTTACGCCTCCCACTGCTTCCTGCTGCGCCAGTGGTTGCAGTCGGGCGGCATTGATGTGGAGAAGGACGTGCGCATCGTCGCCCTTCCGCCCACTCAGATGACCTCCAGCCTCGCCGAGGGGCTCATCGACGGTTACTGCGTTGGCGAGCCATGGAACTCCTACGCCGTGGAGCAGGGTATCGGCTGGATCGCCGCCACCAGCGCGCAGCTCGTACCAGAGCATCCTGAAAAGGTGCTGCTTACAACCGAGCAGTTTGTCACCACACACTCTGCGGAGGTGGAGGCCGTCATCAGCGCCTTGAAGGAGGCTTGCCAGTTTTGCGATCTGCGGGAGAACCGCCCCGAGGTCGTCCGCATTCTGGCCGGCAGCGGCTACTTCTCCGTCAGTGAAAAAATCCTCAAGCGCTCTCTCATCGGCCCGCTGGACCTCGGCACCGAGAAGTCCGTGGATGTGACCGACTTCCACATCTTCCACCGTCGGGATGCCAACACACCGGTGAGTGATCGCGGCCGCTGGCTGCTCGATCAGTTCATCGCCCACGGCCTCATTACCAGCGCCCAGTACGCCGCAGGCGGCACCGCAATGCGGGAGGCCTGGACTGCCGATCTCTCTTTCCCTCAAGCCAAAGCCGCCGCCAGCAACAAAACCAGCAAACGCATCCAGCAACTCAAAGCATGAATCCATCCGCTACGCACACTCGTCGCTCCCTCCTCCGCTCCGGCGCCACCGCCGGTCTCGGCGCCCTCTTCTCCGGCCTGCCTCAGGGCTGGGTGGGCTCAGCCTACGCTTCCGCCGCCCCAGAAACCACCGACCTGAAGTTCGGCATGATCGCCCTCACCGACTGCTCCAGCATCGTGGTGGCGCATGAAAAGGGTCTCTTCAAAAAATACGGTATCAACTCCACCGTCAGCAAAGGTGCTAGCTGGGCCGCCATCCGCGACTCCCTCACCAATGGCGACATCCAGGCCACGCACATGCTCCTCGGCATGCCCATCGCCAGCACCATGGGTCTGGGCGGCGCTCCGAAGAAACCGATGATCGTGCCGTGGATCGTCAACCGTAATGGCCAGGCCATTACCCTTTCCAACACCTTCAAAGGCAAGGTGGCTGATGACCCCAAGGCATTGAAGCCTTTCGTCGATGAAGCCAAGGCCAAGGGAAATCCGCTCACCTTTGCCATGACCTTCCCGCCGGGAACGCATGCCATGTGGCTGCGCTACTACCTTGCCGCCGGCGGCATCAACCCTGGAGACGCCGCCGGTGCCGGTGCGGACATCTCCCTCATCACCGTGCCGCCTCCCCAGATGGTGGCCAACATGAAGGTCGGCAAGATGGACGGCTTCTGCGTGGGCGAGCCCTGGAATGCCAAGACCATCGCCGACGAGATCGGCTACACCTCCATAGCCACTCAGGGTATCTGGAAGGATCACCCGGAAAAAGTCTGCGCCTTCACCGAGGAGTTTGCCGCAAAAAATCCCAAGACCGTCAAGGCCGTGCTCAAGGCCCTGCATGAGGCCAGCGTCTGGCTCGACAAGATGGAAAACCGCGAGGAGCAGGCAAAAATCGTCAGCGCTGCGACCTACATCAACTGCCCGCCCGAGGCCATCCTCGGCCGTCTGCAGGGCAAGTACAACATGGGAGACGGCCGCAAGTACAAGGACCCGAACTACATGATCTTCAGCGATCGCAACTGCAACTACCCGCAGGCCAAGTACGCCAAGTGGTGGCTCACGCAGCTCCGCCGCTGGGGTTTTGTGGACACCGCCCCTGATTACGAAGGCGTGGCAAAGCAGGTCATGCGCTCGGATATCTACGAGGAGGCTATGAAGGAGATCGGCTACACCCACGGTGGTGCCGATGACAAGCCGGAAACCCTTTTCGACGGCGTCACCTTTGATCCAAAGGCCGACCTGGAAGCCTACGCCGCGTCCTTTGCGGTCAAAACCCTCAAAGCCTGATAACCCCAAACCGCATAGCCGTATTATGCACCTGATCCAACGCTTCAAGCTCGAATCCATCCTTTTGCCGGTGGCAGCAATATTAGTTTGTGGGCTTTTCTGGTATTTGATTGCCGGAAAATCCATCACGACTGAAAAAGTGGATGAATTTGGCGACAAGGTTAAAGTCACCAAACGCGAAGGTCTCTCGGCAGACCTGCCCACGCCCGGGGAGACCTGGACGGCCAGCAGGCTCTACATCACCGAGCCCTTTGCGAAACGTGGAGAGCTGGATCAGGGCATACTGCGGTTCACCTGGATGTCACTCGTGCTCGTGGCGGAGGGGTATTTCATCGCCCTGGTCATTGGCACGCCCATCGGCTTCTTCCTCGGCCTCTCAAAGAAGTTCACCCAGGCGTTTGATCCGCTCATCCAGGTGCTGCGGCCCGTTTCACCGCTGGCCTGGCTGCCGCTGGGCATGATCCTCTTCAGCGGGATCAAGTTCGTCAACTCCGACGGCCGCACCACCTTTGGTGCCTCAGATGCCGCCGCTCTGTTCACCATCGCCATCTGCGCCATGTGGCCCACCGTCATGAACACCGCCGTGGGGGTGCGTGCCGTGCCGCAGGATTACCTCAATGTGGCCAAGGTGCTGAAACTCTCCAAATCCCGCACGCTGTGGAAGGTGCTCGTGCCGGCCACACTGCCCTACATGTTCACCGGCTTCCGCCTCAGCCTCGGCATCGCCTGGCTCGTCATCGTGGCTGTGGAGATGCTCACCGGCCGCCCTGGTGTCGGCGGCTTCCTCTGGCAGCAGTACAATGCCAACAGCTACGCCCACATCATTCTCTGCATCCTCACCATCGGCGTCGTCGGCTACGTCCTCGACCGTCTTATGAGCGTGGTCGAATCCCGCTTCAAAACCGCATAAAACCTTCAACCGATACCGATATGCCGCTTATCGAAATCAAAGGTGCCTCAAAGGGCTATGGAGGGAAAGGATCAAGGTCTGAGATCCTCAAGGACATCAACCTCTCCATTGAACAAGGCGAGTTCGTTGTCATCGTCGGTTACTCCGGCTCTGGCAAGTCCACGCTGATCAATCTCATCTCCGGTCTGGTGAAACCCGACTCCGGCGTGGCGACGATCGCCGGTGAAACCATCACCGGTCCGGGCCCGGATCGCGGGCTGGTCTTCCAAAACTACTCGCTGCTGCCATGGCTCACCGTGGAGGAAAACATCGCTCTGGCGGTAGATGAAGTCTTCAAAGACTGGACGCCCGAGCAGCGCAAGGAGCACGTGAACAAATTCATCACCATGGTGAAGCTGGGCCACGCCTCCCACAAGCTGCCCAAGGAGCTCTCCGGCGGCATGCGCCAGCGCGTCTCTGTGGCGCGCACGCTGGCCATGAACCCCAAGGTGCTCCTGCTGGACGAGCCCCTCAGCGCGCTCGATGCCCTCACCCGCGCGCAGATTCAGGATGAGATCAGCGAGATCTGGCGTGAAAACCTCACCACCGTGCTCTGGATCACCAATGATCCGGACGAGGCGCTGCTGCTGGCGGACCGCGTCATTCCGCTGCTGCCCACCGCACCCGCCACGCTCGGAGAGCCCATCCTCGTCGATCTCGAGCGTCCGCGTGACCGCCGCACGCTCAATCATGATCCCAAATTCAAAAAGCTCCGCTCGCAGCTCATCGGTACGCTGCTGGACGCCAAAGGCCGCAACAAAGTCAAATCTGCTGTGCACGTCACTCTTCCAGACATTCTGCCGGAGGATCTTACCACCGTGAACTCCCTGCAGTTCCTCAACCGCTCCGGTCCCAAACGCCGCGGAGACAACAAGCGTGAAGAAGTGGAGGTGGCAGCATGAGCTCAACACTCCCCATGCTCGAACTGGATCGTCTGTGGAAGACCTACGACAGCCCCAAGGGGCCGCTGACGATCGTCAAAAACTTCAATCTCAAGCTCAAGGAGGGTGAGTTTGCCGCCCTCATCGGCCACAGCGGCTGCGGCAAAAGCACCGTGCTCATGATGGTGGCCGGGCTGAGTGATCTCAGCCAGGGAAACATGATCCTGGCCGGACGCGAGGCCGCCGGACCCGGCCCGGACCGCGGCATCGTCTTCCAGTCTCCCTGCCTGCTGCCGTGGATGACGGCTTTTGAGAACGTCATGCTCGGGGTGAACCAGGTGTATTTCACCGCCAGCAAATCCGAGCGCCGCCAGATGGCCGAGTACTATCTCACCATCGTCGGTCTCGGGGAGGCCATGCACAAATACCCCGGGGAGCTCTCCCAGGGCATGCGCCAGCGTGTGGGCATCGCCCGTGCCTTTGCCCTGCAGCCCAAGATGCTGCTGCTGGACGAGCCCTTTGGCATGCTCGACTCACTCACCCGCTACGAACTGCAGGAGGTGCTGCTCGATCTCTGGCGGCGCAACCGCATCACCACCCTCATGGTGACTCATGACGTGGACGAGGCCATCTTTCTCTCCGACCGCGTCATCATGATGACGGACGGCCCCGAGGCCGAGGTGGGGGACATCCTGCAGATCCCCTTTGAGCGCCCGCGCAACCGCCGGGAGATCATGGAGGATCCCCGCTACTACGAGCTGCGGGAGCACCTCATCACCTACCTGAACGACCGCTCCCACATCCGCCCCAGCCGTGACCCGCAGTTTGTCCCCTCGCCGGACATGGCCGCGGAGCTCGCCACCCACGGCACCCCTTTCCCTGCCGCCGCCTAGCCGAAACGACAACGCCTGCATATCCGCCTGCAGGCACCACGTGCACATACCATAAAATAACATACACACAATCCATCACCCGACTCCCCATGAAAAGGCTCGTCCCGTTCCTTCTGGCCGCCGTCTCGGCCGCGTCTTCCCAGACTCCCGCGCCCAAGACCGCCGCCCCGGCTCCTGTGCCGGGCTTCACCCTCGCTCCTCCGCCTCCGACGTATGCCCCCATGAAGATGGGGAACTTCACCTTCGATGTGCAGGAGAAAATGCGCTACGAAATCCGTGACAACAACTTCGACTTTAACAGCGCCGTCAACAGCGTGCAGGACGCCGCCTGGCTGCTCCAGCGCTTTCGCCTTGGCGTCGGGTATGACATCAATCCCTGGATCAAGCTCTACGTGCAGGGCCAGGATGTCCGCGAGATCGGCGGAGACCGTGGCCACACGATTGGCGTGAATGGCGCTGAAGGGGACGACATCTTCGACGTCCTCAAGGCCTACATCCAGATCGGAAATGCCAAGAAGGGCTTCAGCTCCACACTGGGCCGCCAGTTCCTGGCCTTTGGAGATCAGCGTCTCATCGGACCTCTGGAGTGGGCGAATCAGGCGCGCACCTTTGACGCCTTCAAGTTTCGCTACACCGCCACCAAGTGGTCTGTGGACGCCTTCACCGCCAGCCCGGTGAATTTTACTAACTACCAGTGGAACAAGTCCGATCTGCTCAACCAAGCGGACCACCGCAATGCCTTCCTCAGCGGGGTTTACTTCAGCACGTTGTTTGTGCCTTTCAACACCACCACGGACTTCTACGCCCTGCATTACCGGGATGACGGCCAGGCCACCTTTGGCACACCCATCGGCGCGACCAGCTTTGTCACTCTGGGCACTCTCTGGAAGGGGGATCCCAAGAAGCTGAGGGGCTTTGACTATGAAACAGAGATGGACTTCCAAACCGGCAAGGTGGGCGGACGCTCGCTGACCGCGTATGCAGGCCACTGGGCGGTCGGCTACAACTGGCTCAAATCCCCCTGGAAGCCACGCTTTGGCCTGCAGTTCAACTATGCCAGCGGAGACGGCGACCCGAATGACAAGAAGGTGGGCACCTTTCAGAATCTCTTTCCCACCAACCACCTCTTCTACGGCTACATGGACACCACCGGCTGGATGAACATGTACAACCCCCAGGTGAACTTCAGCTTCATGCCCACCGCCAAGATGAAGGTGATGCTGGACTACCACCTCTACTGGAATGCCAACAACGCCGACGCCTGGTATCGTGCCAATGGCACCACCAAGGTGCGCCCCGTCAACACCGCCGCCATGAATGCCAGCAGCTTCCGCGGCCAGGAGCTGGACTTCACCGTCAGCTACAAGCTCAACCCGCACGTGAACATTCTCACGGGTTACAGCTACTTCATCGCCGGAGACTACCTCAAGCAGACCGGTGCCGGCAGCAACGCCCAGTTTGGCTACGTGCAGATGCAGATTGACTTCTGATCTCACCACGCCTCCCAGCCATCCTCCGCACGGGCTTCAGCGGTGGATGGCTGGATTTATGCATGAACGAAATTGATGGATTATATAAAAAACATTCAAACCGTTATTTAACTGTCGTGTCGATTTTGGCACGCCTGAGGCTCATGAGAAAGACACCGCCAACCAACGCCCCCTCATGAAACTTTCCACTCTCAAGACCTCAGGCCACTGGCCCACGCTGCTCACCTCATTCCTCTACTTTGACGTCAGCTTCATGGTGTGGACCATCCTCGGCGCGCTCGGCGCGCAGATCGGCACCACGCTGGGCCTCCCCCCCCAGCAGAAGGGGCTCATGGTGGCCGTGCCCTATCTCTCGGGTGCCTTCATCCGCATCCTGCTCGGCATGCTGGTGGACCGCATCGGGGCCAAGAACACCGGCATCATCGCCCAGCTCATCGTCATCGCGGGCATGACCACCGCCTGGCTCACCGGCCTGCATCAGTTCTCCCACACGCTCATGCTCGGTGTGGTGCTCGGCGTGGCCGGCGCCAGCTTTGCCGTGGCGTTGCCGCAGGCGGGCCGCTGGTACCCGCCGCACATGCAGGGCCTGGTGCTCGGCCTGGCCGGCGCGGGAAATGTGGGCGTCGTCATTGATGCGATCATGGCTCCGCGCCTCGCCGTCATCTACGGCTGGAATGCGGTCTTTGGCCTTGCGCTCATTCCGCTGGTGCTCGTGCTGGCCTGCTACATCATCTTTTCCAAGGAGGCGCAGGTGCAGGTGAAAAAGAAGCGCCTCGTGGACTACGCCCATCTGCTCAAGGAAAAAGACGCGCACTGGTTCTGCTTCTTCTACACCATCAGCTTCGGCGGTTTCTCCGGCCTGGCTGCCTCCCTCATCATTTACTTCACCTCCGAGTTTCACCTCGCCCCGGTCGAGGCCGGCACCTGGGCGGCCATGTGCACGCTGGTCGGTGCGCTGGGCAGGCCGGTGGGTGGTGCGCTGGCAGACCGCCTCGGCGGCATCCGCGCGCTGCATGTGTTCTTCCTGGCTGCCGCGCTGGCGCTGGTGCTCGCGGCCTTTGCAGGCACGCTGCCGCTCTGCGCGCTGGGCTTCTTTCTGGCCTCCTGCGCCTTTGGCATGGCCAATGGATCCGTCTTCCAGCTGCTGCCGCAGCGCTTTGCCAAGGACATCGGCGTCATGACCGGCCTTGTCGGCTGCGGTGGCGGTCTCGGAGGCTTCATGCTCGCCAGCTCGCTGGGATATTCCAAAGGGCTCACCGGCAGCTACCTCGCCGGGCTGCTCGCCTTTGCCACGCTGTGCGTGCTGGCGCTCATCGGGCTGAATCTGGTGAAGATCCGCTGGCGCACCACCTGGGGCGCACTCTCCGAGGCCCGCATCTGATTTTCTGCATTCATCAAACGCCGCCGCCATGAAAATTCTCACCACCAGCCACGGGATCGCGCGAGAGGAGGGCACTCCCTCCTCGGACGCCTTCGCGCTGCGTGCGTGGGACGAAACCGTGATCGCCGTGCTGAGCGATGGCGCAGGCAGCGGCGCACCCGCACGCGAGGCCGCGCAGCGTGCCGTCAGCTCGCTCATCGAGCACTACAGCGCACGCCCGCGCTCCTGGTCGCCGCGCCAGGCGCTCACCACTTTTGCCCGCATTCTCAATCAGTCGCTCTATCAGGAGTCCCAGGTGCGCTATGAGCGCACGGAGATGGTGGCCACGCTGGCTGCTGTGGTCATCGAGGGGGACACGCTGCACGGCATCAATCTCGGAGACTCCGCCGTGTATCTCTGGCGCAATGGCGGCCTGCACACGCTCTCCACGCCGCATGTGGAAAAGGAGCGCACGAATGTGCTCACGCGAGCGCTCGGCATGCAGGCGGAGGTGGAGCCCGCATGCTTCACCCTCACTCTGCAGGATGGCGATGTGGCCATGCTCTGCTCCGACGGTGTCTCCAATCACATCTCCGAGCACGATCTCACCACCGCGCTCTCCCAGCACTGCTCCGCACGCAGCATCGTGCTCGCCGCACGCCAGCAGGCCAAAGACGAGACGCTCGATGACATGAGCGCCCTTGTGCTGGACATCCAGCAGACCGGCCGCTTGCGCGCCATGAATGCACGCTCCCTCAGCATCCCTGCTACCTTGAACAAGGGCGATGTCATCGACGGCTACGAACTCATCCGCTCCTTCCACGGCACCAGCCGCGTATGGCTCGCAGAGAAAGACGGCCACCGTGTCGTCATGAAGTTTGCACCCGTGGAGGCCATCGACAGCGCCCCGCACCTGGAGGCTTTTTCGCATGAAGTGTGGAACGCCACCCGCGCGCAGTCCTCCCACTTTGTGCGTGCCTATGAGCCGCCCGCACTCACCACGCGCTGCTATCTCATGGAGTTTGTGGATGCGCCCAGCCTCGCCGCTGTGCTGCGGGAGCGCGTACTCTCGGTGGACTCCGCCATCGCGCTGGGAAAATTTCTCGCCGAGGCCGCGCAGGTGCTGCTGCGCCTGGATCTCGCGCATGGCGACATCAAGCCCGAGAATATCCTCTGCATCGGTGACTACACACGCCTCACCTTCAAGCTTGTCGACCTCGGCAGCGCCGCCGCCATCTTCTCCGTCTCCTCCCGTGCAGGCACCGCCAGCTATCTGGCACCAGAGCGCTTTCATGAGGCCCCTATCAGCGAGCGCACGGAGGTCTTCGCCATCGGTGTCACATTATACCAGGCTCTTGCTGGACGCCTGCCTTACGGCCAGATCGAGCGCTTTCAGACGCCCGTTTTCCATCCTGCGCGGAGGCTTTCCAGGATCAATCCCAACATCCCCTCGTGGCTGGAGGCCGTCATCCATCGCGCCATCGCCATCCAGCCGCAGCGCCGCTACCAGCACTACTCCGAGCTGCTGCACGATCTCTGCCACCCCGACCGTGTGCAGCCCTTTCATGAGGCCGACACGCCCCTCATCGAGCGCAACCCGCTCGTCTTCTACAAGATCGGATTCTTCATCCTGCTGCTCACCACGCTCTGCCTCGCCTTCAAGCTCCTCACGCTGAAGTGACGTCGCCCCCGCCGCCTTTCCCTACCCCCGCCGCCGCCATGTCCACCGTTCCTATCATACCTGAAAACGCACCCTTCTCCGTCGAGCAGAGAGCCTGGCTCAATGGCTTCCTCGCCGGTGTGCTCAATCGCGGTCCCGCAGCCGCGCTCACGTCGCCCTCGCAGGCGGCATCCATCCCGCTCCTCATCGCCTTCGGCAGCCAGAGCGGCAATGCGGAAAGTTTGGCCAAGCGGCTGGCCAGGGAAGCATCGGGTCGGGGCTTCGCAGCGCGCGCTGCGGGCCTCGACTCGCTGCAACCCGCCGATCTCATCAAGGACAAGAACGTCCTCCTCATCACCAGCACCTGGGGGGAGGGGGACATGCCGGACAATGCTGTCTCCTTCTGGGACAGCATCAACCAAAACGGCAGCAGCCCGAAATTTGACGGCGTGCAGTACAGTGTGCTCGCCCTGGGAGACAAAAACTACGGAGACACCTTCTGCCTCGCTGGCAGGAAGCTCGACGCACGCCTCGCCGAGCTGGGCGCACGCCGCATTGCTGATCGAGTCGACTGCGATGTGGAGTTTGACACCCTCGCCAAGCAGTGGAGCAGCAGCGCCTTCACCGCACTCAGCGGCTCCACCGCCGCACCCGTCGCTGACACCGCCGTCGAAGAAGAAACCGGCTGGAGCAAAAAGAATCCTTTCCCCGCAAAGCTGATCGACAACACCCCGCTGAACACTCGCGGCAGCAGCAAGGACACACGCCACATCGCTCTCTCCCTCACCGGCAGTGGCCTCAGCTACGAGGTGGGAGACGCCCTCGGCGTCTTCGTTCAAAACTGCCCCGACGTGGTGGACACCATCCTCGCCGCGCATAAGCTCGATCCCCAGGCCGAGGTGCCGCTGCCGGATGGTGGCACCGCCGCGCTGCGTGCGGCGCTCATCGCGCATTACGAGATCCGCCAGCTCTATGGAAAGCCAGCCGCGCAGACCGGCATGGCCCCCGCCGCCTTTGTGGCGGACCTGCGCAAGCTCCAGCCACGTCTCTACTCCATCGCTTCCAGCATCAAGGCGCATGCGGATGAGGTGCAACTCTGCGTAGGCGCCGTGCGCTACAGCACGGACGGCGTGCATCACAAAGGCGTGGCCTCCACCTTCCTGGCCGACCGCCTCCCCCTCGGAGAGACCACCGGCATCTACTTCCATGCGGCCAATCACTTCCGCCTGCCCGCAGACAGCACCAAGCCCGTCATCATGGTAGGTCCTGGCACCGGCATCGCCCCTTTCCGCGCCTTCCTGGAAGAGCGCGAAGCCACCAAAGCCCCCGGTAAAAACTGGCTCTTCTTTGGCGACCAGAAGCGCGCCTCCGACTTCCTTTACCAAGATCAGGTCATCGGCTGGGTGCAGAGCGGCCACCTCACACGGCTGGACACCGCCTTCAGCCGCGATCAGGAGGAGAAGATCTACGTGCAGACCCGCATGCTGCAGGCGGCCAATGAGCTCTGGCAGTGGCTGGAGGAGGGCGCGCACTTCTACGTGTGCGGAGACGCCAAGCGCATGGCCAAGGACGTGGATGACGCCCTGCACACCATCATTCAAACCGCAGGCGGCAAATCCGCCGAAGAAGCTTCCGCTTACGTGAACCAGATGAAAAAGGAGAAACGCTATGCCCGCGATGTCTATTGAACCACCCGCCCTCGCGCCCTCCACCTCCGCCGATTTCACCGGCGAGCAAAAGCGCTACCTCGAAGGCTTCTTTGCCGGCATCGCCGCCGGCGGGGTCTCCTTCGGAGATCTTTCCGCCGCACCTGTGGCCGCCGCGCCTGCAGGCCCCTCTCTTGATGACCTCACCAAGGAGGAGCGCATCAAGCGCGAACTCCACCCCTTTGACGCCATCGAGCAGCTCGTCATGGACGCGCGCTGGAATGCCAAGCCCGAGCCCGAATCCGTCTTCCGCTACAAGTGGAACGGCCTCTTCTGGCTCAATCCGGTGAAGGACGGCTATATGTGCCGTCTGCGCATTCCCGGCGGCATCGTGAAAAGCTACCAGCTCCGCGAGCTGGCCGCCATCGCACGTGAGCTCACCACCGGATACATCCAGATCACCACGCGGAACAATTTTCAAATCCGCCTCATCGAGCCGAAAAACTGCCCCGAGGTGCTCCGCCGCATTCAGGGCTGCGGCCTCCACTCCAAAGGTGCTGGCGCGGACAACATCCGCAACATCACCATGAACCCCTGCGCGGGCTATGATCCGCATGAGCTCATCGACGTGCGCCCGCTCGTCAATGAACTGGCCACGCTCATCATCGCTTCCAAGGAGTTCTACGATCTGCCGCGCAAGTTCAACATCGCCTACGACGGCGGTGGGCTGATCTCCGCCGTGGAAGACACCAACGACATCGGCGCCAGCGCCGTGCGCATCACGGAAAACTCCGAGGGCATCGAGCCCGGCGTGTACTTCCGCATCGCCCTCGGCGGCGTCACCGGTCATCAGACCTTTGCCAGCGACTGGGGCGTGATCGTCAAGCCCGAGCAGCTCAATGATGTCATGGTGGCCCTGCTGCGCGTCTTCATCCAGTTCGGTGACCGCACCAACCGCAAAAAGGCACGCTTCAAATACGTCGTGGAGGACAAGGGCCTCGATGGCGTGCTGGTGGAGACGGAGAAGTTCCTGAAGTTCAAGCTCACCCGCCTTGCCCCGGACGCCGCCTGCCAGGCAAAGCGCGAGTTCTCCCAGCAGGGGCACTCCCACGTGGGCACCTACCCGCAGAAGCAGGAGGGGCTCGTTTACGTCGGCGCCAGCGTGCCGGTGGGGCAGCTCACGGCACGGCAGCTCGATCGCATCGCCGATCTCGCAGACAGCTACGGCTCCGGCGAAGTGCGCCTCACCGTCTGGCAGAATTTCATCATTCCGAACGTCAAGGCCACCTACGCCGCCACGGTGGCGAAGTCGCTCAAGAAGCTCGGCTTCCCCACGGAGCAGTCCAATCTCAAAAGCGGCTTCGTGGCCTGCACCGGAAACAAGTACTGCAAGTTTGCCGCCAGCGACACCAAGGGCCACGCCATCGCCATGATGGAGTACCTGGACAAGCGTGTGAAGCTCGACCGCCCGGTGAACATTCACTTCACCGGCTGCGCCCACTCCTGCGCCCAGCACTTCATGGGTGATATCGGCCTGCTCGGCACCAAGGTGAAATCCGAGAGCGGAGAAGGCTACCATATCACAGTAGGCGGTGGTTTCGGCGAAAACCGCAAGATCGGCCGTCAGATCTTCAGCGGCGTGGCCTTTGAATCCCTGGGCACCACGCTGGAGGCCATGCTCAAAGGCTATCTGGCGCAGCGCAGCGAAGGGGAGTCCTTCCACGCCTTCTGCAACCGGCACACGGTGGGCCAGCTTCAGGAGGTGTTTAACTGCTAAGCCATGATTCGCGACATGGAGCGCTCAATCTCAGCCGGAGGCTCCGGCGTCAGCATCATTGACGCCGCGCTCCGCGAGCAGCAGACGCTCCGCACCCCCGTCGCTCTCTTCTCCGAAGAATACGACTCCCGCTCCGTACGGGAGCGCTTCACGCACCTGATCCCGCTGAGCAAGCCGCAGTCGGGAGAGCAGTATGCCTTTGAGGTGAATCTCGACGCCTGCACCGGCTGCAAGGCCTGCGTGGCCGCCTGTCATTCCCTCAATGGACTGGATGAAGGCGAAAGCTGGCGGGACATGGGCCTGCTCGTGGGGACGCGAAAGCAGCCTTATCTGCAGACCGTCACCACCGCCTGCCATCACTGCGCCGACCCCGCCTGCGCAGAGGGCTGCCCCGTGCTGGCCTATGACAAAGACAGCACCACCGGCATCGTTCGTCATCTGGACGACCAATGCATCGGCTGCAGCTACTGCATTTTGAAATGCCCCTATGATGTGCCGAAGTTCAATCTCAAGCGCGGCATCGTGCGCAAATGCGACATGTGCCAGGGCCGCCTCGCTGAAGGAGAGGCCCCCGCATGCGTGCAGTCCTGCCCGAATGAAGCCATCAAGATCAAAGTCGTGAAGCTCGATGCTGTGCCAGATCATGGTAGAATGATCGCGGGCGCGTTTGATTCCAGCTACACACGCCCCACCACCACCTATGTCTCCACGCAGCCGGTGCCGTCCGCCGCACAGGCAGCCGACGCCGGGCGGCTGGACCTGGATCACGGTCATCACGATCCCCTCGCATGGATGCTCGTGCTCACGCAGATGAGCGCCGGAGCCTTCACCTTCTGCGCCGCGGCCATGTGGCTGCACTGGCTCACACTCCAGCAGGCTGCCGTCACCAGCGCCTTCGCACTCGTGGCGGGACTGGCTGGCGTGGGCCTCAGCACGCTGCATCTCGGCCAGCCGCTGAAAGCCTGGCGCGCTTTCCTTGGCTGGCGCAGGTCATGGCTCTCGCGAGAGATTATGGCTTTTGGTGCGCTGCCCGCAGGCGGCATGACCATTGCTGCCACCTGGTGGCTCGGAAACATCGAGTGGATGCGCCTCGCCGTCACCGGTACTGCTTTCGCCGCTTTGCTGGCCGTGTGGTGCTCCGTGATGGTCTATGTGGACACACGCAGGCCGTTCTGGTCACTGAAAAATGTGAGCGTCAAATTCATCGGCACCACGCTGCTGCTGGGTGCTGGATTGTGCGCTGCTGTGTGGCATTGGGCCGGCATCAGTGCCGCCACTTGGGCCATGGCGCTGGTCCTGCTCTTCCGCTGGACTCTGTCCCTGTGGGAGATCTCCTCCTACCGTCGTGCGCTGGCGAATGAATCCTGCCTCTGGCACAAATCCGCGCGCATCATGCAGCGGCATCTTTCCCGGCGCATTGAGGCACGCGGCCTGCTGCTCATCGCCACAGGCCTGCTCATACCGGTGACCATCGCCGGTGGTGCCGCAGCCCACTGGATGTTCACCCTCTCTCTGCTGCTCACCTTTGGCAGCCAGCTCATCGAGAGGCTTTATTTCTTCACCGCCGCCGCAGGCTCTAAAATGCCAGGAAACTGACCATGATGAAACTGCCCGCCATGACCTTGCGCGAGTGGGATGGCCCGCTCACCGCCGATCTTGTGCGCGAGCCCGCGCGCTTCGGGCTCGGTCAGGTGCCCGCGCATCTGCTGCCAGACGCCGCTACAAAAGCCGTCTGCGGTTTCTGCTCCACCGGCTGCGGATTGAAGGTGCATCTCAAAGACGGCACTGCGGTCAATCTCACCCCGGACCCCGACTATCCTGTCAACATCGGCACCGCCTGCCCCAAAGGCTGGGAGGCGCTCAGCGTGCTCGATGCGCCCGACCGCGCCCGCATGCCACTGTTGCATGGGAGAGAGGTGGACTGGGACACCGCACTCCGTTATTTCTGCGATCAGATGCGCACCGTGCTGGACAAGCACGGCCCCGAAGCCGCCGCCTTCATCAGCACCGGGCAGATCATGTTTGAGGAGATGGCCTACCTTGGCGCGCTGGCCAAGTTTGGCATGGGCATGATCCATGGCGATGGCAACACTCGCCAGTGCATGGCCACTGCCGTCACCGCCTACAAGGAGAGCTTCGGCTTTGATGCGCCGCCATTCACCTACGCGGACTTTGAGGAGAGCGACGTGCTCGTCTTCATCGGGGCCAATCCCTGCATCGCCCATCCCATCATGTGGCAGCGTGTGCTGCGCAACAAGCGCAACCCGCAGATCATCGTCGTCGATCCCCGTGCCACGGAGACGGCCATGGCCGCCACGCAGCATTATGCCATCAAACCTAAAAGCGACCTCGCCCTCCTTTACGGCATCGCCCATCTCATCATTCGCGACGGTGGAGTGGACACCTCCTTTGTCGAGCAGCACACCACAGGCTTTGATGAGTTTCAAAAATTCCTCGCCGACTTTCATCCCGCACGCGTCTCGCAGGAGACGGGCATTAGCGTGCATCGCCTTGTGCATTTCTCGCAGACCATCATCCACGGCACGCCGCGCGTCTCCTTCTGGTGGACGATGGGGGTGAACCAGGGGCATCAGGCCACACGCACCGCCCAGGCCATCATCAATCTGGCATTGATGACCGGAAACATCGGCAAGCCCGGCACCGGGGCCAACTCCATCACCGGGCAGTGCAATGCCATGGGATCGCGCCTCTTCTCCAACACCACAAATCTGCTGGGAGGTCACGACTTCCGCAATCCGCGCCATCGTGAAAAAGTCGCCACTGCCACAGGCATTCCCGTGGAGCGCATACCCGACTGCCCCAGCCTGGCGTATGACCAGATCCTCAAGGCCGCCGATGAAGGCACGGTGAAAGCCCTGTGGTTTGTGGCCACCAATCCGAGCCACTCGTGGATCGACCAGAACGAGATCAACCGCATCCTCGACAAGCTCGACTTCATCGTCGTGCAGGACATGTACTGCAGCACCGAGACGGCGAAGCGCGCCCACCTCGTGCTGCCCGCAGCAGGCTGGGGGGAAAAGGACGGCTGCTTTATCAACAGCGAGCGCCGCATCGGCTACAGCCCCAAGGTGCGTCGCGCTCCCGGTCAGGCGCTCGCAGACTTCCACATCTTCCGCCTCATCGCCCACTATTGGGGCTGCGAAGATCTCTTCCGCGCCTGGAGCACCCCGGAGTCTGTCTTTCGCGTGCTGCAGCGCTGCACCGAGGGCCAGCCCTGCGACATCTCTGGTATCTCCGGCCATGAGATGGTGCATAAATCCGGTGGTGTGCAGTGGCCGCTCAGCAAGGATGACGCCGCCAAGTTCAAGGCCACCACCTGGAAGGAGCGCCGCTTGTTTGAGGATGGGAAGTTTTACACGCCCGACAAACGCGCCAGGTTCGTCTTCGAGGCTCCGCAGCCCATCCCCGAGCAGCGCAGCACGGAGTATCCGCTCGTGCTCATCACCGGCCGTGGCACCAGCGCGCAGTGGCACACTGAGACGCGCACACGGAAGTCCGCCGTGCTGGCCAAGATGATGCCGCAGGAGCTTATGCTGGATCTCCATCCTCAGGATGCCGATGCGCTCGGCATTCGCGATGGCATGCAGGTGCGTGTCATTTCCAAGCGCGCCGAACTCACCGCCAAAGCCCGCCTCACCACCTGCGTGCGGCCGGGAGAGGTGTTCCTGCCCATGCACGATCCGCGCGTGAACCAGCTCACGCATGCGTCGTTTGATCCGCATAGTCGCCAGCCCAGCTACAAGCACTCGGCGGTGCGGGTGGAAAAGTAGCCCAGTTGCGCTGCAACTGGTCCGGAAAAACCTCAGTTGCGGCGCAACTAAGCAACTATGATGAGCTACCCACCCTTCCCACGCTTTTCAGCACCAGCGTCGGCTTTCCATCTTCGCGTGCTTGAGCGAGATCCACGCTGAACTCCGCCTGCCAGTCGTTCAGCTCCTCGGGATCGATCAGCACCTGGCACACGCGCCAGGTTTTCTGGTCCTCGCTCGGTTCCACGTAGGTGTGCCTTCCGTTGCGGGCTTCGTTGTCCAGGCGGATGCGCTCGTGCTCGGCGTAGTACGGGTCCATCATCGCAGCCAGAGCATCGGCGTTCACGCCACCTGTCACGGTGGCTGCGGCGGCGGCGTAGTTCTCCAGAGAAAGAGGACGCAGGAAGCGGAAGATCTCCGTGCGGATGAGCGCGGTGAACTCTCGTTTGTTGCGCGTGATGTCCGGTGCCTCCTCACGTTTTTCCACCACCTCGTCCGGCTTGAAGTTCGGGTCGCGCATGCGCTCCCATTCATCCAGCAGGCTGGAGTCGGTGCCGCGCAGCACGCCGGCCAGCCAGGCCTCCATCTCCTGCACGGGCTCGTTTTTAAAATTCTCCGGCACCGTCTGCGCCAGCACCTTGTGCACGCTGGAAAGGTGGCGCAGCAGCACGCCCTCGGCGCGGTGCAGCTCGTAGTCGTTGATGTAGTCGCTGAAGCTGCGGAAGTTCTCAAACATCTCCCGCGCGATGCTCTTGGGCCGGATGTTCTCCTGGCCGATCCACGGGTGCACCTCGCTGAACGCGTTGAAGGTGCTGTAGATGAAGTCGCGGCAGGGCTTCGGATACTCCAGCTCCTCCAGCCGCGCGATGCGCTCCTCATACGGCACGCCTTCATTCTTCATCGTCGTCATGGCCTCGGTCTTCACCTGATCGAGCTGCTTGCGCAGGATGATGTCAGGGTTTTCCAAAATGGCCTCGCACAGCGTCAGCACATCCGCCGCGTAAGTGGGCGAGGCGGGATCAATCAGCGCCAGCGTGTCGATGAGATACAGGGAGAGCGTGTAGTTGAGCGAGAAATCCTCCTGCAGCTCCACATTCAGCTGCAGCTTGGTGCCCTGTGCATCGCGTTGCTTCGGCGGAATGATCCCGATGATCTTGCGCTGCACCAGCGCGCGGAAAAGCTCCCACGCGCGCTTCTCGTGCTGCTTCCTCGCATTCGTCGTTTCATGCGAGTCCGCAATGAGCTGCCGCATGGCTGCGCAGGCATCCCCCTTGCGGCTCAGCACCTGCAGCAGCATGCCATGGGAAACCTGAAAGCGTGAGGCCAGCGGCTCCGGCGCAGCGTTTTGCAGCTTTTTGTAGGTGTCCTCGTTCCAGCCCACAAAGCCCTCCGGCGCTTTTTTCTTCACCATCTTGCGCAGCTTCTTCACATCGCCTGCGGCCTTGGCCTCCATCTTCGCATTCTCGATCACATGCTCAGGCGCCTGGCACACGACGTAGCCCACATCGTCATAGCCGCGCCGTCCTGCACGTCCGGTGATCTGGTGAAAATCCCGCGCACTCAGCGTGGCCACCTTCTCGCCGCCGTACTTGCTCAGCCGCGTCAGCAGCACGGTGCGGATGGGCACGTTCACACCCACGCCCAGCGTGTCCGTGCCGCAGATGACCTTCAGCAGCCCGCGCTGCGCCAGCTTCTCCACCAGCACGCGATACTTTGGCAGTAGCCCCGCGTGGTGGATGCCCACGCCGTGGCTCAGGTACTTCTTCACCTCCTTGCCGTAAGGGCTCGTGAACTTGGACCCCACCAGCGCCTCCTTGATCGCGGCCTTCTCCGCCGTGCTGCAAAAGTTCAGGCTCATCAGATCCTGCGCCGCCTGCGCGGCCTCGTTCTGCGTGAAGTGCACCAGGTACACCGGTGCCTTGTTTGCCGCCACCAGCTCCTGCAGCGTCACATCTACGGATGTCTGCGCGTAGCTAAACTCCAGCGGCACCGGCCGTTCATAAGCTGCCACCACGGTCGTCTCGGCCTTCGTCAACGTGCTGAGCTTCTCTTTGAAAAAATCAGAGCCGCCCATTGTGGCGGACATCAGCAGAAAGCGCGCGTTGCTCATCGTCAGCAAAGGCACCTGCCAGGCCACGCCACGCTCGCGGTCCGAGTAGTAGTGGAATTCATCCATGATCACCTCGCGGAAGGGCGCATTAGCTCCGTCGCGCAGGGCGTAGTTCGCCAGAATCTCCGCCGTGCAGCAGAGGATGGGCGCGCTGCGGTTCACCGTGGCATCGCCAGTGGCCATGCCCACATTCTCAGGGCCAAAGTCGCGGCACAGGGAGAGAAACTTTTCATTCACCAGCGCCTTGATCGGGCAGGTGTACACTGACCGCCGCCCCCGCGCCAGAGAGCGGAAATGCAGCGCCAGCGCCACCAGCGATTTGCCCGATCCCGTGGGCGTGTTCAGGATCACATTGCGATCATCAAACAGCTCCAGCACCGCCTCTTCCTGCGCGGGGTACAGCTCCAGATTCTTCTCCGCCACGTAGTCCAGAAACGCCGCCAGCAGTTCGTCATTGGAGCAGTCGGTGGATTTCGGCAGTCGGCGCAGCAGCGGGTGGTCGGTCATTCGACATCACCCATAAAGGAGTCCCGTGTCACCGCAACTGGGCAGCATCAAAACGGCGGCGGGCCAAATCCCGGAGGCCCTGGCGGGCGCATGCCGCCCGGTCCGCCGCGACGGCCACGTCCTGGAGGGCCAAAGCCACCACCCGGAGGGCCGCGACGGGCAAAACTGGCGTCCGGCGTGCCGGCAAACTGGCGTGGCACATACGGGTAGGCATCTGTCAGCACGTAGTAGTAGGTGCCTTGGGGAAACTCAGGCGTCACTCCGTAGCGTCCGTTGCTGGCATCCAGGTCGCCTTTGCCCTCCACGTATTCGTAGTCCTGCACAAAGGCGCCGTCATACTTGCCGCCGGGAGATCCAGCCGGGCGCGTGCCCGCTTTCACCCCATAGCTGGGCACCATCTTTTTCACCGGACTCTCCGCATTCATCGCCTCGCTGTAGGCATAGGGGCCGTAGATGGGGAAGCCGTCCGCCGCCCAGCCGACGAGCACCATTTTCTTCTGATCGCCCGCCAGCTTTTCGATCAGTCCGTTCGGGATGCCGTGGTAATGGTACGCTCCATTAGGCTGCACATGCGCATTGCTGGAGTCCAGCCCCAGATCGATGGCTCCGCCATGCGGCTCGTACTGCCAGGCCGGATCGCCCTGCCACCACTCCGCGGCAAAGGGGTCAAACACGACGCCATTCACCCCGATGCCAAAGGGCTGCATGCGGTACGGCACCGGCTTCTCCGTCAGCTTCGGGTGCAGCGGCACCTTGTAGTCATAGCTCTGCGGCCCGATCACGTTCGGGTTGTGCCGGTTCGGAAACTGTCCCGGCGCGTGGTCTGGGATGCCATTAGCCTGAATGCGCCGGTACTCTCCGTCGGTGGAGATCTTTACCTCATTGGGTGGCAGCTGTGACGAGGCCGCCAGACAGACAGACACGAGGGCGGTGCAGCCTGCCCTCAGCAGCAGGGTAGGGGAGGCATGGGTTCGGGAGAGTCGCATGTTGTTGAAAATAAGCCGGCGCCCGTTGTTTCGTTACAAAAATAATTCCTCCGCAGGGGGCGTTCATTCTTCCTGCTTGCTTCCACGTGCAGATTCCAGTTTGCATCTCATCCATGCCGCAGGCCCACCGCACCACCCCCGCACGCATCCCGCAGGTAGCCGTTCTTGTCGACACCTCCCGCTCCTACGGGCGCGATATCGTACGCGGCGTCCGCCGTTACGTGGCGGAGCACGGGCCGTGGTCGATCTATCTGGAGCCGCGCGATCTCCGCAGCCGCTTCCCAGACTGGCTCAAAGACTGGCCTGGGGACGGCATCCTCTCCCGCACCGTGGATGCTGCGCTGCTACGCCAGCTCAAGGCTACCAAACTACCGGTCATCGAGCTTCGCACCACCGTGCTGCCGCACAGCTTTCCCTTTGTCGGCATGGACAACAGCATCGTGGGCACCCGTGTGGCCGAGCATCTGCGGAATCGCGGCTTTCAGCGCTTCGCCTGCTACCAGGACACCTCGGAGGCCTTCTTTGAAGAGCGCTGCACCTTCTTTGTCAAAACCCTGCGCGCCCACGGCTTTGACTGCTCCGTGTTCAAATCCAGCCGCCGCCTGCGCTGGGACGAGCACCAGCACGCGCTCTCCGAGTGGCTTGTCTCGCTGGAAAAACCGGTGGGCGTCTTTGCCGTGAATGACCAGCTCGGCTTCTGGCTGCTCGATGCCGCCCGCCGTGCCGGCATCTCCGTGCCGGAGGAGGTGGCCGTGGTGGGCGCGGAAAATGACAACATGCTCTGCGACACCGCCTCCCCGCCGCTCTCCAGCGTGCGCCTGCGCGGCCAGGCCGTGGGGTATGAGGCCGCACGCCTGCTGGATGCGTGGATGAAAAAGCAGCGCATCCCCCGGCCCGCCGAGCAGCACTTGCTCGCCCCGGGAGACATCGTCGTGCGTCAGTCCAGCGACATCGTCGCGGTGGAAGATCCGCGCATCGCCGCTGCGCTCCGCTTCATCCGTCAGCACGCCACCGAGCAGATCGACGTGGCCCGCGTGGCGCGCGAGACCGCGCTCTCCCGCAGCGTGCTGGAGCGCCGCATGAAGACCTTCATCGGCCGCAGCCCCGGGGAGGAGATCAACCGCATCCGCTTTGCCGCCGTGGAAAAACTGCTGGTGGAGACCGATCTCACGCTCGATGCCATCGCCGCCCGCTGCGGCTTCACCCACCCGCAGTACATGGCCGAGGCCTTCCGCAAGCGCGCCGGCATGACACCGGGGGAGTTCAGGAAACGCCGCGCACTTTAAGTGCTGATCTTCCTCTTCCTCTTCCTCTTCCTCTTCCTCTTCCTCGAACTCGAACTCGAACTCGAACTCACCCGGCTCACCCCTCCTTCCGCTTACCCTGGATCATCTGCACCGTCTTCAGGATCATCACCGCGCGCCTGCCAAAGACGAACTGCCTGAACTCCGGCCTCAGCTCCATCAGGTGCACGCACATCGCCTGCAAAATCATGAGATCTGCCCCCATGAAGGAGATCGGCTTGCGGTCGGAGAAATGAAACCGCGCGCCCGTGTTGGTGGCTATCTCCACCTTCGTCAGGCTATCCACGCGCCCCTCGCTCAGCTTCCAGCGGCGGCACAGCCAGTGGGAGATCATGCCATCCTCGATCCGGATGCTCACCAGCAGCGTGGGCAGCACAAAGAAAGGAGTGATCAGACCTATGCCCAGGGCAACCGCCAGCAAATCCACCACATTGACCGGACGGCGGCCCTCATGCTGTATCACAAAGCCCATGCCCACGGCTCCGACAGCGCCAATCATGAGGCCTGCGATCAGCACGGATCGAAGCTGTTTCCACGTGTTGCCAAAATCCCTTCTCATGAGGCCTTTGGCTTTAGCGGATTCGGGCATCTTGGAGCAAAAAAAAAGCCGGGGTGGATCACTCGATCCACCCCGGCTTTTTGAAGTGTATCCAACAGCCATGCAGGAATCACTAACTGAAATGTGCGATCTGCAGCCTTCGTGCTGCTCTCTGGATCTGGGGCCAGACTCGCACAGTCCGGCAGGGATGTGTCAGAAACATGTAAAACCCTGGCAAGAAAGATGAAATTTTTCGTCTTTTATGACCATGGTCATGGTAAAAAATCCTAGACTTTCCTACCCTGGCGCTTTTGCAGCAGCACTTTGGCCATCAGCAGCACCACCACCAGGTTCACCACCAGCGCGGACACATGGATGAAGGTGACCTTTTTCGCGATCTCGTACACCTCTGCCGGCAGGTAGATGCATCCGCCCACCAGCGCCAGCCACTCCGCCCAGGTCTTCTGCTTCCACAGCCCGTAGGCCTCCACAAAGCGGAGGGTGGAGTACAGCACCGCCATGCCTGCCATGAACCACAGCCGCTGGTCATTGAGCGATGACATCAGGTCGATGAAGATGTGCGGATACTTTCTCGCCGGGTTCAGGTGCAGATGCATCACGATCTTGCTGCTCAGCTCATGCAGGTCCCGGTGCAGCAGCCCCAGCAGCCCAAAGCCCGCCAGCAGCACCACCGTGCCCTTGGCCGCTTCGATGGCCGCCACCACATCCAGACTCTTGCGCAAACCTGAGGAAGTCATGCTTCAGAATGCGCGAAAGGCAGGGTGCGGCAATGGGAAAGCTTATTCTTTGCCGTTGCAGGTTTGTTCAGCGAGTATCGGTGAGTGTGCACAAGGGAATCAACCATCGTGGACCCGCGTCGAGCGCGGAATTGAGGTCCTAGTGAGGAGCATTCGCGACTGCTTCGCCCTTCTGTTTCTGGCGTTCACACCACATCGTGTAAAGGCTGCGGAATTGACTGTCATCGCCCGCAACAAGTGGAATCATCATTGCAAGAAAAACGGAACTCATACTGGACGCTGCTTTCAGCTCTTCCTGAGTGAACCGCTCGTACTGCTCCGGGGCAATCGCTGCCTCGATGTTCTGTAACCACCAGTTGTCAATCTTGGCTAATATCGAGTTTGTGTGTGTCAGCAGATCTAGGTTGATGCTGTGCTTCACGCTTCCAATCATCTTCGGCATATTGTGCGCAATCTGATCCCGGTGTTCTCGAATCTGTCTTAAGAAGTCGAGATCTAGATCCGATAGGGCACCTTGCTTGTGCCACCAAAGAGCGGATGCCGTAAAGGGATGCTTGTGCAAAGAACGTACTTCGCTTTCATAACTTGGTGAGGACAAGTCGCTGACAAATTCACCTTCAGAAACTCCGAAGCAGAAGAAATCTTTTGGTCTTCCCACGAGTGAATCTTTGAGCATCTCGAATGCTGCCAGGTATAAACCGCCTTGGAGAAGGTTTTGCTTCAATGATTCAGGGTTGAGGAACTTGGTCCAAGATGCCTCAGAGTCTGATGCGGATTCCATTTCCATAGTTTATTCTGCCGCCTTCAGACAATAATGCACCTGCTTTCGTCGGGCTTCCCCTAGGTCACTCCGCAAACTTCACCGTCACGCCCTTCACCTTCGCCGCTGCTTTCTCTCCGCGTTCTCTACCCAGCACGCACATGGCCGTGGCCAGGGCGTCGCTGGTGGTGCAGTCCGGGGCGATGACCGAGCACGCCACACGCTGCGTCAGCCCCATGCCGGTGAAGGGGGAGATGATGTGTGAGTAGCGCTTTCCTTCGATCTCGGTGAACTGGTACAGATCCCCCGAGGTGGACACGCCGCAGTTGTGCAGGCGCACGGTGGTCATGTCCTCCTCCGGCTTCTCACTGGCAAACTGCCGCAGCTTGATATCCCACGCATCCTCCCCTGGTGGCGGATCGCCGATGGCGATGTCCCCGCCCGCCATCACCAGCGCGTGCGTCAGCCCGTGCTCCCGCAGCACCTTCAGCCCCGCATCCGCCGCATAGCCTTTGGCGATGCCGCCAACGTCCAGCAGCATGCCCGGCTTCAGCAGCGTGAGCGTGTGCGCCCTTTCATCCAGCTGCACAGCGCGCCAGTCCGTGGCCGCCAGCGCCTGCTGCAGCCGCTCCGCAGGCGGCAGCTGGTGCGTGCGCTTGGTGCGCCGCCACAGGTGGCTGAGGTTTCCACACGTGATGTCAAAGGCCCCCTCCGTGATCTCAGCAAGCTCCAGTGACCGCTGCACCAGATCATACAAATCCGCGCTCACTTTCACCGGCTTGTCCGGGCCTGCATTGCAGGTCAGGATCAGCTCGCTGTTCGGCTCGTAATCGGAGTACACGGCGTTCAGCGCGGCGATGCGCTTGAAGGCCGCATCCGCCGCCTGCTCCGCCTGCGCACGGTTTTCCGCATGCACCGAGATGCGGAAGGTGGTGAACATCAGCGGCGCGGAGAAATCAAAGCGCTCCAGCGCACTCAACGGCAGCGCACAGACGAGGAGCAGAAGCAAAAGCAGCCGTGCTGCAGCGGAGGTCATGAGGCGCGGGGGGAAAGGTGGGAGGCCACCCCTACCACAGCCCCCTCAAACAACCACCGCGATTCTTCCGACCACCCTGACAACCTCTCAAACACGAGATCACTCTTCCACCACACCGCTCATTGCTGGGAGCGCCGATGTCCACATCGGCTCCGGCCGCACGTCCATGCACCTTCATTTGCAAACATCACCACCTCGGCTCCGCATGCAGCGCATCGCCCAGGTCCAGGGCAGGGATGGGGGCCGTCTTAAGCGGCGGGGAGGCAGAGGGCATGAGCCGGGCACAGGCATCGCGCAAGGCAGGGATGGGGGCCGGGCTGTGGCAGTGCACCAGCAGCAGGCGATGTCGCGGCAGCGCATGCAGGTAGATAACACCCTTTTCATGCTGCTGCACGATCTCCAGGCACTCGCCGCTGTCAGAGCGGCGGCCCAGCTCTGCGGCAGCCGAGAGCGTGGCATGGGCCAGCACCAGCACGGCGGCGTTGGGCGGCGCACCCTCTCCCGCGCAGGCCAGCAGGCGTCCGGCGTCATCGGCTATGGCAGCCTGAATGACGGCGGGCAGGGATGACACGAGCGTGGCGAGTTCCATGAGAGACGGTGCGCGGTGGCGTGGAGAGGGGCGGTCGCAGAAAAGAAATCCGGTGGCGGCTCAGCGTGGCATTTCACGCCGCAGCCAGCTCCTGGGTCCGCATCTCCTTCGCCGCACCGCTGCTGTCGTGCGGGGCGGCCCTCTGGCGGAACTGGTGCAGCACCGCTTGGGAGATGGCGTTCAGCGTGGCCAGCACGTTGCGCCCGGTGCGCGCATCCGACTCAAAGCTCAGAAACGGCGTGGCTCGGTTGTTGTAAAGATATTCCAGGTACTCCACAGGCGCGGCGTTGGGCAGGTCACGTTTGTTGTATTGCAGCACGATGGGGAGGCGCTCCAATTCGCTGCCGTTCATGCGCAGGTTGGCCTCCAGGCTTTGCAGGGACTGCAGGTTGTCCCGCTGGCGGTCCATTTGGGAGTCCGCCACAAAGACCACGCCATCTGCCTGGCGCAGCACTAGCTGCAGGGTGGCATTGTACGTGATCTGCCCCGGCACCGTGTAGAGGTGAAAGGTCGTCTTGTACCCCGGCAGCGCGTCTGCCTCCACTGCCAGAAAGTCAAAGAACAGCGTGCGGTCCTGCGCTGTGGAGAGGGACACCAGATCACTCCGTCCAGTGGGGTCCAGCTTGGCGTGGATCTGCTGCAGGTTCGTGGTCTTCCCGCTCAGCGGACTGCCGCAGTACACGATCTTGAAGCTCACGGTGCGGTCTTCGTGGTTGACGCTGGGCATGGCGGTATTTTAGGAAACGGGCGTATGGAAGGGAAGAGAAAAAAGACTGCCTGTGCCGCAGCACCGCCGCAGATTGCGCGCCAGTTCTCAGCCCAGCATGCGCGCCAGCTCGCGCGCGATGAGGGTGATCTTGTCACGCATGCCCGTGCTGGGCTCTTCATCGTGCAGCACACCCACGATGCTCTCTCCAGGGAAGCAGAAGGTCAGCAGGCGGCCGCCGGCGTTCAGGGTAAAGGTCTCCGCCCCGTCGATGCCGATCAGCGGCACCAGTCCGCGCAGCTGGCGTGCGATCTCCGGCGCCTGCTGCTGAAACTGGGCGGCCTCGACGCTGGCCAGGTTGGCATGGCTCAGCACGCGTGCGCCGCTCAGGCACACGCAGGCGCTCAGTCCGGGCATGGAGCCCAGCTTTTCCACCACGCGCTGGGCGTCCAGCTTCTCCTCGGTGGCCAGCAGCGCGCGGAGCAGCAGCTGGTCCGTCTGGGTGTCCAGCGGGGCCAGCCCCAGGTAAGAGGTCTTGGGGGGCGCAGGCTTGGCAGGTGCCGGGGCCGGTGCAGGCGCGGCGCTGCTCTTGGGCGTGGGAGGAGGATCTGAGAAAAGCGGGATGCTGCCCGCGCCGGAGCCAAACAGGCTGCGCGTGGCCGCCTTGGCCTCAGTCATGGGGGCGGGCGAAAAGGATGGGATCTCCTCCAGTGCAGGGGCCATGGCTGCGGTGGGTTGTAGCAGCGCAGGAGAGGGGGTGGCAAAAAGGCTGGTGGTGGCCGGCTTGTTTTCGGGTGCTGCAGAGGGCGCGAAGAGACTTGTTGCGCCCTGCGGCTTGATCTCAGGCGCCGGGGCAAACATGCCGCTCGTAGTCGCGGGCTTGGTCTCGGGGGCTGGTGCAAAGAGTGATCCTCCAGACTGAGATGCAGGCGCCTGCCCCAGAAGCTGCGCGCTGCTGAAACCAGAGGCGGAATCTGCTGGCAGGCCGATTTTGGACGAAGGCAGAGGACCTGCGGATGATGAAGCAAAAGGATCAAACGGTTTAATTGATCCAGTGGGGGGAGCTCCGAAATTCTGGAATGCACCGGGCAGGGGCTGCTGCGGCGCAGCGGCGGGGGTTGCGGGAGATGGAGATGATCCTCCAAAAAGGGAAATGCCAGCAGGAGCCTGGCTGACGGCAGGAGGCGGCGGTTCTGCCGGCGCGGGCGGTGTCGAGAAGCCAAATCCTGCTGCCGGAGTGGCTGGAGCCAGTGTCGGTGCAGACGGGAAGCTGAAAGGCGCTGGGGCCGCTGTTGCGGGCGGCATGGCACGAAAGGCTGTGATCGGGGCTGGTGTTTGCTGGCTCTGGCCGAAGGGATTGAGCGCAGCTTTTGACACAGGCTCTGCTGCGGGCTGAGGTTTGGGCTCTGCTGCAGGCTGGCCAAAGAGGGACTGTACTACCTGAGCGCCAGGCTGTGGCTGGGCGGGCACCACCTGCATTGTCGTGGGGCGTGCCGTGGGCAGCACCCCAGCAGGCATGGTCTGCGCAGCGGCCGGTGCCCCGCTGCTGCCAGCCTGGGTCAGTGCATGGAAAACTTCATTCTGCGGCAGCCTGATGCTGCAGTCGCGTTTTGCGCTTCCAAGTGTGTTGCGGAAGCCAATGTCCGTCAGCCCATCGATCAGCAGACCCAGCTCCACCACAAAGTTGCCGGTGGCCATCTGCTCTTTGAGCACATGCGCAGGAACATTGGTGGAGATCCATGCGGGCAGGGTGCTGGGGTTGAAGCCCAGTTCTTCCATGCTGCGGCCATTGAGCACTGCGGCAAAGCCCAGCTTCACCACGCCCGGCGCACTGGCCGTGGAGCCGGAAGGGGCAGGGGCGGATGCGCCAAAGGCAGAGGGTGCAGCAGTTGCAGCAGGCTGCAGCGTCAGCGGTGCAAAGCCGGAAGGATTGGCTGCGGGTGCCGGGGCAAACTGCATCGGCGCCTGCACAGTCGGCTGTGGGGAGAGGGTGGCAAAGGCGGAGAGCCCGACTGGCATGGCGGGTGGCTCAGGGGCTCCAGGCTCAGCCGACGGAGGAGCTGCTTCCTTCATTGCGGACACAAAAGGAGAGCCAAACGGCATGGCGGGTGCGCCTGCGGCATCGGCGGGCGTAGAGGCCTGCGCCTGGGACTGCGGTGTGAAAAGCTGGGAGATCGAAACCTGACCAAGCTCTACTTTTTCCGGAGCGGGCGGCGGTTGAGAGGCCGGCGGACTGCCAAAAGATGAATTCGCCTGATGGCCGGACACAAAGGCTGATGAGGCCTGTGCTGCGCCCATCAGTGGCTGTGCGCCTGATGCTCCAAACAGCGAACTCGCAGGCGCTGTCGAGGCTCCACCAAACGGCGAACCACCAACGCCACCACCCATCAAGAAAGGTGCACCTGCAGGGGCACCCGGCGCGGGCTGAGGCTCGGCAGCCGCGCTGAAAGCTGGGCCGCCAGCACCACCGCCGAAGGAGAGCGGCGAACCCATCGAATCACCCGGCGCAGGCTGGGATGTCGAGACTGCGGCGAAGGGAGACCCACCTGCGGCACCCCCGAGAGAGAAGGGGGAACCCGCCGGTGCTCCCGGCGCTGGTTGTGGCGTAGATGCTGTGCCAAAAGGCGAACTGCCACCTAGGGAGAATGGTGAACCCACAGGGGCGCCAGGTGCAGGCTTTGGTAAAGGTGCCTCACCATGCTGGCTTGCAGTCAGAAAACCTCCGAGGGAGAATGGAGAGCCCGCAGGCGCTCCCGGCGCTGGCAGAGGCGCCGCTGCAGTGGAAAATGGCGAGCCACCTGCATGACTCCCCGCTGTGGAGGCTGCTTCAAAGGGGGATGCCTTCGCCCCACCCAGAGAAAAGGGAGAACCCGCCGGTGCACCCGGCGCAGGCTGCCCAAAGGGCGAGGCTCCGTCCCCTCCAGTCATGGAAAAGGGGCTGCCACCTCCAGCCTGCGGCATAGAAAAAGGACTGCCACCAGCTGGCTCAGGCATGCGGGCCACTGGAGAGAACGGGCTCGCGGGCGGCTGCATTTGAAAAGGTGATCCCGCAGGTGAATTTGGCGTGGGCACAGGCTGCGCCAGCGAGAAAGGAGAGCCGGCAGCAGCAGAGCTTCCTGGCGGCATGGCCGGAGGGTGTGGTGCAGGAGCGCTCTCACGCGCCTGGGCGATCAGGCCGGGCAGCTTCGTTGCTGGCAGTGAAACCATACGCGGATCCTGTGGCGAGATGGGCACCTGAAACATGGCCGGGCAGACTCGATAAAGCTCAAAAACCGGTAGCGCAGCTTGTCCGCTGCGCAGTGCATTTTCCACCAGCGCCGGGGGCAGGGAGAGTGGCTGCTCCATAGGCAGCGCTCCCCCACGCACCACTTCGGGAGGCAACTGCTGGATCACGTCTCCGACCGTCAAAGGTGCATTGGTGGGGGTGGCTCCGGCTACGCTAAATGGGGAAAGGCCTGTGGTGGAATTGATCGGCGGGGCTGCCACAGGTTCATTGCCTGCAGTTTTAAACAGCGGTCCCCCGCTCATCTGAAACGGAGAAGCGCCTGCTGAAAATGGTGGAACTGAGGAGGCTTGCATGGGGGGAAGACTTTGTGTTCCGGGACCCGCCACCCTCTGATTATGTGCTCCTGTGAAGTATTGCTGAACGCCCTGCACCGGTTCATGAGAACCGGTTCCGCGCTGAAACAAACCTCTAAACGAAAAGCTCATCGGCAGATGAAGCGGCCCGACTTAACGACAAAGTAGCAAGCCTGTGTGAAAAATCTAGTTTTTATAAATAAATACCTCAGCATTTGAGTTATTTAGGGGATCTTAAATATCAACATCTCATTCTTCAAGGGTTTTTACTCTTCTTGGCGTTTATGAATCTTGATTCAGCAATCCGCAGGCCATCCCGTTGCTATTTACCCCCTGCTTGCGGTGTATGCCCATCCCGCAACGGGGTGCCTTTCCACAGAGGAGGGATTCCCTATTTTGCGCCAAGTTTTAGCGTGCAGCCCCTATATTCGAAGTCATTCTAGCTCCGTGACTCTCTTTCTAAGGCACGGATAAACCTTAGTAAGCTGTGGTTAGAAAAGCGGAGGCGTGTTTTTCAAACAATCTCTCCACTGTACGTCTCGAAGCTGCTCTTCAGCTCACGCACGCGTTTTGTCCCCACGAAAGCGGTTCCAGAAGGAAGGCTTGCTTGGGATGGCGCGGCGGATTTCGACCACGGGTTTCTTCTTCGAAGAAACTGCCGGGGCAGTGGGCGGCGGAGCGGATTTAGGCTTTACGGCCTCCTTGTCCTTTTCCGGTTGCACTGGCGGAGTGGCAGGTGGGCTGTCCTGCGTTTGCGCTGGGCCGTAGAGCTCGCGCGTTTTCTGGTGCAGCATCTCGGCTTCTGCTGCGCGCTGCATGGAGTCACGGATGCTGTTGGGCACGGCGTTTTCGGTCAGCGGAGGCAGCAGCGGATTGGGGCCCGCAGCCCAGGAGCCGAGCGTGGGCATCATCGAGGAGATCTCAGTCTGGTTGTTGACGCGATGCAAGCCGATGACACGCAGGGAGGTGCCAAACAAGTAGAAGATGGTGCCGTCGTCCAGACCCTCGACCATGCTGCCGCCGCGCTGCAGGATGGGACTGCCACGCAGGATGATTTCATCCTGGTTGATGTAAGCCTCCTGGCAGAGAGCCTTTGCAGGCTCATTGAAGTTCATCTCCAGGAAGACCTTGCCACGTGCCCGTGCCTTCAGTGGTTTGCCATCAGCAGAGTATTTGAAGACTTGGATGGAGTCCGCTGCGATCTTCAAATAAGGCGGAAATTCCAGCTGTTGCGTGGAGATGCTCTTGGCTTCAACGAAGCTCATGCTCAGCAGAAAGCTCAGGTCCGTGGGGGCCTTCACCAGCGTGGCGTCCTTGGACTCAGTCTTGGCTTGTGCAGTCGACGCAGAATTAGTCGCACTGGTCTTAAGGCCTGTGCACCCGGCGCACAACACCACAGACGCCAGCAGGGCGGCAGCGGAACCGGATTTAAACTGAAGGGCAAATGTCATGTGCTTGCCTTAGATACACCCAAAGATGCTTTTGCTCATCTTGAAATTATTATAATTGCGCCGCAGGGGGTGAGCGGCGCGCGTATTTGGCAAAGCGCATGCCAAATTCATGCATGGCATCGGGTGGAAAGTCCTCGCGCTCAGTCATCTGCCATAAGATGGGATCTACCTTTGGGAACGGAACGCCGCTTTTTAGATTGGCATTCACGTGCGTGAGGATAAGGCGGTCGGCATGCGGCATGGCGGCGGCGTAGGCGTCTCCGCCGCCGCAAACGATCAATTCTTGTGCACCTCCAGCGCCTGCCAGTCGCAGTGCCTCCTCCACGTTGGATACTCTTTCTCCGCAGGCAGGAACGTAGCCCATGCTTCGGGTGAGCACGAGTGGGTGGTGATCTTTAAACCAGCCCAGCATCTCTTCATAAGTGCGGCGGCCTAGCAGCAGCCAATGGCCGCGTGTGATTGAACGAAAGTGCTCTTGATCGCGCGGCAGCCGCCACGGTACTCCGGTGCCAGTGGAGATGAATCCATCTGCAGAAACGACTGCGATGAGTGTCAGTAACGGGCGCGTGCTCAATCAGTAAATGGCGGACTCGCCTTCGCGCAGCAGGCGTACACGATGCTGTAGGCCTCGCTCGAAGGCCGCCTTGACAAGGCGTTCGGCGGGCTCATGCATGGGTTCGCCCCCCAGTGGGAAGGTGTCGTGATGCATGGGCACCATGGAGTGCGCGCCCATCATCTGAAAGGCGTCCAGCGCCTCTTCTGGATTCATGTGCACCTGTCTGCCGCTGGGGGCGTCATACGCACCGATGGGCATGAGCGCAAGATCGATGCTGGCGCGCTTTCCGATTTCCTGGAAGCCGTCAAACATGGCGCTGTCGCCACAGTGGAAGAGGCAGCGCTGAGGAGACTTGATGAGGTAGCCGCCGAACTGGCGGTGTGTGTCGTGGATCATGCGGGCACCCCAGTGGCGGGCAGGCGTGAGGGTGATGCGCAGGTCTTTGAATGTGGCGCTTTGCCACGTTTTAAGCTCTACGATGTGTCCGAATCCGCAATTTTTGACCACTTTGCCCACGCCTTCCGGCACGATGATGGGCTGCGCGGCGGCTAGTTTTCTCAGGCTGGGCAGGTGCAAGTGGTCGTAGTGAGCATGGGTAACCAGCACGAGATCGATATGGGGCAGGTCTTTGGCCCAGACGCTAGGATTCCGCACGCGTTTCACAGGACCGTGCCAGAGAGCCCAGTTGGGGTCGATGGCGATGTTCACTCCGCCCACCTGGGCAAAGAATCCAGCGTGGCCCAGCCACGTGACGGCGATCTCATCAGAGGTGGCTACAGGCAGACGCCCAAAATCCTGTCCCGGGCGGCGCGGAGATAGCAGGGTGGGGATGAGAACCTCGTTCAGGAAATCGAAATTGCGTTTGCGCCAGCCTACCGTGGGTAGCAATCCGATGCGGTTACCCTCTGTTTGTGCCTTCTTGAGCAGCCCACGTTTTTTGGGCGGACTGGAGGATCCAGCCCCGCCGGATGAGGGAGCGGGATCGAAGAGCATGAGCGGCTGCTAATTTCCAATGATAATTAACGAGCCGGATTTGCAAATTCAAGAAAAAAGGTGGGTGGCTATGTAGCGGATGGAAGGACATGGACGGCGAGGAGGTGACTTTCCAGCCCACTTTGATTATGTCCTGCTCTCGTTCTTTACCCTGCCTACGGCGGTGACCCACTTGCCCTTCGTGATGACCTTTTCCACCACCAGACCAGCACGCTTGCCAGCGGCCAGGCAGTCCTTGGCCTGGGATTTAAGGATGCCGGATAGCATGAGGATGCCGCCCGGGGCCACGGAGCGCAGGAGTTGCGGAAAGGCAGCCTCCAGCACGTCGTGAAAGATATTGGCGGCCACAATGTCCCAGGTCTGCTTGGGCTCCCACTTCAGCACATCGACACGAGTAAAGCGTGTACGTGGGGTCTCGTTGCGGATGGCGTTTTCCTGGGAGATTTTGACGGCGGCGGGATCGTAATCGCAGCCCCAGATGCGGGCGGCGCCGAGCTTCTCGGCGGCGATGGCCAGGATGCCGCTGCCGCAGCCGAGATCGGCCATGGTCCACTTGTGTCCGGCGGCATTGCGCTCTCTGGCGGCATCCACCAGCAGGCGCAGCACGGTGGCGGTGGTGGCGTGGTGGCCGGTGCCAAAAGCCATGTCTGCGGGCACGGCGATGATTTCACGACCGGGAAATTTGGCGCGGGCCTGCTTGATCTCAGCGGCGGTCTTTAGCGCGCAGATCACAAAGGCATCGCGCACTTTTACCGGCGGCGGAGTCTGTGAGGAGTGGGCGGCCCAGTTTTCGATCTTCAGCTTGGCCACGGTGCCGCCAAACTGCTTTTGGATGGCCTTGAGAAGCTTTGGATCTTCGCAGTAGCCCTCCAGCTTGATGGTTTTGCTGCCGGGGCTGCTGGTTACAACGAGAGTGATGTCGCTAAATTCAGCGAAACGTTCTTCCCATGAGTCAGCAGAACGTGAAGCTGTAAGTTTGGTCCAGACGAACATTTTTGTCGGAGGGAGCTCCATCTCTTTGTTAGAGATGGAGCGGGTGACGCGATTCGAACGCGCGACATCTTCCTTGGCAAGGAAGTGCTCTACCACTGAGCTACACCCGCTTTTGCGTTGGGATGGTTATACTGGCGCATGATCTGAATCGTGCAAGCGCAAAGTGTGTTTCTTGAGAATGATTTTTTTCAGACCATGATCCGCGCATGAAAACTCCCGCATACATCTGGATCAATGGACGCGTCATCAGCACGGCAGACGCACGCATCTCTCCATTTGATCATGGGTTTCTGGTAGGAGATGGTGTGTTTGAAACGCTTGTGGCACGAGGTGGCAGGCCCTTCACACCCACGCGGCATTGGCGCAGGCTGGTAAATTCGTGCACGGCCATGGGCATCGCGCCGCCTGCGCAGGAGATGTATGAGCGCGCCATGCTTGAGACGATGCAGGCAAATGGCCTCAGTGAGGCACGCATCCGTGTGACGCTCACGAGTGGCGACGGGCCGCTGGGCTCCGACCGCGGAGACGCGCCCGCCACCATGACGGTGGCTACGAGCGTACTTAAACCATGGCCGCCGACCGAGACGGCCATGACAGTGCCCTGGACGCGCAACGAACGCAGCGCGCTGGCGGGCATCAAGTCCACCTCGTATGCCGACAACGTGCGCGCGCTGGCCCTGGCTCACGCGCAGCGTGCAGGGGAGGCGCTGTTTGCGAATACACGCGATGAACTCTGCGAAGGCACCGGCACCAACATCTTTGTGGTCGTGGCGGGACGTGTGCTCACGCCGCCGCTCAGTTCAGGATGTCTTGCAGGGGTCACTCGCGCGCTGCTCTTGGAGGCCTGTGTCGCAGCCGGTATTCCCGTGGCGGAGTTCGCACTGCCCATGACCGTGCTGAAAACTTGTCATGAAGCCTTTCTCACCTCCAGCACTCGCGATGTGCATCCGCTGGCTCAGATCGATCAGCGTAGCATGCCCGGGGTGGATGGCGCAGTGACGCAGCGCGTGGCGCAGGCCTTTCGGCATTTCGTGGCGGGGCGGGACGATCCATGAGGAGGTGAAAACAATTGTCGGCAAATGGCGGCGGTTCGCGGAATGTAAAGGAGATGACACCTCCCCCCGATGACCGGCACAGCCAGTTTCTGCGGCTGTACGTGGCGCACGAAGAGGCCCTGCTGGGCTTTGTGCGCACGCTGGTGCCTTCGCGTGATGATGCGCGGGAGGTCATGCAGGAGGTGGCTGTGGTGCTGTGGCAGCGGTTTGAGGAGCTGCATGATGCCTCTGGCTTCCGCCCCTGGGCCTTTGGCGTGGCTAAGTTCAAGGCCCTGGCGTGGATCCGTGACCGCAGGCGTGACCGGCTGGTGTTTGATGAGGATGTGCTGGCGCTGCTGGCGGAGGAAGTGACGGAACAGGCAGACGCCTACGAGCAGGAGCGCCGGGCACTGGAGCATTGCGTGGGCAAGCTCGAGCCAGCGCAAAGAAAGCTGCTGGATGCCGCTTATGCGCCAGGGGCGAGGATCGATGCCCTGGCGGCGCAGGCGGGCCGCTCGCCGATGTCTTTTTACAAGGCGCTGCACCGCATCCGGCTGGCGCTGATGAACTGCACGCAGCGCGTGCTGGCGGAGGAACAATGGTCATGAAATCAAAAGAGGAACAGCTCGAAATGATCCGCCGCAGCATCGACGGCACGGCGACGGTGGAGGACATGCAGGCGCTGCAGGAACTGCTGCGGACGGAACCTGAAGCCCGCCGCCTGTATGCCCGCTATGCGAATGTGGATGCCGCACTAAGCGCCGGAGGCATCGCTTTGCACAAGCCTGCGCCTGCTGCCTCTGCGCGTGTGCGCTGGATGACGTGGCAGCCTCTGACTGCGGCGGCGGCAGGGCTGGTCATCGGTCTTTTCAGTGCCTCGCTGGTGTGGGCTGTGGCTGTGCCCCGGATGCCAGGCCAGCACCATCAGGCTCTTCCTCTGGTGAATGCAGACTTTGAAGAGAATGGCGCGGCGCTCTCGGCTAATGGAGTGCCGGTGGTGCATGGGCGATGGAGCGGCGACCGCGCGGAGATCACTGCCGCGCAGGCCGGAGTGAAGCCGAGGCATGGCAGCCGCATGTTCCGTTTTTTGCGGTCTGATTCCTCCGTGCAGGCGGAGGTGCAGAAGAGCCGCACGGGAAACATGTATCAGGTGGTGGACATGAAGCCCCTGCATCAGGAGCTGGCAGACGGGCTGGCTCGACTGGACTGGTCGGCGTGGTTTCAGTGGGTGCCCGCAGCCGGGGAGAAAGGCATGAGCTTTGCCGTGAATGTGTGGACCTTCACAGGCGAGCCCGCCATCCTGACGGCGAACTGGCGCGACCATCTCTACCGCGAGACGGCCAAGAGCGGCAGCAAGAAGGCGTTTGATGATTCTCCCGCGCAGTGGCAGCAGCTCAAGGGCAGCATGATCATTCCGCCGGACACGGACTTTCTTGTGATCGAGCTGAAGGCCATCCCTCCCGAGACGGCTCCAGGAGCGGAGCCCTATGATTTTGCCGCGTGCTATGCAGATGATGTGCGCCTCGTGCTCAGCTCGGGCGGCTCCGCTGGGCTGGCTGCGCGCAGCCAGGATTGATTTCAACCTCACGCTTTTTGTTTCCACCATGAACGCCACTCCAACCACCTCCCGCCGTCGTTTTCTCCAACTCGCCACCCTCGCGCCTCTCGCGCTTGGCAGGGCCTCGGCCGCCTACTCGCCACTACCTGCGGGTGGCAGTGCGCGCTTCACGCCGACGCTGAATGCGTATTCCTTTCTGGAGCAGCTTAATGCCAACATTGCTGATCCCACGAAGGGCATCGATCTCTTTGGCGTGTGCGACTTCTGTGTGAAGCATGACATCGAGGCGGTGGATCTTACCGGCTACTTTTTCCCCGGCTATCCGCAGGCTCCTGCAGACGACTACATCGCGCACATCAAACGCTACACGCATGACCGTGGCATCACCATCAGCGGCACGGGCGTGAAGAATGACTTCGCCACGGCAGACAAGGCGGTGCGGGCGGAGGGCGTGGTGCTGACGAAGCGGTGGATCGAGGTCGCATCCCGCCTTGGCGCACCTGTGGTGCGTGTGTTTGCAGGGCCTCAGCAGAAGAATGCCAAGGACTGGCAGGCAGCCGTGGGCGGTGCCTCACGTGAAGAGGTGGAGAAATGGATGGCCGAGGCGCTGCGCCAGTGCGCAGAGCATGGCGAGAAATTTGGAGTTATCGTGGCCGTGCAAAACCACGGCGACTTTCTCAGCACCGGGCCGGAGCACGTGAGCCTGCTGAAGCGCGTGGACCACGCCTGGTGCGGTGCGCTGGTGGACACCGGCAAATACTTCACAGCAGACCCGTATGCAGACATCGCCATGATGGTGCCGCATGCGGTGAACTGGCAGATCAAAGAGACGCTGGGCAGCAGCCTGAAAACACCTCCCACCGATTTCAAAAAGCTGTCCAAGATCATCCACGACGGTGGCTATCGCGGCTTTGTGCCGATTGAAACGCTGTCCATGGGCCGCAAAGACTACGACCCCGCTGCGCAAGTGGTGAAGGTGCTCACCGCCATGCGCGAGGCCATCGCGGAGCTGAAGTGATGGCTGCGTAGGATGCCATGGGTTGTTCTCGCGCATCAAAGTCTTATGGATGAATGGATGATTTTGCCAGAGCTGAAGCAGTCTTTTCAAACGGCTGGTGCATAAATCCTGTGTCTGGTGCGACTTTGATGAAAAGCCATGCTTTCCGATCTTCAGCACCTTCAGAGGTATGCATCCACGGGCGATGCGCATGCTTTTCGTGAGTTGGTGCGCGCGCATGGCGGCATGGTGCATGCTACCGCTCTGCGGGTCACAAAAAACGAGGCCACCACCCAGGACGTTGCCCAGGAGGTCTTTCTGGAACTGGCGCGGAAGGCTGGCAGCATCACCCAGTCCGTCGCCGCCTGGCTGCATCGCGTGGCATGGAATCGCGCCTGTGACGCAGTGCGTCGTGAACGCTCCCGGCGGCGGGCGGAGGACGCGATGGCGGAAACGTGGCATACCCATCGTGAGGCGACCTGGGCAGACTTGGAGCCGCATGTGGATGAAGCGCTCAATGAACTGCCCGGAGAGCTTCATGAAGTGCTCGTTCTCTATTTTTTAGAAGACCGCACCCAGGCGGAGATCGCCCGTCATCTCGGTCGCAATCAGGCAACTGTCTCAAGATGCATCGAGCGTGGGATCACGGCGATGCGGCAGATCTTGAAATCGCGTGGCATCACCTGCGGTGCAGGCCTCGCCGCCATCTTCGCGGCTCAGCCAGCCCAGGCCATGCCCTTCGCGCTGCAGACCTCGCTGGGAAAACTCTCGATGGCGGGCATCGGGTCCGGTTCGGCAGCGGTGCCTGCAGCGACGTTTGTCAGCTCTTCTCTCATAGCCATGACCACCACCACCAAAGCCCTGCTCATCACCGGCACCCTCACCGCCGCCTCTCTGGCCTTCGTTCTGCCACGTCCGCAGGCTGCACTTCCTTCATCCAAGCCACCTTCCGCGAGGCAAAGCGCCGCCCGCACTCCGGTCGCCAAAAACAAAGCCTCCGGCGTCAGCGATCAAGAAATGTTCGCCATGCTGTTCGGACCCGGTACCGATCGGCTGAGCAACGCACGTTCGCTGGTGGACGAGTATCGTGTGGCTCATCCCGGCAAAAGCTTGATCGAACTGGCCAAAGACCCGGCCCTTGCCCCCAAGCTGCAGGCACTGATGCAGGACATGATGACCCAGCCGGAGGTAGGCAGGCAGTTTGGCGAGGCAACTGAGCTGGCCATGAAGATCAAGGGCATCAAGCCATCGCCTGGCACCAACGTCACCCTGAACATGGGAGATGGATTCCTGGACAACGAGAGCCAGGCGGAGCGCTACCTCGGAGCCGTGCTGTCACGAGACGCCCAGGCGCTCGCCCAGTTCCTCACCGATGTCTTGAACGAGGCATCCATGGAGATGGCCCTTGATCCCGGTGCGGAGAAAACCTCCGGCGGTGTCTCCATCAGTACGGGCCCTCTCCCGCCCGGAACGAAGGTCATCCAGCCAGACCCGGAGGACTGATTCTTTTCCGCCCTTGGATTAATAAAATTATGGATAAAGTCGGCTTTGCGTTTCAGTGCATCGCCCGCTCAGTTCGGACGCTGAGGCCTGCATCGAAGCAACACCCCGAACATCGCCATGACTGACGCTCAGACTCTGCCCTCGCTGCCGTTCCACGGGCAGTTGAAACGATTCTTCGGGCACTGCGTGGCCGCGTTTTTTGTGATCTCCATGTTCGAGCCCTTTGGCATTTTCGGCCAGCTCACGCTCACGGAGCATCTTGGGGTGCCAGCCTTGGTGAAATGGGCGGGCAGGATCTTGTTTGGGCTGGATATCAAAACGCTGCCCGGCGGCAGTGGCGATACCACGTTCAACTATGTCGCGGTTTTTTGCTATGCCGTGCTGGCCCTCCTCTCGGCGGCAGTCTGGTGCATCGCCGACCGCCGGGCGCGGCAGGATGCTCTCATTCATGACTGGTTGCGGTCCATGGTTCGGCTCTATCTGGCGGCGATGATGATGTTTTACGGCATTCACAAGGCCATTCCGCTGCAGTTTGGCCGCATTGGCCCCGTGGATCTGTTACAGCCGGTCGGCCAGCAGTCTCCGATGGGAATGCTCTGGCGTTTCATGGCGACGTCTCCGGCCTACACCATGTTCAGCGGGCTGGTGGAGGTGCTGGCAGGCGTGCTGCTGGCCTTTCGCCGCACCAGTCTTGTGGGTGCGCTGATCACCCTGGGGGTGATGGCCCAGGTGGTGGCGCTGAACTTCTGCTACGACGTCCCGGTGAAGCTCTTCTCCTCACGGCTCTTTTTGATGAGCCTCTTTGTGGCCGCGCCCCATGCGAGCAGGCTCTATGACTTTTTCATCCTCAATCGTGCCACCGAGGCTGAGCCCATGCGCCCGCGTTTCACGCGCAAGTGGCTGAACGCCCTCTCGTTCTCCTTGAAATGGGTCGTGATCGTTGGTTTTCCGAGCCTGCTCATTTTGACCATGCAGCAGCATCTGCAGGCGGTCTGGAAGGGCACCCGCAGCGAGCGCCTGGAGGGCGTGTGGAAGGTCGATGAATTTCGCCTCGGCGGCGAAGTGCTGCCGCCTCTTGCCACCGATGGCCGGCGCTGGAGTCATCTCATTCTCCAGCATTATTCGAATGGAGACACGAATGCGGTTTGCCAGCTCATGACGGGCAAGGAGGAGTGGCATGCCGCCAGGCTCGATCTTGGCGCAAACAGGCTCTCGTTCAAATCTTCAGGCAGCGAGGCGAAAAAGAAGCCTGCGGTCGATTTTGCTCTGAAGCAGGACAGCAGCACTCAGATCACGCTCAATGGCAATCTCTTGGACAAGCCAGTCTCGATCAAGATGCACCGTCTCCCCGACAAGGACTTCATGCTCATTTCGCGCGGCTTTCACTGGATCAATGAGAGTCCTTTCATCAGATGAGCCCGGGCTTTCGCGGGACCGAGTGTTTGGGTTGCCGGATGAATCTTACGTGCCACGGTGCCGTAGTCGAAACTGGCGTGGCGTCTGGCCCGTCCGCTCCCGGAAGTGACGGGTGAAGGAGCTCTGGTCGCAGAAACCGTGATCCAGCGCGATGTCTCCGATGGAGGCGGTGGAAGAAGCCAGCGCCTTGGCGGCTGCCTCAATGCGGATGCGCAGCATCAGTTCATAAGGAGTGATCCCGAGCATCTGCTGCAGCCTGCGGCGGAGGCTGCGCTCTGAGGTGCCTGCGGCTCTGGCCAGCTGCGCGGCGGTTTTGATCTTGTGGAGATTGGCACGCAGGCAGGCCACTGTCTCGGCGATCTCTCCCGTGAAATGGTGGGAGCGCCGTTCATCATGCTGCCGGATCACGGCCATGACCCCGATGCACCGTCCGTTCTTGCCTTTGAGGGGAAGCTTGGTGGTGACAAACCACTGAAGCTGGCCCTGCTCGTCCAGCCAGGCCTCCATCCTGTTGAGCATGGGCTTGCCGCTGCGGATCACACGCAAGTCGTCCTCACGAAAATCCTTCACCAGTTCCAGCGGCACGTAGTCGGCATCCGTGGTGCCCACAAAGGTGCTTTCGCTGCGCGCTCCCAGCCGTTCACGGGTGGCGGCGTTTGCGGTCACAAAGCGGCCCTCGGTGTCCTTTACCAGAAAGAACACTCCAGGCAGGTGGTCCAGCACTGCGGCCAGAGACTGGGGCTCTGCCATGCGTGCGTAAAACTGTTTCTGAAAGGGATGCATAGGGTGGCAGGAATAAACCAAAAATTGGCTGGCGATGACAATACGGAAATAAAATTTCGCCTAGCCTGGCGGTCGCAGAGACGCACTCACCGAAACCTGAACCACATACACAATCACACCATGAAATACGCACACAAACCACTCCCCGCTTTTTCTGGCATGAGCCGCCGTCGGCTGCTCGGCAGCGGCCTGGCTGCGCTGGACGCACTGGCCTCAAAAAATCCGCTGCATGCCACAGAGGCGGTTCCGCAAAAGCCGGAAGTGCGGCTGCGCTTTTCCAGCTGGCTCATCGGCCTGCAGGGAGATCTGGATCAGCAGCTCGACTTTGTGGAAAAGGCGGGCTTTGAGGCGGTGGAGCTGCGCGGGGGCGTCGCCAACAACCGCGCTCGATGGGCGAGGGCGCTGAACGGCAGACCGCTTGAGGTCAGCGGCTTGGACTGGGGCCACTTTACAGACATGGTTTCAGACGATGCCGCAAAGCGCCAGAAGTCCATCGACTCGCTCAAGTATGCCATTGAAGCGGCGCATGAGCTCAAGGCCCAGGTGCTCGTCTGCGTGCCGCCGCGCCACACGGCGGGAGTGAAGCTGCCAGACCCCATCGCGACACGCAAAATCTTGATGGAAACGCTGACGCCGCTTGCCGGAATGGCAGCGGAGGCTGGCACCAGCATCGGCATCGAGGCGGTGCGCCGCAGCTCGGTGAACTGCCTGCACACGCTGGTGGAGGTGGCCGGCTTTATCCGCGAGAGCAAGTGCGAGGGGCTGAGTCTCGTGGCAGACTTTTGCATCATGATGGAGGAGGAGACAAACCAGACCGGGGCGGTGCTCTCCGGCGGCAAATACATCAAGCAGGTGCATCTTTCCTCCCGCAAACGCACGCTGCCCGGCGAGGAAAAAGAGGATGAGGCGCAGTTTCTGGAGGGATTCCGCGGGCTGAAGATGATCGGCTACAACGGCTTCTGCTCCTTTGAGTGCGGCAAGGCCAACTACCAGGACGGTGTGCTCAAGTCCATGGCCTTTCTACGCGATGTCTGGGCACGAGCCTGAACCTACCAGCGCATCCTTCCACTCATCAAACCATGAAATACCATTTCCAAGTGCCCATGCTGCTGCTCTGCCTGTGCGCCGTGCTCCGGCTGTCTCAGGCCGGGCCTGATGCCTCGCGCCTGTTTCACGAGAAGATTCTTGAAGGCTGGGAGGGCGACCGCTCCATCTGGCGAATCGAAAATAACGAGATCGTGGCCGGAAGGCCCGATCTGCGGCAGCCGCGCAATGATTTTCTGTGCACGGTAGACGAGTACGGAGACTTTGACCTCCAGGTGAAGTACAAGCGGGGTGGCAACAATGGCGGCGTGCAGTTTCGCAGCCAGCGCGTGCCTGGAAAGACGGAGGTGGCGGGCTATCAGGCCGACTGCGCGCCAAAGATCGACGGCTCGCTCTACGATGAGTCACGCAGGCACCGCTTTCTGGCGCAGCCAGATGCCGCCACGGTGGCGCGGCTGCAGCTCGGTGAATGGAACACCTGCCACATCCGTGCCGAGGGCCCGCGCATTCGGCTGTGGATTAATGAGGTGCTGACCGTGGACTACTCGGAGGAAGATCCCGCCATTCCGAGGAAAGGAATCATCGGCCTCCAAATTCACAAAAACGCCACGGAGATCCGGTATAAAGATTTGGTGATTAAAGAACTCCAGAGCGGAGAAACAAAACCTGAGTCCTGATAATTCGCCGGAGGGCTTCGAGATTACGTTATCGTCCAAGGAGTGCGATGGTTGTTGTGGGCGACTCGTGCTCGCAGCTTTGCATCAAAAATTGTCATTCAAACTGCACATCCTTTTCAATCTCCCTGTGCGTAATGGAGGAAGATTCAAAAAACTTGAAATAAAACCGCCAAGGCGGACTCTAATGAAGTGAGATGAAACGTGTCCTCCAGATGTGTCTGATGATGCTGGTGCTGCTGATGCAGACAGCACCGCTGATCATCTCTGCCTCTCCGCAGGTGGAGAAATGCCAGATGGCATGCTGCGCATGGCTGGAGCAGGCAGGCATGTCAGACTGCTCGTGCGCCGAGCCCTCTCTCCCAGATCAGAACCTTCCTGCACAACTGCCACCTGCCTCGGAAGGTCGCAGCTTCATCCCCCAGGTGGTGTGGACGGCGCTTTCGCAGGATTTTCGTTTCTCTCCTTTCCAGGTAAAACAGACGGGCTGCACGATCCGGCCCGCTGATGCAGAGCACGCCAACACCCGGCCCCATGTGCGGCTGAGCGTGCTGCTCTGCTCCCTGTTGACCTGAATCCGGCCGAGCACAGACGCACTGTGCCTGCATCACGTGGCCTTACCGGGCTCCTCATGCTTTGCAGGCGTGGCCTCTTGTCACAAAGCCCTGATTCAGCTTTCCCGTGAAAACACTTTCTCTTTTGGCGAGTGCCGTACTCCTGGCACCCGGCGCAGCTCTTGCCTGCGACACCTGCAAGAAAACCCAACCAGCCTCCGGCCAGCGCGTCGTCGAGTACGACCTGCACATCTCCGAGCAGCGCCTGGCCCCGGCGGGCAGGCAGGTGCGTGTCCTCACCATCAATGGTGGCATCCCGGGGCCGGTGCTGCGTTTCCGTGAGGGGGACTTTGCCCGCATCCGCGTCCACAATGACCTGCGGAATGAGGAGACCTCCACTCACTGGCACGGCTTGCTGCTGCCCAACAAGGAGGATGGCGTGCCGTACGTCACCACACCTCCCATCAAGCCCGGTACCACCCACACCTTTGAGTTTCAGCTGCGGCAGAGCGGCACCTACTGGTTTCATTCCCACACCCACCTGCAGGAGCAGAGCGGCGTTTACGGCGGCATCGTCGTGGAGCCACACGGCGGCGAGCCGATGAAGGCAGACCGCGAGCAGGTGCTCATTCTCTCCGACTGGACCAATACCGACCCGCACGAGGTCATGCGCATGCTCATGCGCGGCAGCGACTACTTCGGCCTCATGCGGAAAAATTCGCAAACCATCCTCGGCGCGTGGCAGCGTGGCAACCTGAAGGACTACTTCCTCAGAGAATGGAATCGCATGGTGCCCATGGACGTCTCCGATGTGGGCTACCATGCCTTTTTGATCAATGGCCAGCGGCAGACCCGCATCACCGGCCGCCCCGGCGAGCGCGTGCGCCTGCGGGTCATCAATGCCTCCGCCGCCACCTACTACCATCTCAGCTCCAGCTCCGGTCCCATGACCATCGTGGCTGCAGACGGCCCGCCTGTGCAGCCTGTGCAGGTGGGCAGCTTTCTCATGGCCATCGCAGAAACCTACGACCTCATCATCACCATCCCCGCCAGTGGCGAGTATGAGCTGCGCGCCACCGCGCAGGATGGCAGCGGGTACGCCTCCGCCTCCTTTGGCGAGGGGGAACGGCATGCGGCCCAAAGCCCTCCGCGCCCCAATCTCTACCAGATGGATCAGATGCTCGCCCTCTCGCTGGAAGAGCAGGAGGCAGATCCCCGCGCCCCGCTCCGGCTGCCCCGCCCAGGCTCGCCCTACAAACTGCTGAAAGCTACGCACGACACGACGCTTCCGTCAAAACTCCCGCGCCGCCGGATCACCCTGCACCTCACCGGAGACATGGTGCGCTATGTCTGGAGCTTTGATGGCAAGACCATCGCCCAGGAGCCTTATATCAAAATAAGGAAGGGGGAGATCATCGAGCTGGAACTGGTGAATGACAGCATGATGCACCACCCCATCCACCTGCACGGCCATTTCTTCCGTCTGCTCATGGGCGGCGGCTCACGCTCTCCGCTCAAGCACACCGTCGATGTCCCCCCCATGGGCCGGCGTCTGCTCGAATTTGAGGCCAATGAGGACAAGGACTGGATGTTTCACTGCCATATCCTCTACCACATGATGAGCGGCATGGCCCGGGTGTTTCGCTACGAACCGGACGATGCTGCTGAGACTCCTCACCATGGTGCAGCCATGAGCGAGGCTGCAGCCGACACACTCGCCAATGCCGCCGGGCTCACCGGCATGTCGGCCGTCTCTCATGCAGCGCACACCGCCAAGCCGCGCTCCTTCCTGAGTCATGACCATGCCGCCGGACTCGGCGAGCACGCCCATGACATGAGCTATGTCTGGGGCGCGGCATCGCTCCAGACACAGATGAGCAACGGGCTGCTCTCCTGGATGAACCCTAAAAACAACCTGCTCCTCTTCTGGGAGCTGGGCTGGCGGCGCAAGCCCTACACCGAGCATGAAGTGGACGCGATCTACCAGCGCTACTTCAACATGAACTTCCAGGCCTACGCAGGCTTCCGCTTTGCCAACCATGGCGGCGGAAACCGCATCATCGCCGGGTTCAATTACCGGCTGCCGCTCATGTTCCTGGCGGACTTCACCGTGGACAGCAACGGCAACGGGCGGTTCCAGCTTTCCAAGCGCTTTCAGCTCACGCCTCGTCTCGGTGTGTCTGGCTACGCCTTTTATGACACCGGCAGCCGCTGGGAATGGAGCACCTCCGCCGACTACACGCTGGCGCGCAATGTCTCCCTCTCCGCCAGCTATCACAGCGACTACGGCCCCGGCGTCGGCCTCATCATCCGCTTTTGATGGAACTCAAACCATCGACTCTGCACCCAAAAAAACCACACACACACATACCACCATGAAAACAAACACTCTCATCCTCCTTGCCACCCTGCTGCTTAGCCTCGGACTGGTCTCTTGTGCGGGCACCTCCACCCTCGGTGGTGCCAAACCCTATCCGCTGAAGGTCTGCCTCGTCACAGGCAATGACCTCGACAGCATGGGCGGGCCCGTCAGCACCGTGTACAACGGCCAGGAGATCAAGTTCTGCTGCAAGCCCTGCCTCAAGAAGTTCGAGGCCAATCCAGCCAAGTATCTCTCGAAGCTCTAAGCGGCCCGGCCTTCTCCGCTTTCGCACGCGCGCGGCGGCAGCAACCCATTTCCCAGGCGGTGTCCTGCCGCCTGGGCCTCAAGACAAACACAAACATAAACGCAAACACACCATGAAAACGAAACTCATCCGTACCGCCCTCCTCGGCATCAGTGCGCTCAGCGCGCTGATGCTCGCCTCCTGCCAGGCTCCCGCCTCTGCGCCACACAGCGCAGTGACATGCACCAAATGCCACACCGTTCACTTCATGTCTCCAGCCTCCACCGGCCCCGGCCCGAAGGGGCTCGTGACTCTGAAGCACTCTGACAGCATGAGCTGTGCAGACTGTGAAAACCAGGTCGTGGCCATGCTGAAAAACGGCAGCATGACCAAGCATACATGCAAGACCTGCGGCGGTACTCTGCACCACTGCACCGGCCACTGATCCACGCCAGGGTAAATGCCGCCTGCGCACGCGCCGCAGGCGGTCTTGCTCGCTGGTCTTTTCCTTCTGACTGAGCGGTAGGGAAGGGGCGCCCCTTTCGACGACCCTCTATCCAACCACGATCAATCCATGAACCTTCCACAGAAATTCGAACTCACCGGCTTGTCCTGCACCTCCTGCGTGGAAAAAATCACCACAAGGCTGCAGAAGCATCCAGACATCACCGAAGCTGTCGTCACCCTGCATCCTCCCCAGGCCAGCATCAGGACCAATCATGTGCTTAGCGATGAGGAAATGAACGAGTGGCTGCGTCCTCTGGGGAAGTATCAGGTGGCCGCCCCGGCTGCTCCTGAAGAATCCGAGCTGCCCGCCAAAAGCACCCGCACTTACCGTCCGCTCATCATCCTTTTGAGCTATCTGCTGCTGGTCATCACGGCGGTGAATGTGATGCAGGGCGACTTTGATCCGGCGCTCTCCATGCGGCTTTTCATGGGCGGCTTCTTCATCGCTTTTTCCTTCTTTAAAATGCTCGACCTGCGCGGCTTTAGCGATGCCTACCGCAGCTACGATCTCGTGGCCAAGGTGCTGCCATCGTATGGATTCGTGTATCCCTTTATCGAGCTCCTTCTCGGCCTCGCCTACTTGGCTAACGTGCAACCCGCTTGTGTGAATGCCATCACGGCGCTGGTCATGGGCGTTAGCCTGCTGGGCGTGCTCAGGGCGGTGATGTCTAGGAAAGCCATACGCTGCGCCTGCCTTGGCACGGTGTTCAATCTGCCCATGTCCACTGTCACCATCATCGAAGACGCACTCATGCTCGTCATGGCATGCTGGGCCCTGATCCATCCATGATGTTCAGCACCATTGCTGGTGACGCCACCCTGGATTGAGCGACAGGGCTCCATGCTGGGCGGCATTCCTCTTCCTTCATTTTCCACCGCTCGCCGGAGCCGCGGCCATCGCATCCAGCAGCGCACGCTCGATCTCCGCATGACCTCGCAGCGTGTCGTAGTTGTACAGCGCGGCAAAGATCAGGTCAGGGTCCCCGGCCAGCTTGTCGCTGAACCACCCATGCCACGCCGCGTAATCCTTCGCACCAAACACAAATTCGCCGATGCCATAGCCCGTGGCCCCGAGTTCCTTCCGCGCTTGCGTCAGGCAGCGCATGAAGCTTGCGTTGTCGCGCAGCGATCCCGTGGGCTTGCCGTAAAACGAGGGCGCGGGATTGCTGTCCGCATTGAACTGCGACTCCACGTTATACCGGTCCACCCCCTGGGCGATCGTGTGCACAAAGATCTTCTCGCGCGGCAGCCCGAGCCCGCGCGCCGTCTTCGCCAGATAGGAAAGATGCGCGCCGATGATCTTCATGAAGACATCGTAGGTGCGCTCGTAGCTGAGCACCCCGCTTGTCTGAAAGCCGCCCGTCCTCGCCGCATTGTACCCGATGAGCTCCTTGTCAGCATCGATCCACTTCGGGTCATCACTGCGGGTCAGGTAAGAGTTGCCGTTCTTGAAATAAGCATACTGGCTGTTGGGCGAGGTTTCCCAGCCGCACTTCCAGCCGGCAAAAAGCCACTGCTTTTCCGCCGGCAGCGCCTTCACCCACTCCACCACCACCGGCACCAGCGCCTCGTAGATGGACTTCTCCCACGCCTGAAATCGCGGGCTCAGCAGGTTCGGGTGCGGGCCCACGCGCAGCATCGTCCCCCAGTTGCGCCAGCAGATCTTCACCGCCGTGTCCGGCGTCCAGCCCGTCCACTCCACATCATGCACCTTGTCCGGGGCATAGCCCGGCTTCGAGGGATCAAACCAGTTCGTCAGCGCCTCCGGCAGCCAGTTCTCCGTGTCCACCTGGATCAGCACAGGCACCTCCATCTGCCGCGCCAGCTCCAGGTCCGCACGCAGCCTCGCCGCTGTCTCCGCCACCTGCTCCTTCGGTGTGTAGAGGATCGCCACTCCCGTCTTCAGCCGCGAGGCGCGGTTCGCCGCTCCAAAGCGGTCACGCACATAGCGCATCATCTCCTCCGCCTGCTGCGGTGCGTTCAGCGCCGTCGAGTAGTTCAGCAGCAGATACTGCTCCCGTGCTTGCGCATGCTGCGCGGCGAGAGCCAGCACCGCCACGATTTGCAGGAGTTTGCGAATCATCTTGTTCAAGGCCGTGTCAGTTGCCCGCACCCGCCTGCAGCAGCGGCTTCAGCTTCGCCGCATACTCCGCATACCCAGCCGGAGAGAGGTGGATGTTGTCCGGGGTGTACAGGTCTTTCTTCAGCGTGCCGTCGGCGTTGGTAAAGCCCGCCGTCAGGTCCAGCACCCGCACCTTCGCATCGCTCTCCAGCTTCAGCGCATCCAGCGCCGCGTTCGTCTTCTTGATGTCTTCATAAAAGGCCGCGCCCGGTGCATGCGCAGGCAGGATCTTCGCCACGATCAGCGGCGCCTGCGGAAACTTCTCGCGCAGATTTTTCACGCACATCTCGATGCCTTTCGCAGCAGCCTCCACGCCCGTCTCGGGCGTGAAGAACATGTTGTTGTTCCCGATCATCAGCACGATCGCCTTCGGCTCCAGCCCCTCCACCCCGCCATGGTCCAGCCGCCAGAGCACGTTCTGCGTTTTGTCCCCGCCGATCCCGATGTTCACCGCTCTCAGATCCGGAAAATGCTTCCGCCATGAGTCGCCCCACTGGATGGTGATGCTGTCGCCCACCAGCAGCACATCCACCGGCCCCTGGTTTTCCCGCACCGTCTTCACATGCGCCTCGTGCAGCTTCAGCCACGAGTCCCCTCCGAAGTACCCCGCGCTCGGCACCACCGGCCAGAGCTGCGGCAGGTGCTGGTTCACCTCACGCCCCGGCCGCCGCTCGTGTTCCGGCTTGTCGATGATGTACGCGCGCTCTTCCGCCGTCAGCGGCCAGCCGCTCTTCTGCGGCTCATCCGTCTGGTGCGGATATTCAAGGGCGGACAAGTGGGTGCTCAGGCACAGGAGTAGGGCGGTCTTTTTCATCGTTGTACAATTCGGACAGGCAGTTCAGGCGCGGTTTTCAGGGTCAGCTTCACATCATCGGCACTCAGGCCTTCGAGTTTTGCCGGGCGCAGATTCGGTCGCGCCACGATCTGGGCCACGGCAAAATCCGCCTCCGCAGGCAGCAGGCAGCGCGCCGTCAGCGTGCGCGTCCCATGCGCGTCCCTGCCCAGCGTCGTCACCTGGGCGCTGCCGCTCGCCAGCGCCTCCTGGATGCTCCTGGGCCACGTCTGGTGCATCAGTGCGGGATCACCGCTGAAAAGGTAGATCTGGCAGAAAAACGTCACCGAGGGGTTTGTGCCCGCCGCGCGTGCATCCGCAAACCTCGCGCTCAGCTCCAGCATCGGGTCCCCTCCAGCCCCAGCACTTTTGCGCAGCGGCCGCAGATCCACCAGTTGAAACACATCGCAGGAGATCGCCCGCGCGCTCGGGTCCGCATCATCACTGCCCGTGGCCAGGAACTCCAGCCGCCCCTCGCGGATCGCCGCCTCATCACCGCTCCACACACCCGTCTCGCGCGGAAAGCCGCGCCCCAGGCTGCTTTCCTCAAAGCCCCCGTTCATCAGCGCAAAGAGCCTCTCGCTCGTCATCCGCGGCGCCGAGATCGCCCACACCAACGAGGCGCAGAAAAGCCCCAGCGCCAGGCCCGCCGCCATCGCCGCCATCGCCGCCACAGGCCGTGTGAACCACCGCGCACGCCGTTGCGGCGGCCCCGGCCTCTGAAACGCATCCCGGCGGAAATGCTCATGCAGCGCCATCGATCTCACTTGCGTCTCTGCAAACAGCCGTCGTCGCCCCGCATCCTCTCGCATCGCCGCCTCCAGCGCCGCCAGCTCATCCGGCATGAGCGTGCCGTCTTGATGACGCATCAGCAGAGTGAGAAAATCAGAGTCGTTCATTAGGCGGATTCAGATTGCAGGCGCCCACGGATGCAGTCGCCCAGAGCCTTGTGCAGGCGCGCCAGCGCCTGGTAAACCGTTTCGATCTTGCGCCCCATCATCGCGGCCACCTCCGCGCAGGGCCGCTGCTCAAAGTAGCGCAGCCGCAGCAGCTCCCGGTTGTTCGGCGTGATCCGCGTCAGGCACACATCCAGCGCCAGCCGCATCGCATCCGCCTGCGCCGTGTCCGGCCATTCCTCCGCCAGCAGCGCCAGCATTTCATCACTCAGGCCCACGCAGCGCCCCTCCCGCGTCCGCAGGATGTCGATCGCCCGGTTCTTCCCCGCCAGCCGCGCCCAGTTCATCAGATGCGCCGCACTTTCAAAGCTCTCCCCCCGGCCGATCGCCTTCACACACACCTCCTGGAAAATATCCTCCGCCAGGTGAAAATCCCGCGTCACGCTGGCAAAGAACGCCGTGAGCGGCATTCGACCGGCAAGCAGTGTGGCAGTGATAATCTCAGGAAACAGCATGGTCATCGAGACTACGGCCAGAGGCGACAAAACTCGACATGCCAAGAATGATGGCTTGGATTATCATCATCTTTACTCCCATCTCAGTGGATCTCTGCTTCAAGATTATGACTTGGTCTCGTACACTGCGCCCAGCTTGAGCAGGATGGCTTCGAGCTGGGTGTAGTAGTCGTCTTCTTTCATCTTGGCACGCTGTTCCTTGAGCGTCTTCAGCTCGCGCTCAAGGGCATCGCGGGTGGTGCGCTGGGTGTCGGTGAGCTGCTGCTCCTCGGGGCTGAGTACGAGGACGAGCTGGGCGGCGCGTTCACCATCGAGGGCGGTGGCTGTGGCAGGCGGAGTGTCGGAAGCGAGCACTTCGCTGCGGGTGCCGATGCCGTCACCGTTGTCTTCGAGCAGGGCGTGCTCGGTGGCGAGGCGACCTTCGTTTTCATAGAAGAGAGCGACAGTCTTGCTGGCATGGCGGAAGGCTTCGAGCAGGGAGACTTGCTTGTCCTGATCCAGGTCCGCCTCCGGCAGTCCGCCGATGGCTTCGGCAAAGTGCTCGCCAAAGCGGGCATAGAAGACTTCGTCGGGGCTCTTGGTGGAGGTGATGACGATGCGGCCTTTGCCTGAGAGCGCCTTTAAAAAGCCGCCGCTGGAGGAGGCAGTGTGGATCACGGCGATCTCCTGCTTCAGCGGCTTGAGCCATCCGGCGAGCTGCTTCACGTCGAGGTCCGGTCCCTCGGCGTTGAACTTGGCATCGCGCCCGTCAAAGGTGCCGTGGCCAATGAGCACCAGCCAGAGCGAGTGTGTGGCATCCGCAGTCGCGAGCGTTTGCGCGAGGTCCTCAGTGGTCTTTTCGCCACGGATGATCTTGGCGGGCACGCTAGCTTTGGTGCAGGCGTTGGTCCAGGCGGTGACCTGCGTTTGGAATTTCTTGCCATATTCCTCTGTGCCGGACGCGCCGACCACGATGACGACCTCCAGCGCACGCGGGGCAGCATGGAGCTGCATGCAGGCCATGATGAGGCAGAGTGTGGCCCAGGACTTTAGTGCGATCCGATCTTTCATCATGCCATGCCTCCTTTTCTACGCAGATACCACTCCGCACCGATGAGAAGCAGCAGCGCGAGGAAGATCCAGGGCGTGTGCCACAGCGGGGTGGAAAGCGTGACCTCCACTGGCACGCGGATGTTTTTCAGCAGGTCGGGCAGCCTGGAGATCTCCTCCAGCGCGAGCATCTGTCCGCCGGTCTCGGTGGCGATGCGCTGCATCATGGCCTTGCCGGGTTCCAGACGGCTGAACTCCACGGCTTGCGGATCGTGCGTCCAGCCGGTGGCGCGGGTGCCGAGGGTGGCGTGCTTTTCCATGTCTTCGACAGTGGCGGTGGCGCGGTAGTTTCCCTGAGTGCTGGCAAAGAACTCGGTCTCAAACAGCCCCGCTTCCTTGAGGCTGGGCTCGGCAAAGAGCTGCGATTTTTTGCCATCGGGCTGCGTGACCTCGATCTTCACCATCGCGTCTCCATGCGGCTTGAAAGCGCGGTCGCGCACACGCACGGAGAGCTTCACACGCTCGCGGTCGGCGGCGTCGGTTTCTGCGGCGAGGGTGACGCTGTCTGCCACATCCACCACAAGCCAGCGCATGAGCTGACGCCAGGCACGCTCCATGTCCTTGCGCTGCTCCTCGTCCTTCATGCCCCAGCGCCAGAGGTCCGCCACCAGCACGCTGCCCACGCGCCCCTCGCCAAAGCGCTGCGAGACGATGGCTGGCACGGCGGGCTGCACTCCATCAGACACCGTGGCCAGGATGCTGGCCCCCGGCTTGATGGAAAAGGTCTGATTGATGGAAAAGAAGGGCGGCATGGAGGCCAGGCGCTTCTCATCCTCAGCGCGGTCGGTGCGCAGGCGCATCCAGGGCTCGAGCCAGCCTTCACGCGTCAAATTAAAGCGGGCATCCACCATCGGGCCCGTGGTGCTGGTGCGGTCCAGATACACGGGCAGCATGCTGCCGATGGGGGTGTGGTCATACCCGCCCGCCTGGTAGCACTCCTGACCGCCGAGCATGAGCAGCGCGCCGCCGCGCTCGCTGACAAAGCGCTGGATCAGGTGCATCTGCTCCTGGGTGAAGAAGGCCGACTCCAGGTCATCGATGATGATGGCGCGGTACTCGCTGAAGAGATCCTCGGCGGCCTTGGGGAAGCCGTCGCTCAGCTCCCTGGCATCACGCGTGCCCAGGCGAATGAGCACGGGCTGGTCGTAGCGCTGGGCCTCATCGCCGTCCTTGGCACCAAAGCCACGGAAGATAGGATTGGTGCTCTCCCCGGCGTGGCCACGCCATTCAAACTTGGGCTCCCGTTTGGCGATGCGCACGAGGCTGGGCATCTGGATGTCGTCATCTCCGGCGATCGCACGGCGCAGAAACTTGTACTCCCAATTCGGACGGCCTGCGAGATAGAGTACGCGGTAGGGCCCCGCGCCGCGATCCGCCGCCAGCAGACGGGTGTTGTTGGCCAGCGTGGCCTCCTGCACTCCTTCGGTCTTGAGCTCCAGTTTGTGAAAGGTCACGCCCGGCTTGGCCACAGGGATGCGCAGGCGCAGTGTCTGCGGCGAGTCTCCATTAAAGATGATCTTTTCCGTCACCACCGCCTTTCCCTGCTCATCCAGCGCGGAAAGCGTGGCCTGTTTGCCGCTCAGGCCACGGGCGGAAACACGCGAGGTCAGGGTGATGGGCGCGTCCTCAAAAGGGCTGGTAGCCACCGTGGCGTCCAGGATGGCGAGGTCCGGGGCAGGGGACTGCTTTCCGGCCAGCACGGTGAAGACGGGCGCGCCACCCGCCTGCGCCTTCCACGCGGAGGCATCGGTGGCATTGCCATCGCTGACGAGCACCACGGCGGCGAGATTGCTGCCGCCGTTGCGCAGTGTCATGAGCGTGCGGCAGAGGTCTGAGCGTGTGCCATCGTATTTAAGAGTGTGGAAATGCGGCACGCTCTGCGTCTGCGCGCCCGCGGTCATGAGGCGGAGTCGGAAGTCTTCACTCAGAGAGCGAATCCATGCGGCATCCTCCTGGCCATCATTGAGTGCGGCTGTCACCTGCGCGGCGCGGGTGGACTCTCCGGGTTTTTCCGCTGTTTCCAGGGAGGCGCTGGTGTCCACCAGCACAATGATTTCATTCTCGCCTTTCTTGGGCTGCTGCCTGGTCCACAGCGGGTCCAGCAGGCAGAGGGCCAGAAGGGAGAGGGCGGCCAGCTTGCAGAGCATGGCGGCCACTTTGCGCCAGCCACGCAGCGGGCTGCGGCGGTAGCCCAGCCAGAGCAGCGCGAGGACGACCACGACCACCACGGCGGCGAGCCAGGTGCTGTGGATGTTCTGCCAGAGGATGCGGGGCATGAGCTGCCAGTAAACGTGAGGTGCGGCCAAAAAGCTACATGACAACCATGGTCAATGTCACTCGTTGCCAAAAAAATGCGCATCGAAGCGCTTGTCGGCGCGCGCATTCTCGATTTCATCCGGCCCATTCCACCCCTGCCACGCCATGCCACTCCTTGACCCCTACGCATTCCAGCTCGCCGGTTTCAGCGAGGGCGATGTGGAGGAAATCCTGGCCGACCTGGAATACCTGCACCGCAACTCCCGCTGGACGCACCGGCGCGACCAGATCGAGCGCATGATCGTGGAATCTCCCGTGGTTTTGCTCGATTTCCTGCGCAGTGTGAGTCCGGACGTGGTGCGCAGCGCGATGATCCCACGGCGGGTCAAAGACGTGGTACTCCGCTAAAGACAGCGCGTTTGAGTCCTTGCGCACTGGCTGACATCCGCCACATTCGGCGTCCCTCCGTTCCGACCATTGCAGGCCGGGCGTCGTATCTTATTTCCCCATGTTCAACTGGATCATCAAAAAAATCATCGGCACCAAGAACCAGCGCACCGTGCGCAAGCTCCAGCCCGTGGTGGCCGAGATCAACCGCATCGAAGCGCAGCTGCAAAACGAGCCCGAGGAGGCGCTGCGCGAACGTACGCAGAAGTGGCAGGCTCAGTTCCGTGCCTTTCACACGCCGCCGTTTCTCGGCGGGGTGGGCCTGCGAATCGCCGATGAGGCGGCGGTGGATGCCTGCCTGGAATCCGTGGAGCAGTACTTTGCCGCGCTGAAGCAGCATTTCCCCTCTCTGGACGACAGCTACCTGGCCAAGGGAGCCTGGCGCAGCGCCAGCCTGGAGCAGAAAAAAGAGCGCGTGGACCGCTCCCGCGAAGCCTGGAATGCCATCCAGCCCGACTTTGCCGCCATCGAGCAGAAGATGCTCAATGACATCCTGCCGGAAGCCTACGCCGTGGTGAAAAACGCCGCTCGTCGCATGTGCGGCCGCGAGATCATGGTGTGCGACCACCCGCTGGGCTGGAACATGGTGCACTTTGACGTGCAGCTCATTGGTGGTGTGGCCCTGCACCGCGGAATGATCGCCGAAATGGCCACCGGTGAAGGTAAAACCCTCGTGGGCACCCTGCCGACCTACCTCAATGCGCTGACTGGACGCGGCGTGCACGTGATCACCGTGAACGACTACCTGGCACGACGCGACAGCGAGTGGATGGGCAGCCTTTACAAATTCCTGGGCCTGACCGTGGGCTGCATCCAGAACGACCAGCCGCCGCACCTCCGCCGCGAGCAGTACCTCACGGACATCACCTACGGCACCAACAGCGAGTTCGGCTTTGACTACCTGCGCGACAACGGCATGGCCTCCAGCAAGGACCAGCAGGTTCAGCGCGGCCACTACTTTGCCATCGTGGACGAAGTGGACTCCGTGCTCATCGATGAGGCGCGCACACCCCTCATCATCAGCGGCCCCGTGATGGCTGCCGAGAGCAATCACCAGTATGAGCGCTACAAGCCCCTGGTGGAGCAGCTGGTGCGCCGCCAGAACACGCTGTGCAACCGCCTCATCACCGAGGCCAAGGAGGCCGCCGTCGCCGGAGACATGGATCTGGCCGGCAAGAAGCTCTTCCAGGTGCACATGGGCCAGCCCAAGAACCGCGCCCTCACCCGCTGCATGGAGGAGCCCGAACTCCGCCGTGCCATGGAAAAGGCCGAGCTCTCCCTCTATGCCGACACGCAGAAGGTGGAGTACTTCAAGCTCAAGGAAGAGCTCTACTACTTCATCGAAGAGAAGTCCCACGACGCCGACCTCACCGAGATGGGCCGCAATTTCCTCAGCCCCGACGAGCCGGACGCCTTCGTGCTGCCGGACATCGCCACGGTTTACTCTGAGATCGACGGCGACAAGACGCTCTCTGAAGACGCCCGCACCCGCAAGAAGGCCGAAATGCAGGACCGCCTCTCCCACCAGGGACAGCGCATCCATCAGATCAGCCAGCTGCTGCGTGCCTACTGCCTCTATGAGAAGGACGTGGAGTACGTGGTGGAAGAAAACAAAGTCGTCATCGTGGACGCACAGACGGGCCGTAAGATGGCCGGACGCCGCTGGAGCGACGGCCTGCACCAGGCTGTGGAGGCCAAGGAAGGCGTGCAGATCGACGCTGAGACACAGACCCTGGCCACCATCACCATTCAGAACTACTTCCGACTCTACCAGAAGCTTGGCGGCATGACCGGCACCGCTGAAACGGACGCCGCCGAGTTCCACGACATCTACAGCCTTGATGTGCTCACCATCCCGACCAACCGTCCGGTGAAACGTCAGGACCACAACGACAGCATCTACAAGACCCGCCGCGAGAAGTTCACCGCCGTGATCGAGCTGATCCGCGAGCTGCACGCCAAGGGCCAGCCGGTACTCGTCGGTACCGCCAGCGTGGAAGCCTCTGAAATGGTCTCCCGCATGCTCAAGCTGCAGAAGATCACGCACAACGTGCTGAATGCGAAGTACCACCGCCAGGAGGCCGAGATCGTGGCCCGCGCCGGACAGCGCGGTGCTGTGACCATCTCCACCAACATGGCTGGTCGTGGAACGGACATCAAGCTGGGCGAAGGAGTTGCCGAACTGGGCGGCCTCTTTGTGCTGGCCACGGAGCGCCATGAAAGCCGCCGTGTGGACCGCCAGCTGCGCGGCCGTTCCGCTCGTCAGGGCGACCCCGGCGAGAGCAAGTTCTTCCTCAGCTTTGAAGACGACCTCATGCGCAACTTCGGCGCCGCCGAGCGCATGACGAAGATGATGGAGCGCTTTGGCATGAAGGAGGGGGAGGAGCTCCAGCACCCCTGGCTGAACCGCTCCGTCGAAACCGCGCAGAAACGCGTGGAGCAGCGCAACTACGTCTGGCGCAAGCGCGTGCTGGAATACGATGACGTGATGAACCAGCAGCGCGAAGTCGTCTATGAATGGCGCAACGACGTGCTCAACAGCAACGACACCCGCATCCTCATCAATGAGGCTGTGGAAAAGGGCATCACCGAACGCCTTGGCGCCTTTGTGTCCAAGGACGCGAAGAACGAAGAAGGCGACGACTACGAGGGCCTGCTCTCCTGGGTGAACACGACCTTCCCCATCGGCCTGCGTGCGTTTGATGATGAGTTCATGGCGCTCGACTTCGACGCCAAGTCAGCCTTCCTCAAGGACAAGATCCTCGGTGCCTACGAGGTCAAGGTGGGCAATGCCAACCCGACCGTGCTGCAGGAGATCGAGAAAATGATCCTGCTCAACGCCATCGACCGCCTGTGGCAGGAGCACCTCTTCGCGCTGGATGCGCTGAAGGAAGGTGTGAACCTGCGCACTTACGGCCAGAAGGATCCGCTCATCGAGTTCAAGCAGGAAGCCTTCACGATCTTTGCCGAACTGATGAACAACATCAACGGCGAGGTCCTGGGCAATCTCTTCCGCAGCACGCAGCAGCTCGCCGCCTTTGAGCACTTCCTGGCCCAGATGGCCATGCAGCAGAGCGGAGGCGATGCCCCCCAGCAGCGTCAGGAGGAAGAGGAGCAGGAAGCCCCGCCGCCCAGCCCTGAGCGCGACGGCCCCCGCCTCATCCTCCCCAGTTCCGTAGGTCCGCGCCCCAAGCCCAAAGTGACCAACATCGGCCGCAATGACCCATGCCCCTGCGGCAGCGGGAAGAAGTATAAGCAGTGCTGTGGACGGATCGCGTAAGGCTCTGTGCTCAGCTTCACATTCGATGATCAGCCCAGTTGCGCAGAGCGGCTGGGCTGATCTGTTTTGTGCCCAGTAAGTGGGGCCGTGCGAAAACCGGTGTGCATGATGAGCGCCTGTCAAGGACTCCTCCAAAACGCTGCCAGCTTCTGTCGCAAGCTATTGAGGGCTGTGAAGGCAGATCGACGAGGGAGGGGCTGCTGCGGAGTTTTGAATGAAAATGGAACGTTGTTTTGCATGGCGCGTTCGAGGATTCCGGGGCGCATTTGCTTCCAATACGTGCCCTGACTCCACGACTTCAGTTGGGAGTGTATGCTGCTGAGGCCGCGCTGATCGCCTAGCGTTCCAAGTGTCATGCCTGTGTAAAAAAACTGGCCATTCATCTCTTTGATCAGAGGGATCATGCTTTGTAATTCATAATCACTTTTGGGGTGGCGGCAGGATGCCCATGTGATCGAGACGGAGCGCAGGACGACGAAGCCAGGCCGCCGCCGTGGGTCGATGCAGATCTGGCGTTTATAGCTCGGACCTAGTTGGTCATCCTGGATGACGAGGCCTGAGAAATCCATCCATAGGCGTCCGCCATCAGGCAGATGGAGCGGTTCCTGGCCACTGGTGTCGAAGGTATCCAGAAGACCCACACGCCGAGCGTCAGCGCGCACCATCCACAGCCTGCCCCGAGTGCCGAATGCAGGGATTTCGCGCCGAAGCTTCAGCAAGAAACTCTTGGGTGCTCCCCATTGCTGCATCAGCCAGCACAGGCAGTCGTAGGATTCCACAGCGAGTGCGATGGCAAAGTCTGACGTCGTCATTCGCAGCGGCAGGCCCCTGGAGTGGTAGTATTGCAGATGTTTCAGGTCATCTCTGTGAAGCAGCGCTGCCAAAATCGTGCTGCAACTGCCGCCCATCATGCTGCAGCCGTGGATGAACCAAGGCACCGCTGAGGGGTGGGATAAAGGCAGCCCAGAGCTCAGGCGTTCGGCTCTTTCAAAGTCGGCTGGTTCACATTGGGGAAGTTCGGGAAAGTTTTTCCATCCGGGTTTGCTGCCGGGAAGTGATGGGTCCAAACCCTCGATGAAGTCGCCACGATCAAATGGAACTCCCCTGTCGAGGATGCGCTCGGCCAGCTTGTGATGGCACATTCTGATCGCCAGGAAAAGGGATTTGCTGCTGACTTCATCGGCTCCGACGAAGGGGTGGGCGAGCAGCAGTTCAACAAGTTCGAAATCGTGTTGATCAATCGCATAACTCAAGGCGGTGAACTGCTCATTGCTGCATGATTCAAGCTCCCAGATGCGGATGTTAGGGCTTGCCCCGGAGGCCAGTGCCAGACGCTGCCCCATTCTGTACCTGCGCAGGATGGCTGCTTCTAGCACCATGTCGACAACCCGGTGGCTTAGGTATCCGGTGACATCAAAATCACGGACATTCCTTGTCCATGACTCCGGATGGAAGGGTTCCATGCGCTCGATGCTTTCTCCCAGGCGTGCAGCTCCTGCGTGGAGGATCCTGGCCAGCAGCTGGGGGTCTTCATTTCTGACTGCGTGGCAGGCTATTTCCAGCACACTTTCCGCATCAAACTCGGCGTCTGAAAGACGCGCCATGAGCCATGTGCTGACGCTCACTGCTGGGGTGGGAGGAAAGGCTCCAGGTGCTGAGGGGCTTTCGTGCCATACCAATTCTTCATCACAGAGACTTTCTGAATTTGCCATGCCCGCGAGCAGCCTGCCACGTGCCCGCGGGCTCAGCTGCCTCCAGCCCGACTCCGCGAGACGATGAAGACCGTAGCAACCGACCTCCCAAGAATGGATCTCCAGCAGAGGCAGCAATTCACCGAGGCGTTTTGAATCAAGCCTGGCCGATTGAGAAAGAGCGTGCCACTCCGATCTGAACTGCAGCTGTTGCATGACGGAGGGGCCGTTGTTGCTATATTCTTCTTCGAAGCGCGCGAGAGAGGTGTGATGAAGCCAGCGGAACCAGCCACGAGGGATCTCACGTTTCGCCGCTGCAACACGCGCAAGCAGATGCGGCCAGTCCTTGGCGGATGTCTCATTCACCCACTCCTGTGCCAGCGCCTCGCTAAAAACAGGAGTCTCGGCATCAGGGGGTTCGTCTGTCAAAGGCTTGATCCAAGGGAAAGCACCCTCTGAGCGGTACATGCGGACACTCCTGATCGGGGGTGTGTTGTCGGCATGACGGTCATCGAGCCAGCGGAACATGATTTCACGGCAGCGAGCTGCGGCCTGCGCCCGGGTGGCATGCGCACTATCCGTGAGAGGGCTCCTGCCAGATGATGACGAGGGTGTGCCAATGATCACGTGATACTGGGGATCTGAAGCGCTCATTTGCAGGTGCATTGTTCATATTCGAGTGCTGTATGCAATGATGATCCTGGCAGCTCGCCAGCTGGGTGCAGGATGTTCAACATTCTTGACGTTCACTTCAGCCTTCCTCAACATGGCGTCCAAATCATGAAATCTCGTATTGCTCTGACGATCCTTTCGTTGCTCAGTGTTTCCACCTTCGCTGCCGACGAATACCAACTCGGGCCGCTCTCCCAGGAGAAGGCGGATGTGCCGAAGGGGAAGGTGATCGCGATGCCGGTGCATGAGTCGAAGATCTATGCAGGCACCAAGCGGGACTGGTGGATCTATGTGCCGGCGCAGTACAAGGCGGAGCAGCCGGCCAACCTGATGGTGTTTCAAGACGGGCACGACTACGTGGGCGTGAAGGGCGCATGGCGCGTGCCGGTGGTGTTTGACAACCTCATCGCCAGCGGAGACATGCCGCCCACCATCGCCATCTTCATCAATCCCGGGCACATCGGCGAGACGAAGCCGCAGAGCGCGTGGAAGAACAACAACCGTGGCAAGGAGTACAACACGCTGGGAGACACCTATGCGCGCTTCCTCCTCGAAGAAATTATCCCGCAGGTGCAGAAGGACTACAAGCTGACTGAAAACCCCGAGGGCTGGGCGCTTGCAGGTGCCAGCAGCGGAGCCATCTGCGCCTTTACTGTGGCGTGGGAGCGCCCGGACAAGTTTCGCAAGGTCTTCTCCACCATCGGCAGCTATGTGGATCTGGCGGGCGGGCATGTGTACCCCTCCATCATCCGCCTCACGGAGCGCAAGCCGCTGCGGGTGTATTTGCAGGATGGCAGCAGCGACCTGGACAACCCCTTTGGCAACTGGCCGCTGGCCAATCAGCAGATGGCCGCCGCGCTGGCCTACCAGAAGTATGATTATACCTTCTCCTTCGGGACGGGTGCCCACAACAGCAAGCACGGTGCGAGCCTCTTCCCCGAGGCGATGAAATGGCTGTGGAGGAAGTGAAGCATGGGCTGCAGGCCTCTCGAAAGTGGGAAATCGGACCCAAAAACGCGAGTCAGATGCATTTTCATTGTGAATAACTTTGTTTCTGCCTTGACTCTTTGACCAAACCTCCTACCATCGCGGCCCCCCTTCTTCCCCAGAACGGAAGATTTTTCGTACACATCATTCATGAAGACGTTTTCAGCCAAAGCCCAGGAGCATACCCCCACGTGGTGGGTCATCGACGCCAAGAACCAGGTTCTTGGAGACGTCGCAGTCGCAGCCGCCAACCTCCTGCGCGGCAAAACCAAGCCCACCTTCACCCCCCATGTGGACACGGGTGATTTCGTGGTCGTTCTGAACGCCGCTGAAGTCCGTCTGACCGGCAAGAAGGAAGAGCAGAAGATCTACACCTCCAAGGCTGGCTACGTCGGCAACCAGAAGGTCGAAAACGTCGAGCGCGTGCGCGCCCGCCGCCCTCAGCTTCTTGTTGAGCGTGCAGTGAAGGGCATGGTCCCCCACAACCGTCTTGGCCGTGCCATCCTGGGCAAGCTCAAGATCTACTCCGGTGCCGAGCATCCGCATGAGGCTCAGAATCCGAAGCCTTTCGCCGTCGCCTAATTTTTACCGTTCACCCCATCGCATGAGCAAGCCTCTCAAAACCACCACTGGCCGCCGCAAGACCGCCATCGCCCGCGTCTTCATCACCGAAGGCTCCGGCAGCATCACCGTGAACGGCCGCGACTTCGAGGAGTACTTCCCCACCGTCGCCCTGCAGAACCAGATCCTTTTCCCGCTGGCTCTCACCAATTCCCGTCAGACCTATGACTTCAAGGTGAACGCCACCGGCGGTGGTTCCACCGGCCAGGTCGGTGCAGTGCGTCTGGGCATTGCCCGTGCTTTGATCGGCGTGAATCCTGAGCTTCGCGGCGTCCTCAAGCAGAACGGTCTGCTGACCCGTGACTCCCGCGCCAAGGAACGTAAGAAGCCCGGCCGTCCAGGTGCCCGCAAGCGCTTCCAGTTCTCCAAGCGTTAATCGTCTTTTTTCAGCTCGATGTGTGCAAAACCCCGCCCTGTGCGGGGTTTTGTTTTTTCTGTCGCAGGCATTCGTATTTCACGCCACACTTTCCGCCATGTCTTCCGGCCTCCTCCTCGTCCTAGCCGCCAGCATCATGTGGATCCTCTTCTGCATGCGCTTCTGGTATATTATCGACCGTGATCATGTGTGGCAGCGGCATTTGATCGCCATTGCGGCTGGGCTGGGGGGCGGGCTGATCTATTTTGTGGGCACGATGCTGGTGCAGGCGCTCAAAGAGCCAGCTCCGCAGCAGCCAGCACCCATCGAGGTGAAGGATGGCAGCGACATCCGGGTGTCTCCACGGATCAAGGAGTCGGTGGGGAAGAAGTAAACCCTTGGCATAGCCCTGCGGCTTCCCATGCCCTTTACCTTCAATGGAATTGGCACTGCTTATTACGGTGAGTGCGACTTTAGGCCCGATGGCTCCTACGTCACCACGGAGTGGGTTTCGTTGTTTTACCTGCCACTATTCCCGCTCAGAAGTGTGCGCCTGATGCGCCATCGAAAGGGGGACGTGGATTCGGTGGCCTTTTCCTCCAAGTCCGTAATCTTGGTTGAGCGCATCCCGCTGCACTGGCGACAGGTGTTGATGCTCTATGGGTTCATTGCGCTCTGCGTCGCCTATGTGGCGGCCTTGATCCACGTCCCGCCCCTGATCGGCTGGTCCTGGGATGCCATCTCGCCAAAGCTGGCGGCTTTCATCTGGCTGCCGCTGCTTTCACTGCCGTACGCGCTGCCGCTGTATTTGCGCAGGCGCGCACGTCAAAAGGTCGGTTTTTCTCCGGAGGCACTGATGAAAACGATCACCTGGCTCAGGATAAAGCAGCGCTTCGAGGAGTGAGTCCTCTTTTATTCCGAATCCCCGAACCCGGACGTCACCAGTTCTTCCAGATCCGCCACGGCGGCTTCAGCGTCGGAGCCGTCGGCGATGATTTTGATGGTCTCTCCTCGGCCGGCGGCCAGCATCATGAGGCCCATGATGCTCTTGCCGTTCACCGGCTCATCGTCCTTTTCCACCCAGACATCGCACTGGTACTTGCTGGCGCGTTTGACGAACTGCGCCGCCGGACGTGCGTGCATGCCCATTTTGTTGCGAATCGTGAGTTCTTTTTGGATGCTCATGGTGGAAAGGGAATGCTGGGCTGGGACTAACCTAATTGATCATCCGTCATCTTTTTCAACAACCTTTGGTCAAACTCTACCGCGCTGTTGTAGCCAAAGGTGCGCAGCTTGAAGTTGATGGCGGCCAGTTCGATGAGCCCGGCCACGTCCCGCCCAGGCTCCACGGGCAGGGCCACCCGGCCAATCTTGATGCCCATGATGTCGCTGGTATCGCTGCTGACACCCACGCGCTCCAGGTCCTCGGTCTTGGCCCCGCGCACGAGCTCCACGATGAGGTCCAGCCGCTTGCTGAGGCGCACGGCGCTGACGCCAAAGAGGGCCGCCACGTTGAGGATGCCCAGGCCGCGGATCTCGATCATCCCCCGGGTGATGTCCGGGGCGGAGCCGACGACCTCACGGTCCTCGATGAGGCGCAGACGCACGGCGTCGTCCGCCACGAGGCTGGCCCCGCGCTGTAGCAGGCCGATCACGCTTTCACTCTTGCCGCAGCCGCTTTCACCCTGGATGAGCACGCCTAGCCCCTGTACATCCACCAGGCAGCCGTGCACCAGCAGGGTGGGGGCAAAGGCCCACTCCAGCTTGATGGTGGCGGCGTTGAGGAACTTCATGGTCATCATGCTCGTCTGAAAGACGGAGATGCCGGCCTCGTTGGCCAGATCCACCAGGGCGTCCTCCAGCCGGTGGCCGCGTGCCACCACGATGCAGGGGATGTCCCAGGAGCAGAGCTGGCTGAAGCGGGCCTCCCGCAGCTTGGGGTCCAGCCCTTCGAGGAAGGAGTGCTCGGAATTGCCGATGACCTGGATGCGCTTGTAGGCAAAGTAGGTGAAGAAGCCGGAGAGGGCCAGGCCGGGGCGGTTGACGGAGGGCTCGTTGATCTTGCGGGAGAAGCCCACATCTGTGCCCACCAGCTTCAGCTTGAGGCTTTTTTCATTGAGACTGAAAAACTCGCCCACAGTCACCGATGACGGACGTTTCACTTTGGCGGGTGGCGGCATGGTTTGACATTACGCGAGCCCGGTCCTTTTCAGCAACGAAAAACCAACTCGCACTGGAAAACAGTCGTCCATCAGCTAAGTCATTAACCCCTGAAGCCGCTCCCCTGCGGCACTGGCTCTTTCCCACCTCTCTCATGCCCCGCAAAAAGGAATCCGTTTTCGACTCCGTGGAGTCTGTCATCGCAGACATTCGCGCCGGACGTATGGTCATCGTCACCGATGACGAAGACCGTGAAAATGAAGGCGACCTGATCTGTGCGGCGGAGAAGATCACGCCGGAGATGGTCAATTTCATGGTGCGCCAGGGAGGGGGCATGCTGTGCGTGCCGGTTTCCTTGGAGATCGCTGAGTGTCTAAACCTGGCCAGCATGGTGCCGGAGAACCGCGAGGCCTTCCGCACGGACTTCACCGTGACGGTGGACGCGGCCAAGGGCATCACCACCGGCATCAGCGCCGCCGATCGCTGCCACACCATCCGTCTGCTTGCAGACGCCAAAAGCAGGCCGGATGATCTGGTCCAGCCCGGGCATATCAATCCCCTGGTGGCCAAGCCCGGCGGTGTGCTGCGCCGTGCCGGGCATACCGAGGCGGCCGTGGATCTGGCCCGCTTGGCCGGACTGCGGGAGGCCGGGGTGCTCATCGAGATCATGAACCCGGACGGCACCATGGCACGGCTGCCGAACCTGAAGAAATTTGCCAAAAAGCACAAGCTCAAGATGTGCAGCATCGCCGACCTCATCGCCCATCGCCGCCTGAGCGAGAAGCTGGTGGAAAAGATGGAGGTGGTGGACATGCCCACGGACTTCGGCACCTTCAAGCTGCACCTTTACAAGAGCCACCTCGACGGCATCCACCACGTGGCCATGGTCATGGGGGACATCACCCCTGACTCTCCGGTGCTGGTGCGGGTGCACAGCGAGTGCCTCACGGGCGATGTGTTTGCCTCCCGCCGCTGCGACTGCGGCAGCCAGCTGCATGCTGCCATGAAGCAGATCGCCACCGCAGGAAAGGGGATCATCATCTACATGCGCGGCCATGAAGGGCGCGGCATCGGGCTGCACGGCAAGATCATGGCTTACAAGCTGCAGGAGCAGGGGCTGGACACCGTGGAGGCCAATCTGAAGCTCGGCTTTGCCATGGACCTGCGCGACTACGGCATCGGCGCGCAGATCATCTCCGACCTGGGCGTGCGCAAGCTCCTGCTCATGACCAACAACCCCCGCAAGGTGGTGGGCCTGGAAGGCCACAAGCTGGAGATCGTGGAGCAGGTGCCGGTGAAGTCCACCCCCAAGCCCGAAAACGCCCGCTACCTCGAAACCAAGAAAAAGAAGATGGGGCACAAGCTCTGAGCCCGCCGCCTTCTTCCCGTTCATTCCTCATTTTTCCCTCTCATGTCCAATTACGCCTCCAGTCGTCCACGACCCACCCAGGAGCCGGTCAATATCGCGATCGTCGCCTCCCTCTATAACAACCAGTTCGTCCAGGGCCTGCTCAATGCCGCCCGTGAAGAGATCGAGGTCATCGCGCCCAATGCCTCAGTGGATGTCTATCGTGTGCCCGGAGCCTTTGAGATTCCCGTGTGTGTGGAGCATGTGCTGCGTGGCAGCACGCCGGACGCTGTGATCACGCTCGGCGTCATCATCCGTGGCAGCACGGAGCATGCGGATCTGGTGGGTGCCTCTGTGACGGACGCCCTGCAGCAGATGGCAGTCAAGCATTGCATCCCTGTAATTCATGAGGTGCTGCTCGTCAGCAGCGAAGAGCAGGCAGAGGAGCGCTGCCTCGGCGCCACCATCAACCGTGGCACGGAAGCCGCGCAGACCTGCGTGAAGATGATCAACCTTTTCGGCAAGATGAAAGCCACCTTTGCCGGCGAACCCATCGACCAAGCCTAACCATGGGAAGACGCCGCGAAGGCCGCGAGGCCGCCATTCAATTTCTCTTTGCCCGTGATCTTCAGGGGGCTGAAGCCAAACCCGAGGACGCAGCTGCATTCTGGACGCTGCACAGCGCCAAGACCTCCACACGTGCCTTTGCCGAAAGCCTGATCCAGGGGGTGCTCTCCCATCAGGAGGAGATCGACACGGGGATCTCCAAACAGATCGAAAACTTCAGCTTTGAGCGTCTGGCCGCCGTGGACCGCAACGTGCTGCGCGTGGCGTCCTACGAGCTGCTTTACTGCCCGGAGGTGCCCACGCCGGTGATCCTGAACGAGGCCATCGACATCGCCAAGGCGCTGAGCGCTGGAGAGTCCGGCTCCTTTGTGAATGGCGTGCTGGACAAGCTGGCCAAGTCTCTGCGTAAACCGGGATCTCCCGCCGCTTCTGCTCCGCAACCTTCCTAGACCCTCTGCATGGCCGGTTTCTTCAAATCCCTCCTTCAGCGCTTCACCAAGCCCGACATCGACTGGGACGAGCTGGAGGCCTCCCTCATCTCCGGAGATCTGGGCCCGCGTCTGGCGCTGCAGATTGTGAAGGACCTCAAGTCACGCCAGCGCACGCTGCACGGTGCGGACATCGTGCAGGTGGCACGCGAGCATGTGCGCAAGATTTTGCCTGAGACCGTGCCGCCGCTGGAGCCCATACCAGGCAAGCCCAAGGTGCTCCTGATCGTGGGAGTGAACGGCACCGGCAAGACCACCAGCACCGCCAAGCTGGCCAACCTGCTGCACAAGCGCGGCTACAAGATCGTGCTGGCCGCTGCAGACACCTTCCGCGCCGCTGCTGTGGAGCAGCTCACCGTCTGGTCTGAGCGCCTGCAGATCCCGCTGGTCAAAGGACCGCCGAACTGCGACCCCGCAGCCGTGTGTTTTGACGGCTACGAAAAAGCGGTGAAAACAGAAGCCGACTTCCTCATCTGCGACACCGCAGGCCGCCTCCACACGAAGCACAATCTGATGGAGGAGCTCAAGAAGATCCATCGCATCCTCGGGCGCAAAGATACCAGCTCACCGCATGAAGTGCTGCTGGTCTGCGATGCCACCACAGGCGGCAATGCGCTGCAGCAGGCACGCGAATTCCATAAAGCGATTCCCCTGACCGGCGTCATCGTCACCAAGCTGGACGGCAGTGGCAAAGGCGGCGTGCTGGTGCCCATTCAGCAGGAACTCGGCGTGCCCACAAGGTTCATCGGCCTCGGAGAGAAGGCGGAGGATTTTCAGCCGTTTGATTCCAAGCGTTTTGTTGAGGAGCTGTTGTAGGCAAGGCAGGGCTGGTTGCAGGGTAGGGCTGGTTGCAGGGTAGGGCTGGTTGTCCCCAACCAGCCGCGAGAGGTCTGTGAGGTGGAGCAGTCATGCGGCATCGAGAGAACCCATCAGCCTGCGAGAAACGGCGCTTGGAGGACCAAGCGCCCTACCTGCGCCGGGCATGCGCGATGCGTTGAGCGTGCATGACGCGATGGGTAGGGCTGGTTGTCCCCAACCAGCCGCGAGAGGTCTGCGAGGTGGATGTGGTATGAGGCATCGAGAGAACCAATCAGCCTGCGAGCGACGGCGCTTGGAGGACCAAGCGCCCTACCTGCGCCGGGCATGCGCGATGCGTTCAGCGTGCATGACGCGATGGGTAGGGCTGGTTGTCCCCAACCAGCCGCGAGAGGTCTGCGAGGTGGATGTGGTATGAGGCATCGAGAGAACCCATCAGCCTGAGGGTGACGGCGCTTGGAGGACCAAGCGCCCTACCTGCGCCGGGCATGCGCGATGCGTTGAGCGTGCATGACGCGATGGGTAGGGCTGGTTGTCCTCAACCAGCCGCGAGAGGTCTGCGTGGTGAAGCTGGTCACGTGGCATCAAGAGTGTCCATCAGCCTGCGAGAGACGGTGCTTGGAGGACCAAGCGCCCTGCCTGTTTTGGGCATGTGCGTAGCGCCAAATACCACCTCCTTTTTCGAGCTTCCATGAGGCTTGGTCAAAAGTGATACATTTGGCCGGTTCTCTGGTACCTTTTTGTCAGGTACACTGGTATCTTTACAGCTTCACTGGATTTCACCCCAAGAAATGATCATGGGTTTGAGTACGTTCTCGTCAGACCCCAGCGCTTTCATTTCAAAACACACTCAGGAGGAAATCATCAGTGACGTTCAAATGCCCTACATGTGACATGCAGCTCAAGGCCGAGCCCGAGATGGCTGGTAAAATTGTACGCTGCCCTGGATGCGACACCAAGCTGAGCATTCCGGCCATGGCGGGAGCAGGGCTGCCAGCACCTTCGGGCCTGCCTTCGCCTTCCGGTCTGCCTGCGCCCAGCGGCGGCATCACGCCTCCGGCCCCGGTGGAGAACGATGCCTTTGGCGCCGAGTATGAGCATGGTGCCAGCGCACCGCCCCAGCCGATCATTGGCAACACCACAACGCAGCAGCATCAGGGGGAGCGCGGCGGGTGGGAGGAGATCGATCCCACGAATCCGAATGCACTGCTGAGCTTTGGCATCGGTTTCGGGCTCTTTGCCCTCTGGATCGCCATTTTGTATCCTTTCAAGGCACCAGAGAGCACCGCGCCCGCCACCTACACCACAATGCAGTTTGTGGCATCGCTGTTCTTCAAGCACATGCTCGTGAGCTTTACGAACACGCTCTTCTTCACGTGGTCCATGTCCATCCTTTACCTCAAGCTGCAGAAGCTGCGCCACCAGCGCAAAGCCCTGCTTCTGGACGTGCTGCCGTGGGAGCTGGGCGCGGAGATCAACCGCGACAACGTGGGCCACTTCATCGACAACCTCTACAAGCTGCCGCACCGCCTGCGCGACAGCATGATGGTGAACCGCATCCGCAAGGCGCTGGAGCTCTTTGAGGTGAAGCAGAACACGGGCGATGTCTCCAACATGCTCTCCAGCCAGTCGGACATCGACAGCATGCGCATCGGCGGCAGCTACTCGCTGCTCAAGGCCTTCCTCTGGGCCATCCCCATCCTGGGCTTCATCGGCACCGTCATCGGTCTCTCCCACGCCATCGGCGGGATGAACTTCAGCAACATGACGGACCTCAAGCAGGTGACGTCCACGCTGGGTGCCGTGACGGGTGGTCTGGGCACGGCATTTGACGCCACGCTGCTCGGCCTCGTGCTGGCCATGAGCCTGAACTTCCCGCTGAATGCGATGATGAAGTCTGAGGACGATTGCCTCAATGACATCGACGCCTTTTGCAATGAGGTGCTGCTCCCGCGCCTGAATGACGGCGGCAGCATCGCCGGCGGTGACACCGCAGGCATCATGGACACGCTGGTGAAGGCGGTGGCCAATGCGCAGAAGGACTTCCTGGTGGACCTCAATGCGCTCTCCAGGCAGATCAAGGAGCAGGCCGACAATCTGGACAAGCGCGCCGCCGCGCATCAGCAGCGCGTGGATGCGGAATTTGCCATGACGCTGAACCGCATGCGCGAAGACATGACCAATGCGGTGAAGGACAGCGTGAAGACCACCACCGACTACACCCGTGCGCTGGCCAGCGGCATCCAGTCTCTCAATTCGCTGCTCTCCGAGCTCGGCGGCAAGCAGATCCTGATTCATCAGGTGAAGAAGAAGGGCTGGTTCAGCAGCAAGTAACCGCCACCCCATCCCTCCCACTCCTCCTTTTCATCTTCCTCCTCTGAGATCATGGCCAAACGCCGACATGGTGCCAAAGACGAGATCCTGCTGGTGCCGTTTCTGGACATCCTCTGCTCGCTGATCGGGGTGCTCATCCTCTTCATCGTGGTGCTGTGCGTGTCCCAGACGCAGCAGGTGGAGGGGCGCACGCCGGAGGAGGTGCAGATGGCCGAAGACGCCCGCCGCATGCGCAAGGAGATCGCCGAGCGCAAAGAGCAGGCGGAGTCTCTCAAGGAGAAGATCGCCTCCCTGCAAAAGCTGCAGGAGCAGATCGAGGAAAAGGAGCAGCGCTTCATCAAGCTGCGCAAGCTGCTGGACACCTCCAAGGAGATGCAGCAGGAGAATGAAAAGATCAGCCAGCGCATGCAGAAGGAGCTGGATGACCTCATGCTGGAACTTGAAGGCATGAAGAAGCAGCAGGCGGAAAGCAAGAAGGAGATCGCCGCGCTGATGGCCGAGCTGAAGAAGCGCGATGTGCCTCCGGAGAAGCGCCTGCCACCCGTGGTGGTGCAGCCCTCTGGCAGCGGCATGGCTCCAGATACCAAGGTGTACTTTGTGGAGGCCTCCGGCAGCGGGCTCAAGATTCTAGGCGCGTGGGGAGAGGACTACCCGCTGAGCGCCTCCGCCGCCGTGGTGGTGGCAGACCCGGTGTATAATTACTTTCTGACCGAACTGGCCAAAGACCCCAAGTCACTGGTGCTCTTCCTCATCCGCGATGACGGGCAGGGGGCCTTTAACAACGGCGCTGGCCGCGCTGAAAACGACTACAAGGTGCGCGTGGGCAAGCTGCCCATCCCCGGGCGCGGTGTGCTAGATCTGGCGCTCTTCAGCAAATTCCGTGGCACCCTTCCGCCGCCACCCTCTGCGGCTCCAGCTCCGGCCCCGGCACCCGCTCCCACTCCCACCCCCAAGCCCACGCCTCCTCCCCCCGGAAATCCGCCACCCAAGAAAGCCGCCTGAAGCGCCATGTCGAAACGCAAACCACACGAAGAGCAGGAACTGCCGTTCGTCGCCTTGATGGACACGATGACCAACGTCGTGGGCGTGCTCATCATCGTGCTCGTCATGGTGGGACTTAGCGTGGCAGACGCGGTGAAGAAGGTGCTCTCAGACCTGCCGCCTGTGACAAAAGAGGAGTTTCAGCAGATCCAGCAGGATGTGCAGAAGCTGCCTGAAAAAATCGATCCTGAAAAGCTGGAGGAAGACCAGAAGCAGGCCGAGGCCAAGCTGAAGAAGGTCGTCGAAGAGCTGAAGACCGTGGACACCGCAGACACGCAGGCCAAGGTCAAATTCATGGACCTGGACGCCTTCCAGAAGCAGCTGGACCAGCGCCGCAAGGAGCGCACCGCCAGCAAGGCCGAGACAGACAAGATGATGGCCGAGGTGGAGCGCCTGAAGGCCCTGCTGGACAAGACGCCCGTCTATGTGCCGCAGCCGCCCAAATATGTACGCCTGCCCAATCCGCGCGCCTATCCTGAAAAACCGGACGAGACACGCATTCTCGTGGCACGGCAGGGCATCCTGAGCTTTCACCAGGGCAAGTTCCTCCAGCCCATCCTCGATGGCATGGAAAAGGTGAAGTCACAGCTCGAATATCAAAAGGTGGAGTACGCGCCCTTTGCCAAGCTGCTGGAGGGCATCTTGGGCAATGCAGGTGCGGCACAGAAGGCCTGGCCGGACATCGCCCCGCTGGTGGATCATGTGCAGATGGAGTATCTGGCGCTGGCCTACAAGGCGCTGGCAGAAGGCGGCGTGCAGCCCACCAAGCAGCTTCTAGGGGCCATCGCGGACCTGGCCGTGGTCACTCGCAAGCCCATGGCCGCCGTGGCTGATGCCATCGCCACTGCCACCAAGGGGGACGTGACGAAGTGGGTGAAGATGGAACCCTCCGCCGATCCCGCCAAGCCGGTGATCAAAGCCAGCGCCGCCAATGGCAAGATCAGCTTCTCCTGGGGGGCACTGACGCAGGAGGTCAAGGCCACGCCGAAGGATGTGCTTAAATACTTCCACGATCTGGCCAAGGTGCCGAGCATCGAAAATGTGAGCAAGGCCCGCACCATCTATGATGCCACACGCATCATGGCCATGCTGAAGCGCGCGGCCACCAGCCCGCTGCTCTCAGGCTCCTATGCCTTTGAGCCCAAGGTGCTGCCCACGCTGCCCTATGTGCAGCTGGCGCTCACACCCAAAGGTGGCGGTGGTGAGAGCGTGGAGGCCATGAAGCAGCCAAACTCCGCCTACATCCGCCTGCTGCGGGACATCAAGGCCGACCCCAATGGCGTGGCCATCTTTCAGGTGATGAAGGATGCCTTTGACACCTACCTGGAGGCGCGAAAAATCGCCGATGACGTCGGAGTGGCAGCCACCTGGGACTTTTTGGCCAAGCTGGATCTGACCGTAAACATCACTGGCTACGAGATCCAGCGCACCGCCCCCACGCCTCCGCCGCCTGCGCCCAATGGCACCGCACCCGCAGTGATCATTGCGCCGCCTAAGCGGTCGCTGGATTAAAATGGGCATTAAGCCTATGTCTTGATTTGGGGTAGTGGTTTGTTCCTATCAGGAGGTCATGGACAGCAGGCGTTCCAGTGGCATTTTCGGTCTCTAACTACGCCCCGATGCCCACATCTCACGCTCCTTCCTCCCTGCCGTTGTTTGACAAGGTCCGTAAATTCCGAGCGGTGGGAGACCTTCAGGCTGTGCGTGAAGCAGGCATCTACCCCTACTTCCGGGAGATCTCCTCCGCGCAGGACACCGAGGTCATCATCAATGGCCAGCAGGTGCTCATGCTGGGCTCCAACAGCTACCTGGGCCTGACCAATGACCCGCGCATCAAGGAGGCCGTGTGCGAGGCCGTGCAGAAGTACGGCAGCGGTTGTGCGGGCTCCCGCTTTCTCAATGGCACGCTGGACATTCATGTGCAGCTGGAGCGCGAGCTGGCGCAGCTCATGAAAAAAGAAGACGTGTTGCTCTACAGCACCGGCTTTCAGGTGAATCTGGGTGTCATCAGCGCCATCGTGGGGCGGGAGGACTGCATCCTCGCCGACCGCGCCAACCACGCCAGCCTCGCCGCTGGCTGCCAGATGTCTCCAGGCAAGACCTTCCTCTTTTCCCACAATGACATGACCTCCCTGGCGCGCCGCCTGGCGCATCTGCCCCCGGAGGCCCCCAAGATCATCGTGGTGGACGGCGTCTTCAGCATGGAGGGAGACATCATCAAGCTGCCCGAACTGGTGAAACTGGCCAAGCAGTACGATGCCGTCATCATGGTGGACGACGCGCACAGTCTCGGCGTGCTCGGTGAGCACGGCTCCGGCACCGCGTCCCACTTTGGCCTGGTGGACGATGTGCACCTCATCATGGGCACCTTCAGCAAATCGCTCGCCAGCCTGGGCGGCTTCATCGCGGGGGATTCAGACACCATCGACTACCTGCGCCACCACTCCCGCCCGCTCGTCTTCAGCGCCAGCATGAGCCCCGCCAACGTGGCCGCCGCGCTCGCTGCGCTGCGCATCATGATCTCCGAGCCCGAGCGCATGCAGCAGCTCTGGGCCAATACCGCCCGCATGAAGCAGGGGCTGCTCAGCGCTGGGTTCACGCTCGGTGCCACGGAGACGCCCATCCTGCCCGTCTATGTGCGCGATACCATGAAGACCTTCGCCTTCTGCCGCCGCCTGCAGGACGAAGGCGTGTTTGTCAATCCTGTCATTCCCCCCGGCGTGCCGCCCGGAGAGGAGATCCTGCGCGTCAGCCTCATGGCCACGCACACCTTTGCGCAGATCGACCGCGCGCTGGAGAAGTTCCAGATGGTGGGCAAGGAACTTGGGATTATCTGAGGCGGAGCAAGTCCAGAGCACCCGCATGCCCGGCGCTGGTCGTTCTGGCCCAGCGCAGGTAGGGCGGCTGGTCTCCAGCCGCCGTGGTCTGTCGCAGGGAGAGCACCCACGTAGGTCATCCCTCAACGCTAGCTGCCATCTTCCTCTTCCTCCTACTCTTACTCTTACTCCTCCTCCCTTTCCGAGAGGAAGAGTAGGAGTAGGAGGAAGAGTAGGAGGAAGAGAAGGATGACCGGCTCTCAGTGCGAGTGGGTTTCTAGCAGGCACAGGGCTCCGAAGGCGGAGGGCTGGGGACAGCCCTCCCTACCTTCTCGCGCTGGGCGCTCGCAGGCCCAGCGCATGTAGGGCGGCTGGTCCTCCAGCCGCCGTGGTCTGCCGGGTGGCAGGCACGCTGGTAGGACAAACAGCGCCGCAGGCTGGTCTTCCATCGTGGTCCGCACAGTCCTCTGTGCGGCGCGCAAGCACGCTGATGTGCGAATCACCGTCTGTGTGCGCAGAACCAAGGCTGATCCTGTTTGTGATGGAACAGGCTTCTTTGCGGAGTTTTGGGCAGAGGATGTGCTGCTGGGGGGCACGAGCCGCACAAAGGACTGTGCGGACCACGATGCTGCCGCCAGCACCACCGCCTGCAGACTTCCTCATTTCCTCCATTTCCTCGCCAGGGGGTACACACACGCAACCCACCGGAGAAACTTCTCCAATTTCTCCAACTTCTCCGGGGGGGGGGTACGCACACGCGGTGCAAGCTCAGGAGAAACTTCTCCAATTTCTCCAACTTCTCCGGAGGGGTGTACGCACACGTGGTGCATGCTCGGGAGAAACTTCTCCAATTTCTCCAACTTCTCCGGGGGGGGGTACGCACACGCGGTGCAAGCTCAGGAGAAACTTCTCCAATTTCTCCAACTTCTCCGGAGGGGTGTACGCACACGTGGTGCATGCTCGGGAGAAACTTCTCCAATTTCTCCAACTTCTCCGGAGGGGTGTACGCACATGTGGTGCATGCTCGGGAGAAACTTCTCCAATTTCTCCAACTTCTCCGGAGGGGTGTACGCACATGGCCCTTCCCGGGGGCAAGATGCCCCCCTCCAACTATGGCTGCTGCGGCACGGAGCGTGAGGCGGGCTATCACTCTCTTTACCCCATTTTAGACTCATGGCTGCCAGCATCACGTTCATGCGCTCCGTTGCCAGATCTGTTCATCGTATTCCAGGTATGGTTAATCATGGTATAGGATGTTTTGATGGTGGCATTCCATTCATCAGTAGAATGCTGGAAGAATGGTTTTCTACGAGTTGATGGCCAGCATGGTTTCATGGTGCCATGACCTGACTTGTTTTACCTCTGCCTGTCACTGCCGTGTGTTACATCTGTTCCAAGGTGTGCCAAAAGACAGATTCTACCACTGGCTGCCATCAATGGTCAGCATGAGATGGCTGATGGCATTTTCATGACCTGATTTCCGAGATGACAGCCTGCGGCATTCCGCCACCGGCAGTATTGTGTGCATACCCCTCCGGAGAAATTGGAGAAGTTGGAGAAGTTTCTCCGCTGGGCATTCGCCCCACCGCCGGAGGGAGATCATCTTGATCCCCGGTCCATGGGGTGGGTTTATGGATTGGGTGGGGTTGTGCGCTCAGCAGCTCAGCAGCTCAGCAGTGTGATGTGTTGGACACGCGCAGGCGCTGGGCGATGCGTGGGCGTGTGGGATCGGGACGATCCCACTCCTCCAGCAGCTCCGCCTTGTGCATACCCCTCCGGAGAAATTGGAGAAGTTGGAGAAGTTTCTCTGATGAGTGGGCGGTGTGCGTGTACCCCCTGGTGAGGAAATGGAGGAAATGAGGAAGTCTGCGGGCGGCAGGCTGTGGCTGTCTCACCGGGGCGGCCTCCGTGCGACAGACCCCGGCGGCTGGAGGACCAGCCGCCCTACCCACCTTGGGCATGTGTACACCCCTGCGGAGAAGTTGGAGAAATTGGAGAAGTTTCTCCAATGGGCAGGCTTCGCGCGTGTACACGCTCCCGTGGAAATGGAGGAAATGAGGAAGTCTCCGGGGGCCCGTACCCTCACAGCCCCATCACCTTGCGGATGATCCAGTCCAGCCAGCGGTCGGGGATGATGCGGACGAGCAGGGAGCCTGCGATGGAGTCGAGCCCCACCGGGTAGCGGGTGCGAGGCCTGCGGGATTCCAGGGCGTGGGCCACGGCACCTGCCACCCGCTCGGGCGGGATGGCGCTGGAGGGGATCTTTTCCACCATCTTGCGCAGCGCGGAAATGGGGGCGGCGTAGAGCTTTTCGCACTCCGGCGGCATGCCCACAAAGAGCTGCTCGGCGGCCTCGCGCGATTTGCTCCAGATGGGCGTCTTGATGGCTCCGGGCTCGATCAGCGCCACCTCGATGCCCCAGGGGCGCAGCTCGATGCGCAGGGAGTCGGCGATGGCCTCCACGGCGTGCTTGGTGGCGCCGTAGCCTGCCAGAAAGGGCTCGCACATGAAGCCGGAATTGGACCCCATGAGCACCACGCGCCCGCGTGATTTGCGGATGAGCGGCAGCACCGCCTGCGTCACGGCCACGAGGCCCAAGACGTTCACGTCAAACTGCCGCTGAAAGGCATCCAGCGGCATGAACTCCAGCGGCCCTGCCAGGGCGATCCCGGCGTTGTTCACCACGCCCTGCAGCCCGGCCTCGCCGCACTGCGCGCTGATTTCCCGCACCACAGACTGGATCTGGTCACGGTTGGTCACATCAAGCTGCAGCGGGATGATGCGCCCCTCGCTGCCTGCGGCCAGCGCCTCGCCATCGGCCAGCTTGCGCACTCCGGCAAAAACCCGCCAGCCGCGCGCCGCCAGCGTGCGCGCACAGGCCGCGCCGATGCCCGTGGAGGCTCCAGTGACAAGGACGGTGCGTGGTGCGGCGGAGCTGGGGGCTGGCATGTCTTTAGGGCGGTTGAGACCTGCCAGCCCCAAGATTGGCAATCAAGGCGTGGCAGGTGAGCGCAAGCCTAGCACTTTGAAGAGCTGCTGCCGAAATATCTTCAGATCCTCGCCTTTCGCGCCGGTGACAGTGGAGTGCCCGGATGCGGTGGAGGTGATCAGGGGAGCTGCGCCTGTAGGCAGCTTCTTGCAGTCTGAGGAGCGACAGCAGGTGGACTGGCATGGGCCTGCGCCAATGAACATGTGGTGCTGGTTTGCTACATCAGCCTTCTTCGTTCTCTCGGCGAGGTTTGCACAGCGCTCGATGACGCCTATGTGGTCATCGAGGTAGTTGAAATTGATGAGCTGTTTTTTGGGGTTCTTTTTCAGCGTGGCGATGGACTGGTCGATCACCTTTTCAGGCAGCCCAAAGGATGTTTTGGCAGCAGAAGATTTCGCCAGGAAGGGCACGGCTGGCTGGCAGATGACAGCCGTGTCCACACAGTCGAGCTGCAGCAGTTCCAGAGGCAGGCTGCCGCTCATGCAACTGCCGATAACGGTGATGCTGCGCCCCGGATTCTCCTTGGCGATCGCGGTGGTCAGAGCCTGCACTTCTTTTCGTATAGGGCCGGTGTCGGTCAGGCTGAAGAAATGCCAGTCCCGGCAGAAAAGGGGCACCGAGACGGTGTAGAGAAGGCCATGGTTGGCCCCGTAGCTGCCGAAGAAACGTGGCACGTATACTTTGCATCCGGCCTCTGCCATCTCTTTGGCCAGCCAGAGGACGCCGGGGCTTTGGCCGTTGATTTCATGCATGAGCAGCACCACGCGGCCCTCGGTCCGGGTGATGTCCACCGGGTAGGTGCGCCGGTGCGCCTTGATCGGCCTTTCCTCAAAGCTGGAGATGCAGGGGGCGTTTTTAGGGTGGCAGGAGCCTCTGCCACAGCACCCGCAGCTGGAGAGAAAGCAAATGAGAAAGGCCGGCAGGGCGATGAGCAGCAGCCATCTGATGGATGAAGGGAGACTCGGGGACATGGGAGGTGGGGGCGGGGGTTATTGAGGCGGGAGGGCAAACAGCTGGCCTTTCATGATGGGCTGCTGCCTGGAGGGGGGCTGCGGTGCTTTCGGGTCTGATTTCCTGCCGCTTGCAGCGTGATCACGGCTTGCGTTGTGGATGGCGGTGACGAGGCCGATGAAATTTGGGTTCCAGACGTCTGTGTGGTTGTAGACAACAAACTTTGGTACCGGGAAGATCCAGTAGGGGGTCTGATTGCGTGCACCGGGCGTGCGTACGAGCTGGTAGGCCTCGAGCACGCCGGAGCCGCCCTTGCCGTTATTCATTTTGGGATCGAGCCATACGGTGACGTCTGGATCTCTCGGTCCAGCTGGCTGGAGGTTCTCCTTCATGAGCTGCTCGGCACGCTGGGCCAGTGACGCATCGCACACCTTCGTGGTGTTGGTCGGACAGGGCTTTGGCCTCATGGAGGGGATCTTTTCCAGTTTGTGGCTGTGGATGGCGGTATGCCAGCCTACAGAGGTCACGGTGGCACTTGCCTGCGTTCTGCTGGAGGTGGCGCCGGATGAGGCCGTCATGAAGGAGCCGAGCAGATAGCGGCTGATCCAGGTGACGCTTGAATAGAGCCAGCCGGTGGCCCAGTCTCCCTCCGAGGTGAAGCTCACGAGAAGCGGTGCCTCCCTGCCGTTGCGCTCAAATCTGACTTTATAGTCCTGCATCACCCGCACCAGCTGGGATGCCTGCACGGCGGTGTCTGCAGCGTTGACGAGCACCACGGTGTCGGCTGAGGGAGATACTGACGGGCGCTTATGAGAGCGTGGTTGTTTGGCTGCGCCTTCCACAGAAGCCTGGGCGATCTGTGTGGCCAGCGTATGAGCCACGGAGCGCAGCAGGATGACGGCCCCCAGGGAATGCCCCACGGCAATGACACGGCTTTTTTCATTCGTCTTTGCAGTGGTGCAGAGTGCCTCAATGGCGGCAGCCGCCTCCAACTGCCCGATCTTCAGCGCGGCGGCCTCACGATTGTAAATATCGATCAGCGTGGGGAAGCTCATGGCCATGCCACGCCAGCTGATGAAGACGCCAAAGGGATTGGGGTTCACCTTTGCGATGCTCTTGAGCGTCTCCTGGAAACTTTGCAGGTTCCCCGCGTCGAGACTTTTGGCATTGTTGTTCCATCCGTGCACAAAGATGACCAACTGGACGGGGCCTTTCGCCACACGCTCGCGCAGAGCCTTCAGCACCACAGCCAGCTCGGAGTGGCCTGGATCCTTTGGGTCTTTGTTTTTGTAGTTGTCCCGCCAAAGCTGCCCTTGGTCGTCAAACTCCACAAAGCCCAGCGTGGCCACTTTCTTTTCCTTCTTTTGCCCGTTTACGCAGACAGTATCTGTCACGGGGATGACGGGCGCGTCCATGCGCCACGGTCTATGGGTGTAATGCGAAAGGGGGCCGGTAACGATGGTGCACGAGCTGATGCCTAGTGATATGGCCAGGAGCATGCTGATTGTGAAAAGCTTCGCTGCCGAGAGATGTCTGCTATGACTCATTGGGAATATAATAGGTATTTAATATTGGGCATTGTCATTGTTTAGGTTATTAATTAAAATTCAATAAGTAGTTTTCTGTTTATATATGTTTTTCTCTGCTTTAATAGGCTTTCGGCTTGTCTTTACAGCAATGGATATGCTGGCTATGGGTATGAGATGCGCTTTCTTTGCTGCTGTACTCTCGCTGTCTTTGGCACCGCTCTCCTGGGGGGGATGACCGCCTGCAATGTCCAGTACGGCCTGCCCACGCCTGGCTACGGCTACCCGCCTGGGCTTTCATCTCTGGCACCGCGCATGGGCGGTGCGGGGAACTACACCTACTACCCACGCTTTGAGGCCTACTACCATCGCGAGTCCAAGCAGTTTTACTATCCCAATGGCAAGAACTGGGAGGTGAAGCCCACCGTTCTCAGCAGCACACCGAGAGAGATCTTTGAAAGCGCGAGCGTGCCGTTTCAGCTGCCAGATCATCCCTCAAAATACCACGAGATGGTCAAGCGTAGCTATCCTGCCGACTGGACACCCGGAAAAGGCCGTTTTGACGAGTCCTTCCAGGTCAGCCACAGCAGCTGGGACATCGACCGGCGGTGAAAGGGGCGGGGGGAGTTCCAAGTTTAAAGTTTCAAGTTTAAACTTGGAAGGGCGGACGCTCCTGGGCATGACGAAAGTCCAGCATGGAATCGAGAGAGCGCCTCCCAACTTGAAACTTTGAACCTTCAACTTGTAACTTAACACCGAATGTCCCGCCTCATCTGTCTCCTTGGTCTCGTGGTGTTTGTGGCGCTGGCGTGGGCGCTTTCAGAGAAGCGGCGGCTTTTCCCGTGGCGGGCGGTGCTTTCCGGGCTGGGGCTGCAGCTCGTGTTTGGCCTGCTGATCCTGCGCACGCAGATGGGGCACGATGCCTTTGCGCTGATGGACAAAGTCTTCCGCCGCCTGCTGGGCTTTGCCAATGAGGGCATCGGGCTGGTGTTTGGACCGCTGGGCGGGGCCACCACACTGGAGGGGGCCTTTGGCAAAGGAAACGGGCTCATCCTGGCGCTGACGATCACGGGCACCATCATCCTCGTGTCGGCCCTCTCGTCCTTTCTCTACCACTACGGCATCCTGCAGTGGGTGGTGAAGCAGGCCGCGTGGGTCATGCGTCGCCTCATGCGCACCAGCGGCAGCGAGACGCTGGCGGCTGCGGCGAATATCTTCATGGGCCAGACCGAGGCACCGCTCGTGATCAAGCCCTACCTCGCACGCATGACGCGCAGCGAGCTCATGTGCCTGATGGTGGGCGGCATGGCCACCATCGCCGGTGGTGTGCTGGCGGCCTATGTGTCCTTTGGCATCTCAGCGGGGCATCTGCTCACGGCTTCCGTGATGAGCGCGCCGGCTGCGCTGATGATGTCCAAGATCCTGCTGCCGGAAACTGAGGAGAGCGAGACCGCGCACGGAGCCAACAAGCCCATCGAACGCGAAACCGCCAACGGCATCGACGCCCTCTGCACCGGAGCCAGCGACGGCATGAAGCTGGCCATCAATGTGGTGGCTATGCTCATCGCCTTTGTCGCGGTGGTGGCGCTTTTTAACTACCTGCTGTCGCTGGGTCTGCGTGCCTTTGGGCAGAATGTACCGCAGCCCATGCAGCTCATCCTCGGGTGGATCAATGCGCCCTGCGCCTGGCTCATGGGCGTGCCTTGGGCGGAGTGCGGCCAGGTGGGCGCGCTGCTGGGAGAGCGCGTGGTCTTGAACGAATTTTTCTCCTACCTGCACCTCAGCCAGCAGAGCAGCACGCTCTCGCCACGGAGCGTGGAGATCACCACCTACGCTCTGTGTGGGTTTGCCAACTTTGGCAGCATCGCCATCCAGATCGGCGGCATCGGCGCGCTGATCCCGCAGAGGCGCGGAGAGCTGGCCCAGCTCGGCCTCAAGGCCATGGCCGGCGGGCTGCTGGCGTGTTATTGCACCGCTTGTATCGCGGGATTGCTGCTTTAAAGAATGGGCCAGCATGCTGGCCCGTGGGATGGGTGTGGCGTAAGCCCGCCCGTCCGTCAGCGTGCTGCAAACACCATGGCGTACGAGCGTCCTCGTGGTCGGGCGGTTTGGCGGAGAGGCGTTCGCATGATGAAGCGCCCGCTCGTTTGATCTCCAACGCGAATGAGCGCGAATAGCCGCGAATTTTCATGAATGATGATGGGCTGCGCGCTGCTATGTGATCATGCGCGCGCATTCTTCAGCCGTCCTCTTTCTACACAACCTACCCAGCGGGTGATTTTTTCTCGTTGGATTCAACCGGCGTCTCTTTAAAGAATGGGCCTGCATGTCCGCCACCACCGGCCTTCAAGTCTCCGACCTCCGCTTTGCCTATCCGGCAGGGGACTTCCGTGTGCATCTGCCGCGCCTGGAGCTGGCCGCAGGCAAGGCGCTGGCGCTGGCCGGGCCCAGCGGGGCAGGGAAGTCCACCCTGCTGCGACTGCTCACGGGGCTGCTGGCCCCCACGGCAGGCACGGTCAGCCTGGGCGCTGCGCAGATGAGCGCCATGACGCACGAGGCACGCCGCGCCTTCCGCCTACAGCATATCGGCCTCGTTTTCCAGGACTTCGCCCTGCTCGACTACCTGACGGTGTCTGAAAACATCCTCCTGCCGCATCAGTTCCGAGGTGATGCCGGTGTCACTGCCCGCACCAGGATGCAGGACCTGACCCAGCGACTGCACATCGACCGCTACCTGGACAAGCGCGTCTCCCAGCTCTCGCAGGGGGAGCGCCAGCGTGTGGCCGTGGCGCGTGCGCTGGTGCACCAGCCGCAGTTTGTCTTTGCCGATGAGCCCACCGCATCGCTCGATCCGGCACGTGGACGCATCGTGGTGGACATGCTGCTGGAGGATGCACGCCAGCGCAGCGCCTGCCTCGTCATGGTCACGCATGATCCCAATCTGCTGCCGCTCTTTGACCAAACCCTGCGCATGGAGGATCTGCCCGCCGCATGAGAGCTGCACTCCATCTGGCTGCGCGCTACGTGCTGCGTCACCGCCTGCAGAGTGCGCTGCTCGCGGGGGCTCTGGGCCTCGTCTTTGCCCTGCCGCTGTGCCTGCGCGTGCTCATCTCCCACGCCCAGCAGGAGCTGCGCGCCCGTGCCGCCGCCACGCCGCAGATCGTGGGCACGCGAGGTAGTGCGCTGGACCTCATGATGACCGCGCTCTATTTCAAGCGCGAGAATCTCCTGCCTCTGCCTGTGGGTGTGCTGACCGAGCTGCGTCAAAATCACTCGGCTGCCGCCATCCCGCTGCATGTGCGCTTTCAGGCGCAGGGGGCGCCCATCGTGGGCACCGAGCTGGAGTACTTCACCTTTCGCGGTCTGCACCTCTCTGCCGGGAAACAACTCAGCCGCCTGGGAGATTGCGTGCTCGGAGCCACCGTCGCAAAGCAGCGCGGCCTGCAGCCCGGCGGTCATGTTTTCTCCTCGCCCGAGCAGGCCTTTGACATGGCGGGCGTGTATCCGCTGAAGATGCGCATCACTGGCATTCTGGCCCCCAGCGGCACACCGGATGACGAGGCTGTCTTTGTGGACCTGAAAACCGCCTGGCTCATCGAGGGCCGCTCGCATGGGCATGACGACCTGCAAAAGGACCAGTCCGTGGTGCTGAAGAAAGAGGAAGATGGCAACATCGTGGGAAATGCCGCCGTGCGCATGTTCAATGAGGTCACGGACAAAAACATCGCCTCCTTCCATTTTCATGGCGATGTCTCCACCTATCCCATCAGCGCCATCATCGTGCTGCCGCAGGATGCCAAGGCCGAGGCCCTGCTGGCAGGCCGCTACGCCCGGTCCAAAGAGCAGCAGCTCATCCGCCCGCGAGATGAGATGGAGGCGCTGCTCACGCAACTGGTGCGGCTGGAGGGCTTTGCCGCCAGCGCGCTCCTCCTCACTGCCACGGCTGCACTGCTCGTCACTGCGCTGGTCTTTGCGCTCTCTTTCCGGCTGCGTGCGCGTGAATTCGCCACCCTCGAAGACGTCGGCGTCTCTCGTGTCTCGCTTATCACGGTCAAGGTGCTCGAGGTGCTCATCATCGGCATCGTCGCTGTGGTCATCGGCCTCGTTTTGCTGCAAATCTCCTCCCTCACCGCGCCGCATCTGCTGCGGTGGGCGCTTTGATATTTCGTTTCACTTTCCTGCATGTCCCACGCTCTCGACGCCCTCATCTTCGCCCTCGACGTTACTCCAGACATCAGCACTGAGGGGCGTGTGCTTTTCCTCCGTGCGCAGGCGCATCCCGCGCTAGAGCACTTTGAGGGCCGCCTCGTCTGTCAGCAGACCTGGAAGCCCTTTGCCAATCAGCTCCAGGCCGCAGGCCATCGCGTGGAGCGCGAGGCGCATGGCCTCTTTGACCTCGTGCTCGTGCTCCCAGATCCGCAACGCGATCTCATGGTGGCCGATCTCGCCCGTGCGCATGACCACCTGGCCCCTGGCGGCGTGCTCATGGCCGCCGTGCATAATGACGCCGGCAGCAAACGCTGCGAGCAGCACCTGCGCGAGGTGGCCGGACATGCCGACACTCTTTCCAAGCACCACAGCCGTGTCTTCTGGGCCACCAAGGACGAAGCCAGACCTTGGAAAGCCGACATGCTGGAGCGCTGGCGCCAAGGTGCCGCCATGCGCCGCATCCTGGAAGGCCGCTTCTGGTCGCGCCCAGGGCTCTTCAACTGGGACCGCATCGACGAAGGCTCCGCCCTTCTGGCCAAGCACCTGCCTCTCACGCTCTCCGGAAACGTGGCTGACTTTGGCTGCAGCTGGGGCTTCCTGAGCGATCATCTCCTGCGGCACTGTCACGACATCGACTCCCTCGACATCTACGATGCCGATGCCGACTGCTTTGAGTGTGCGCGGCGCAATCTCGGCCTGGTGCCCACACGCACCAAGGCCGCGCCGCACTGGCAGGACATCACTGCAGGATTTGACCGCACCAAGTTTGATGCCGTCGTCATGAACCCGCCCTTCCACGAGGGCAAGGAGGCCGATCCCCTCATCGGGCTCAAGTTCATCGCCGCCGCCGCGCAGGCCCTGCGTCCGGAAGGCCATCTCTGGCTGGTGGCCAACCGCCAGCTCCCGTATGAAAACCTCCTCACCGAGACCTTTGCGCAGATGGAAAAGGTGGTCGAAACTGGTGGATTCAAGGTGCTGCACGCCAGTCATCCCATCGTTAAGCACAGCCGCGCACAGCGTGGCAAACGCCGCCGCTGAAGAGAAGATGGAAGAAGAATGCAAAAGAGAGGAACAAAGCGTTTGCAAAGCCTCAACCACACACCATAATCGCGGCCCACTTCGAAAGGAGAATGGGTAGGTACCCGAGCGGTCAAAGGGGGCAGACTGTAAATCTGCTGGCTTACGCCTACGCTGGTTCGAATCCAGCCCTGCCCACCACCTTCATTCTGAGTGAGTTAAAGACAAAAGCCCCGCCCCAAAGGCGGGGCTTCTTTTTTTGAGTGTACGCAATATGTACACACTTTTTTGACTGTGCGTGCGTCTCCATGACTCAATCAAATTCGAACACTAGTTTTTGAATTCTGAAGGGACTGCAATTCCCCGCTTTTCCGCGTTATAAAAACTTGAGCGACCGGGGTTTATTCTTGGCTCACTCATCCACCCACCATGCCACGGCGAACCCATTATTCGCCCTGCATCGACCGGGTCATCGTCTGCGCTTTGTATCATGAAGGCCGACGGCTCCGCCGTCCCATGACGCGACTGGTCAACGATCTGCTCACCTCATCCCTGCAAAACACTCAGGGCTGGAGCATCGCTGCCACGCAGATGAGCGTCCCGGCTCAGGGCCGCATTCAGGAGGCTGGCACCACCAGCTAGCCGCACCACGTCGTCACAGCATCCCACTTCATTCACCCGGTTCCCTCCCACGAGAGGCCGGGTGTTTTGTTTCCGGGTCATGTGGCGGCTTCTTCATCCACCCAAGCACACCCACCCCACATCAGGAGAAACACCACCATGGCCATCAAACTCAGCGCCAACTACAGCAAAAAACTCGGGCTGCCCCAGTACAGCAGCCACAGCTTCAGCGCTTCGGTTGAAGTCGAACTCAACGACATCACCCAGGTCGAAGCCGAAGTGCAGAAGCTCTACCAGCTCCTGCAGCAGTCCGTCGATCAGGAAATCCAACAACCTGGCTTCGTCCCGACTGCCAACACCAACGGCAACAGCCGTCCAGCGCCCCAGCAAAAAGGACGTGCCCAGCCGGTCAATGGCAGTGGTCACCCATCTGCACCACCCAACGCCGACCGCTGGAACTGCACCGACGGTCAGCGCGGCTTCATCCTGCGCATCGTCAATGAAAACCCCGGCATCACCAAGCAGGTGGCGGAGGAGCTGTCCCAGCAGCTTTTCGGCATCGGCGTCAAGCAGCTCAACAAGATGCAGGCTTCCCAGTTGATCGAGGATCTGCTCGTCCTGGCGGGGAAGCCCACTCCACGCCAGACCCGCTGGCAGCAGCAACCCACCAACGCCCAAGCCGCATGAACACGCTCGCTGCCTCATCACCTGAGCGCAGCGAGCAGGACGTCCTCACCGCATTGCAGGCAACCGTGTCAGCTTCACGGCTGTCGCTGTTCCTGCAATGCCGGTTGAAGTTCTACTTCCGCTACGTGCTCAAGCTCAAAAAGCCCAAGACAGCCTCGCTCCATCTCGGCAATGCGGTTCACGCCGTGTTGAAGGCCTGGAACAAGGCACGCTGGGTGCAGCAGCCGCTCTCGCTCAAGGTGGTCCACGAGACCTACCAGACAGCCTGGGCGGACAACACCGAAGGATCGGTAGCATGGGAACCCGGGGAGGAAGAGGCCGACAAAACCACCGGTTGGCGTCTGCTCGATACCTACCTGCGTGAAAGCCACCTCCCTGCCGCCATCAAACCTGACGCCGTGGAAGTCCCGGTAGAGGCCGATTTGCAGCAGCATGGGCTGCCCCGTCTCATCGGCATCCTCGATCTGGTGCAGCAACGCCAGATTATCGACTACAAGACCAGCGCCACCACTCCCAATGCCGACAAGGTCTCCCACACCACGGAAATCCAAACCTGCAGCTACGCCATCCTGTACCGGCACAACACCGGCGCACAGGAAGCAGGCATGCAGCTGCATCACCTGGTCAAACTCAAGAACCCCAAGGTGGTCATTACCACACTGCCTCCCATGAGCCCAGGCCAGGAAACCCGGCTGTTCCGGCAAATGGAAGCCTACCTCGAAGGATTGCAGCGCCGCGACTTCATCCCTTCGCCTGGGATGCACTGCTCAAGCTGCGAGTTCTTCAACGAATGCCGACTATGGAGTTAACCCTGCTGCATGTCGGCGCTCAGCCCGGGCGCCGGCCTGTGGCCCATCCCCACACCCACCATGAAACATCTCATCCTCATCACCGGCCTGCTGATGCTGTTCGCACCGAACATGCATGCAGGCTGGTTCTTCGACGATCCACCGCCTGATCTCGGCCCGGAATACCGGGCCAAAATTGTCAGCCTGGAAGATCGCCTCTCGGAACAGCACGCCGTCACCACACGCTGGGAGATCGCCACCGGCACTCTCGCCGTGGGCTGCGTGCTGTTATTTGTCATCGGAACCGCCCTCGGGGCCAAAACACGCCAACATTATGATGGAAGAACCCGACTGGGACGAACAGTCCCACCCACCGCTGCCCCAGCAGCTCCCAACGGTGCCCGCCACCACCTGGGCGAAACAGGCCCGCCAGATCGTCATTCGACGCTGGCAGCCTGAACCGCTCAGCGAACCCGTCATCGACGAAGAACTGCCGAACCTCAGCGCCATTGAGCGCTCGGCCGAGGTGATCAGCTTCACCTGCCGCCGGGCTGAATACTGGCTCTCACCGCAGGGAACCCTGCGGGAGTGGCTGAAGTTCAACCTGCGCCTTGCCATCGGCATCGCGGTGCCCGCCTTGCTGGTGGCACCTCTGGTCACGCTGGCCTTGGAACGATTCAACCTCTGGATCGACCTCATCAGCAAATCGACGTCCAATTTCGTCCTGGTGCCGCTCTCAGTGCTGCTGGTCGTGGGGCTCATCGCCGGATTGGTTTCCATCGCGAAATCCATTCTGTCGATGCGCCTGCGCCATCAGCAACGCCGGGATCCCTACAACTACTGACGCGGCACCCACGTCTCAAAACCCCAACCCCAGAGCCGGATGATCGCAGGATCGTCCGGCTCTTTTCATTTCAAGAAAGGAAATTCACCCCATGGAAAGCATCACTTTGTATTTCCGCGAAGGCCCTTCAGACAAAGTGTACCAAGCCAGCATTTCCCAAAAAGATGACGGCTACCACGTGCACTTCGCGTATGGCCGTCGCGGCACCACCCTTAACACCGGCAGCAAAACGCAGACGCCGGTCGCCTACCCAATTGCCAAGGGCATCTACGACAAATTGATCCGGGAGAAAATGGCGAAGGGCTACAAGCCTGGAGTCGCCGGTGCCGTTACCCCACCACCGGAGTCCCCCAACAAGCACACCGGCATTCACTGTCAGCTGCTCAATCCCCTCCATGAGCAGCAACTCGACCAGATGCTGCTCAATCCGGACTACTGGATGCAGGAGAAACTCGACGGACGCCGGTTGCTGATCAAAAAAGCCGGCGATCAGATCACCGGTATCAACCGCCTGGGATTTCCCACGGCCGTCCCCGAACCCATCGCCCACGAAGCCGCCCAATATCCCCGCGACTTCATCCTCGATGGTGAAGCCGTGGGAGACACCTTCCATGCCTTCGATTTGCTCACCATCGGCCCCGAGGACATGCGTCCTTTGGGCTTCGCGGTGCGCTATTTGCGGATGCGCAACATGCTCAACGTCTTCGATCATCCGCACATCCGCTTGGTTCAGGTGATGTTCCCATCTGAAACGGCTGGCCAGCTCCAGCGGTTCAAGCAGGAAGGCAAAGAAGGCGTGGTGTTCAAACACAAGGACGCGCCGTACACACCCGGACGTCCCAACAGCGGCGGCAGCCAGTTTAAATACAAGTTCCACGAGACCGCCTCGTTCATCGTCACCAAGTTGAACGGCAAGCGCAGCGTCTCCTTGATCTTGTTCGACGGCGAGAAAGTGCGCCCCGCTGGCAACGTCACCATTCCATCCAACCACGATGTTCCTGAACCGGGAACCGTGGTGGAGTGTCGTTACCTGTACGCGTTCAAGGAATCCGGCAGCATCTACCAGCCGGTTTACCTGGGGCCGCGTCCCGACATTCGCGCCGCCGAATGCACCACCGCCCAGCTCAAATACAAAACTGAGGCGGAGGCATAGAACCACAACCCACGCGCAAGCCCAGGCATCTTTACCGGTGCCTGGGCTTGTTTGCGTACAACCCCCAAAGTACACACTCATGAAGCACATTGTTTATTTCATCCGGCTGGCAGCCTGCGTGTTGCTCGTCCTCGCAGGCACCGCCTGCCCCCATTCCTCTTCGCAACCAGCGATCAAGGAACTGCGGCAGGACATCATCATCGTCGTTCCTCAAACCCAGACCACGCCGGAACCGCCGCAAAAATCCGGCGAACAACCTCAACCATCACGCCCATGAACCCCATCTCACTGCCCGTTGCGGAATTGAAGCCCGCCCTTGTGGGACTCGGCAAAGTGATCAATTCACGATCCACGCTGCCCGTTCTGCAATACGTTAAAGTCGAGCGTACGACCGATGGATGGGTCGCTCTCACGAGCACCGATCTCGACCGCTTCGTCACCGTTCGTCTTGAACAACCCTCCACCGGACCTGCCATGACGGTGTTTATCCCTCATGAGCAGCTCGTTCAGCTCACCAAGAACAGTGACCGCAATGAAAGTCTGCTCATTGATACCACACCGGGAGGCCCCGTCATCAAATTCGCCCTGGCTGACAACCTCGGCGAATCCAAGGTGAAACTCATTCCACTGGCGGAATTCCCCGTGACGCCTCGCCTTCCCGGCGAGTCCATCCCACTGCCATCTGAACTGCGCCACTCCATCCACGAAGCGATGGAATGCGCCAGCATTGACGAAACACGCTACGTTCTCAACGGTACGTTCATCGACGCCAGCAACCCAAAGGCCAACTACATCGTTGGCACCGATGGCAGGCATCTGTACAGCGCCAACTCCTTCGCGCTGCCGTTGAAGAACTCCGTCCTCATTCCCAACAACAAATTCCTTGGCTGGAAGGAGTTTGACAATGACGGGGAATGGCAGCTCAAGGCGGACGGCACAACCGTTCAGATCAGCAGCCGGCGCTGGCGGTTCATCTCCAAACAGATCGACGGAAAATACCCCGACTGGCGCGTGACGGTCCCCAATCCCAGTGACGCCAGAACCCACGTTACTCTCGACCCGGCCAAACTGGACGCGCTCATCAAGCTCATCCAGCGCATGCCTTGTCACGACCCCGACAAATACCAGACCATCGGCCTGGAGTGTCAGCAGGGCCAGTTCATGCTTCTCGGCAGAGACACCCCAGACACTCCATGGACTCGGGTTCCAGTTCTCGATGCCAAGATCGAAGGCCAGGAGGTTTCCATCTTCCTGTGCCGTCGCTATCTGATCAAGGCGCTCGAATACGGTCTCAACACCATCAGCCTCAATGAGGAGATCCATCCCCTGCGTTTTCACCACAAAGGCAGGCAGATGATCGTCATGCCCCTGCGGATAGATGGCCCTTCCTCCAGGAAGCCAGCAACCCCACAACCCGCACCGGTAAACCCGCCGCCTTCCCGGCCAGTTCCTCCGCCTGCACCACCACCCCAACCCATGATCACACATCCCACCTCCGAAGGGCCTGCATCGGGCGAGCCCAAAAGCGCCACGGAAGAAGTCATCGACCTGACCTTGCTCCTCCGGGACAAGCTCAACGAAGGCTTCAACCTCCTGCGTGAGCTCTCACTCAAACTGAAGGCCATCAACCGTGACCAGAAGACGAGCGCACGGGAGCTGAATTCCGTCCGCTCCACCTTGCGCTCACTGCAAGGCCTCAAGCTGTAAATCCAACACTCAACCTCAAGGAGCCAGGCGTGCCTCATCAGCGCGCCTGGCTCCTGTCGTTTTATGAAACGCATCTCGTCCATTGTCTTCGACCGGCACGAGCATCCCAAGCGAGCCACCATCATCACCCCGCTCGGCACCATCAGGGTCGAGTGGCGGGAGGTGGCCGGTGAACGCTACTGGACCAGCTCAGGTGAGCTGCCAGCCAAGCAGCTCGCCGTGCCCGTCATCCAAAGAATCGAGCGTCTCTTTTGCTGACGCTCTCAACATCAAACCCATTTCATCACCATGATCGCAAATCTTGAACCTCAGTCCCCAATAACCACCCCCAGGCATCCCAACCTCATTCTTCACTGCGGTGCACACAGCGTGGATCTTTCGGAAGTCGGCAAAGTCCGCACACCGCGCTCCACCACAAGCTGGTGTCCCATTCCGCACCATCAGCTCATCACCACCGTGCAAAAAGCCCTGGCCACCACCAATCTGCGCATCGGCACCCAGGCCCATTCGCTGTCCCACGAAGGTCAGCGCTACTTCGGGCTCATGGAAGTCCACGCTCAGAAGGCCAGCGACGACTACTGCTGGGTGCTCGGCCTGCGCAACAGCCACGACAAGACCTTCCCCGCCGGCATCGTCGCCGGAGCTGCGGTTCTGGTTTGTGATAATTTGTCGTTCAGCGGCGAGATCAAATTCGGGCGCAAACACACCCGGTTTATCAACCGTGACCTCCCTCAACTGGTATCCCGTTCCATCGGACAGCTGTTGGCCAAGTGGCACGACCAGGACAAACGCATCGCCGCCTATAAAGAGGCAGAGATCAGCGATACGCAGGCCCACGATCTCGTCATCCGAGCCACCGATGTGGGCGTGTGCAGCAACCGCCTCATCCCGCCCGTGCTGCAGGAATGGCGCGAGCCTCGGCATGCAGCCTTCGAAAGCCGAAACGTCTGGAGCCTGTTCAATGCCTTTACGGAAGCTCTGAAGGAGGGCAGCCTGGCAGAATTGCCCAAGCGCACTGAGGCGCTTCACGGCCTACTCGACACTCATGTCGGGCTAGCCGCTTGAAGAAGAAAGATTGGAAAGTGGTTCGGCTGATGCCGGACCTCTTTCTTTTAGCTATCACTGCTAAACTGGCTTGCGTTGATCTATTTGACTCGCAGCAGCAGCTGGAATGCAGCTGGCAGGCTTTACCCACAGGCTCCCACCATCGCCTTCAGCTCTTTCTGCACCCGCGTCTTGAGCTCCGGTGGTCCCAACACCTGGGCCTTGCTACCCCAGCTAAGCACCCAGCGGGTGATCTTCTCCAGGCCGGAGAGTTCAGCGCGGAACTCGATTTGACTCCCCTCTTCATCCTACTGGTTGGATCGAGTGCTTCGTGACGGCGCCACGAAGTATCGTCACCACAACTTGCTCAAGCGATGAGATTGCAAACGCCACACACACAGTGATTGATGGTCGAATGCACCTTTCCCTTGAGGTGATGCAAAGCTTGAATGACTGCATAGTTTATTATCAAAGTGAAAAGCTTCATGACTCATTGAGCGCGCATGAGTATGAATTGTTTGCGCAATTGGCCCAGGGAATGCCTTTCAAAAAAAGGCTCATCTAATTTGAACTTGTGCGCGAGGACTGTTGCCGTGCATCAATTTACCATCAGCAAAAAGACCTGCATCAAGTCTGCTGCATTGAGCACGGTCTGCTAAAAATGCCGGCTGAAAAGGTCGGCAGGGTGACCAGCGCCTGCCTTACCATGGTATGGAAGCGATGGCATTCTCAGAAAAACGCCATCGTTTCCGCCACTGCCCGTGTCTGCCAGCTACACACCGTCTGAAATCATGGAGTCGAGCAGTTTCTGGCCTAAGGGCGTGGGTTTCATGTACTCATTCAAAATGGCCACCCCCGATTCAAACTGCATGGCAAATTCCTCCGTTTCAGCCCCTAGACCGAGGTCTGGATACCTGGCATGCAACCGCGCATGCACACGCCGGTTTCGGAAAAGCACAAAGGTGGCGTGCAGCACCTGAAACATCGGACGCGGATCTGGTCGCAACGGCGAGCGATTGATCTCATTGGGGTTGGTTAGCAGAGGGTCGAAAGCCATCAGCGCATTGAGGTGCAGGTGAGAGCATTCATGCACCAGGTGCTCCAGAAACCAGGCGAGTGCCTTTTCCGGAGCAGGCACCTTCAACCAGATGGCCCCAAAGGCCTTCGGAGAGCTCAGTCCTTCAATGCCGGAACCGTCAAAGAGCTTGATCAGGCCCACATGAGTCCGAATTTCGTCATGCATGTCTTGATCAACCTGCCGGATGAAATCGAGTGCCTGTGTCAAAGCATTCTGATGCGGAGTCAGGTCTGCCTCCAGAAGGGGGAAAAACTCCAGCGGTGCCACGCCGGCCACCTGGGTGTTGCGGATTTCTCGAAGCAAAGATGCCTCCCAGGCGTGGGAGGCCACGGACTCCACCGGGAGCTCATCGTGGCACCAGTCTTCCGGCTTGTCACCAGACCAGGCCTGGAGGGTGTCAAAGACGCCATACCCGTCCTCAAAAGACATCGCTTCCATCAGTGTGGCAAGCCGCGCAAACATCTTGGGCGAAATTCTTCGCCGGGTATCCAGCTGGGCCACACGCTCCATCAGCTGGGGAAGACTCCGCCCCACGCCTTCAGCAGCGGCCTCCAGCGCCATCCTGGCCTGGTGCTGCCAGAACTGTCTGAAGGCCGTGGCCAGCTCCCGCGTTTTTCCGGCAGATGGCACGGCGCTGAACCACGTCTCGTCCACGCCTTGGGACGGTTTGGAAATCATCGAAACATAGGGACTGCCTGCGACCATGCTCATAGAGTAAATTACCTTCTGCTGTTTTGTTTTGGGTGGGGGGCGCTGAACGTGCGCTCTCTAGGGCATCGGAGGAAAGGGCGTGGCTGCAAAGGGAGACGGTGTCCCGGCAGGTATCTTGGGATCTTTGCCCCAGGTCGGGTAATCGTCTGTCAGGGTCTTCAGGAAGGACACAACATCTGCCTCCTCCTGGTCCGTGAGACCGAGGGCTCCCAGTTCGACATCGTTTACGTTGGCTGGGACTTCGGGTGCGGGCCACCCTGCGGTGCCAAAACCTGCTGCCTGATTGGACGCCACCCGGCCGAGCACGTCCCGGGTATTGTAGAAGTGCACAATCTGCTCCAAGGTGGTGAAGACACCATTATGCCCGTACGGAGCGGTGACGGCGATGTTTCTCAGGGACATGACCTTGTGCTTTCCCACCTCACCACCAAAGGTGATGTCAGCGACGTCCGCACGCCCGCCGAGGCCAAGGTTTGGCTCCGGGTTTCCAGGAATGCGGGTATTTCTTGGCGCGCCGATATTGTCATAAGAAAAGTCGGTGAACAGAGGCGGGAACGGCGTGCCATCGGTGGCGACGGTCGGGTTTGAAACGTGGCAGCCCGCGCACTTGGCCTTGCCGGTAAAGAGGTTCAGCCCACGGACCTCCTGCGGTGCCAGCTCTATCCTGCCGGCAAGATAGAAGTCGAACTTGGAGGTGAAGCGGTTAAACAGACGGCTCTTTTCAAACTCGGCGATCGCATGCGTGAGGGCTGCAAACACGGCCGCCACACCTGCAGGTGCCTGGGCAGACGCTGCAGCTCCCTCCCGCTCGGGTATTGAGTCCAGATCTAATTTGTAGAGCGTGGCAAACGCACGCCGGTAGTAGGGGTTGCCTTTCAGGCGCGAGACGACGGCCCACTGGCTAGGCATGGCCATTTCCACAGGATTGAGAAAGGGCATTCCAGCCTGGGTCTTGAGGTCCGGTGCGCGACCATCCCAGAACTGTCCGCCGAAGAACAGTCCCTGGGTGCCGTCCCACTGAAACGCAGGGCTGAAGGCAGCATAACCGGATGCAGGGGCGTTAAGTCCGCCAAACCTGCCTGGCACCGATCCTTTGGACACAGGGGTCAGGAGCTCCACATTGGCGGGGTCCACAAATCCGGCCGCGCCCAAGGGCTCATGTGTGATGTGGTCTTTGGCAGGCTGCAGACTGTGGCATGAAGCGCAGGATTGATTGCGGAGCAGCGAGAGGTTCTTGTCAGAGTACAGGGTGGCTCCCAGGCTCTGCTCATTTGTCACAGGGGACTGTTTGGCAATGTGCTTCCCACTGTTTCGTTTGAGCCAGTCACGAAAGAAACCGATTTCATTTTTCGGCATGGGTCGTTCCGCCGGGGCCAGGGTTGGCAACCCAGTTACTACAAGCGCACTCAATACAACTGTTCTGAAAATGTATACCATAGAATATCATTGTTATTAAATTTATATTATCTAACAATATGTTGATTGGGTTACTACAAAGCATTTGAGAGAGAGGGCATTCGTTCCAGCCTCAGCTCACATGAGGTGCATCCTCAATGGAGCAGCTCATCAGGCAGAGAATGGGTGAAGCTGCTTCCAAACTTCCTGATGTTTGTGGTGCTGTGTGTTGTTACCTCAGCGGCCCCGTCTGCTGCATAGGTGCTGGCGCTGCGGCAGCCTGAGCTTGCGTTCCAGATGCGCGAATGCTTCGCGTTTGTGCGCCGGCCACCACTTTCCCTCCACCAGTTCATTGCGCATCGCGTTGTCTGGACCTTGGTCGGCTAAGAGGTTCTTCAGCCTGTTGTTCTACCACTCCGGCTCTACCAAAACAACAGCCATCAACATCATGCGCATGTCTCTTCCTGAGCTACAGGTAACAACCGGAAACCTCCTGAAACGATCAAGACGCTTTTACTCATGGCATGGAGTTTGTATGGTCGAAAAAAACTGCTGTTTTCCCAGAACTCCATGTGCGTGGAACTGCCCGGTCAAGTTATCACGAACACATGCCGACATGATCTGCGTCATCCATCATGTTACAGATTGCTCTATATCGAGGGTGCCCCCAATGCCATAGCGCTTCCGCCAATTGACTTTCACTGGGGCCATGAGCGCTTCTTCAAGAAGCCGGCTTCATTTACAGTCCCCCTGAAAGCGGTGGTGGTGGTCCCATTGCGTTGACAGGATGAAGGCAAATTTTCGACCTCTTTTTTCGGGGCCCTGTGATTGGCTTATGAATCACTAGAAGGTGCAATCCTCTAAGGATCAGCATCACCCTCACGTTCTTCAAGGCTGGAAAATGAGAGGGGGCTTCCATACAAGCCTGAAGCTGCAACTTTTGCGCTATCCGGCAGCAAATGCTGCCAGAGCATCATGGCCATCGGATAACAAGCTCCCTCGACCACCAGCTTTTGAATCCGATTTTCGTCTTGCTCTCGTTCATTCATTTTGTAGTTCCTAACTAGGCATCGCCTGTTCGATCCATGCCAAGAGCTTGATGGGTTATCCCAAATCACTCACCCTATCCGATGGAGGGAAAGCATTTTTCTCACGGCCCTCCCTGCCGCGGAAACATGCGGTAAAGATGCTCGTGGCGTTCCCGCAGCCGCAGCAGCACCGCCGCATTGGATCGGCTTTCGTCTTCTGAATTTCTGGTTTGTGCGGCAGTGGTGGACTCCATGGCTGAGGGCGTTGTACCGGGCTTTGCCAGGCTGTTTTCGAAAGTGGCTCCGGCGTCCAAGACGACTCCGGGGCGCAGAAGTGCGGCGCGGGAGTCCACAGAGGTAGGTGCCTGCACCCCTGCCACGGCTTGCTGAGCAGCAGGCTGCTGTGGCGAAGACTGCGGGGGCTGCGGGACCTCGGATTCCTTCTGCTGAGCGATCCAGGCCCCCTGCCCGTTGAGTTGCACGCGCACACGGGCATCGACAATAGATTCGGCATTCTCCATTTCCACGACCTGCATCACCCCAGCCTCAGCGGGCTCATTTTGTTTGACGATAAAGGTCTGCGTGGTGTCCGTGCGATACAGGTAAACGTAAAGCTGCCCGTCCACCTCTGACCAGCCAGAAAGCTGCAGATTGGCTGCCCAGTCGGCGTTTTCGACCGTGGGCACGTTAGGTTTGACCTCATGCGTGGTGAAGAGGGAGCGCGTCCAGAGTGCCTGGTAGCCTGCCAGTGGCTTGGGCTCAAACGATGGCTGTTCCGTCTCCTGGGCATGCAAGGCGCCGGCCGCCAATGCGGCAAAAAGCGGGGCGGAGAATCGGTGGAACATTGCAATGAAACAATTGTAAAGACTGCTGTTGGCGGGGGGGCATGACGCCCCCCCGCGATTTTACAGGACGGGGTTACTTCTTGGTGGTGGCAGTTTCGATGGTATTGATGCCGCCCTGGTTGGAGGTCACGATCACATCGCACGGAGCAAAGGGAAGCACTCCCGTGGTGTAGTTGAAGCCCGACTTGGTGGTCGTCAGCGGACCGTCAACGGTGTTGATGGTGAGCAGTGCACCGTTGTCGGTGGAGTTTGCATTCACGGTCAGCACCTTCGTCGTGTAGTTGTACACGCAGGATGCGAGGACGATGTTGTCAGTCACCGGAAGGGTGAAGACCCCGCCCTGTCCATCGGTAACGGTCACAGCCGTCGGCATGGCTGCACGTGTGGCATACTGGGCGCTCTGATAAGAGTACTGGGTGCCACTTCTGTTCATCACCGCCGGCGTAACCGCCGGAGCGCTCAGGACCCCGTTCGTATTCACCGGAGGGGCGAAGTACACATTCAGCGTAGGCTGGGCCACCGTTGAGGCGGGGGCGCCGGGCAAGCGGCTGGCGAGCGTGCTAGGCGCAATGGCGCAGACGTCCACACGACGATCACCCGGTGCTGCCGAGACGAAGGTGCGGGAGGCGCGGATGATCTGTGTCAAACTGGGCATGGCACCGGTCTTGACGCGGCCAAAGAGGTTGAAGTCTGTGGATTCGCTGAGGAGGACCGGAGCAGGCGTGACGTTGTTCACCGGAGGCCCCACATACCAGATGCGGCAGGCGTTGCGGTTGGCACCCAGGGGGCTGCCGGTGACCTTGGTCAGAGCGACCGGGTCTGCCAGGTAGCTGCGGCCTTCAAAGGTGACCGGAGGCAGCTCTGCACCACCAGGGGTGGCCGAGGCCGTGAGGTAGGGGCCCACTTTGCTGTTGAGCGAAAGCTGGAATCCCGCCGGAGCTGGGGCCAGTCCGACATCCTCAGTGTTGAAGATGCGGTCTCCAGCTTTGATGGTGGTGAACGTGGTGGTGCTATAGGGAGTCTCGATGATGTAGTCGCCATCATAGGGTACTCCGCGCCAGTCGATGCGGATGCGGGTGAACGCGATCTGATCGCCCGGCTTGGTGACGCCGGTGGCGAAGCTGGCTTCTTGAGCACAGCTGACCGTGCAGCGGCCAGTTTGAGCGCCAGCCCCCGCAGAGACGGGGACGTTCATGATGCAACGGGCCATGTAGTAGAAGTGCTCCACAAACCAGGAGGTGGGGAAGACTTCGGGATACACGGTGTCCGTGGGCAGGAGTACATCGTAGCCGGCGGTCAGTTCAGCCAGGCTTTTGGGCGTCAGCAGTTCCAGAGCCAGGCCCGTCTTATCCTGATACCACTGTGGGAAGCCGTTGATGGGATCGATGGGCCCCGAGCGCTGGAGGCCGACATTGGCGCCAGTGGAGATCACCGAGTTAACAGGCTGGGCATTGGCGGTCGTGAAGACCGTGGCCGTGAGGCCCATGGCGAGAAGCGAGCAGGCAAAGCTGCGCGCTGATGTTTGATATTTTGATTTCATTTCAGTTTAAGAGCGTGATTGCGTGAGCTGACGATTGGCGTGTTGTTTGTGTGCTACTGATCAGGGTTTTTTGTTTGGTTTGGTTTGGTTTTCTTGATCTTCCCTCTTCGTGGCGAAGGAGGAAGATTTCGGAAAGGGGGAAAAGTGTGGGGCATGTGCGCGCATTCCCGGGCCTCAGCAGCGGGGCGCTAATTGGGTGTGAGGTCAGGTTCGATGGCGGCGGAGGCACGGGAGCCATCGGGTGCGACCATCACCACCCGCAGCTTAACAGGAGCTGTTCCGAGCACGGGGGCGGCTGTGAGAGGGGTGTCGATGCGGAAATTCCACACGCCAAACTTGGGGAGAGTGGCATCCGGTATGGGGGTGGCGTTTCCGAGCAGCGTCTCCACAAGACCATCCACGCGGAAGATTTGAATTTCCGGCAGGCCACCATTTCGAGCATGGTAGAAGCCGCGCATGGTCACCTCATCCCCACGTTGCGTGCTGGGGCCGCGCTCCCGGCACTGTGCACGAATGATATTGATTTGAGAGTTCGGGTTCACCAAGGGGAAATCCCCAGTGAGCTCCAGAAGGAATGTTTGGAACTTGCCGCTGGCATAGTAACCTTCCGCAGCGGCATTCGTACCCAACGGTATCGTCGGAGCCGTGATGGCAAAGCCGAACTGATTCACCATGCTGAAGGGTATGCGGGCATCGGTGCCGGGAACGATCTCACTGTTTAGAATGCACAACGGCGAGGCCTGGGTGACCACGCCGATGAGCACATTTTCCGCAGGTTCCACAACCATGTCTGTGGCTGTGAAGGTGCCTGCAGCGACATCCACCACCCCATTGACCAGTGCAGTGCCTCCGATAAATCCAGGCTGTGAACGTCCCGGCAGCCGTGTGCGCAAGGCCAGCTGGCGCAAGGTCAAGCTGCGGGATGGAGAACGCACAGGCGTACCTACTGGCACCGTCACCGTCACGCCGATGACGGTCATGACCACACTCCCATCAGGCTGAAGTGTGATGCTGGAAATGGGGCCCTCCGTGTAACCTGGAGTCGTCGCTGGCACTGGCGTGACCTGGGCACGGGCCGACTGCGCGGTCATGAGGACCAGCAGGAGGCTCAGCACGGAAACGAATGCTTTCATTACAAGGAGGGGTGGGGTGGTGAATGCGGCAATGGGCTCAGCGGATAGGAGCGCTGGTCCAGTAGACCTGCCGGGTGCTGGAAAGCGGCTTGCCTGAGTCGTCCAAGGTCTTCACTTGAGGGCCGTAGATCTGGATGACCTTGCCACGCAGGAAATCGTCATTCAGTTCTGGCATGCGGGCGCTGTTCAAAAAGAGCCCATTGATGCTGCCCTTTGGCTGAGAAGCCGGAGCATCGGTGGCGCTGGACTGTTCTTCCCAGGTGATGATTCCGGTCTCTGCTGCAGCCACGGCACCATCGGCGCGTTTGTCATCGGCGGCAGGTGCGGACCATAGCGCGGCGGCGGCCCGGGCCTGCTCGGCATTGGCATAGAGGGCAAAGCGCAGACGCTGCTTTTTCGGCAGATTGCCGATGATTTCGCCATTTTCGAGGTCGGCCGTGGCCGTCCCAGGCAGCTTTTCAAAGCCGTTCACACGCACGTCTAGAATGTGCTGCCCTCCTTGATTCCGGTGCACGGCTTCCGGGACGAGGCCTGATGTCTGAGCTGCCTGCTGAGCCGCGCCAAAAGACACCCTGTCCTCCTGTCCATTCGTCTGGGGTGCAGACTGGGCAGGGGCCGTCAAGGCTGAGATGGTAGGAATCAAAGCGCCTGAGGAGGTGGCAATCACATCATCAGCACCATGTCCTCTGCGGGAGTCGGAGGCGTGATCAGCACCGCGTGCTTGGCGGACGTCGGTCGTGGCAGCAGCAGCGTTGTCGGCACCGCGTGCTTGGCGAACGTCGGTCGTGGCAGCAGCAGCGTTGTCAGCACCGCGTGCTTGGCGAACGTCGGTCGTGGCAGCAGCAGCGTTGTCGGCACCGCGTGCTTGGCGGACGTCGGTCGTGGCAGCGGCAGCGTTGTCGGCACCGCGTGCTTGGCGGGCAGCGGCAGCGTTGTCAGCACCGCGTGCTTGACGGACATCGGTCGTGGCAGCGGCAGCATTGTCAGCACCGCGTGCCTGACGGACATCGGTCGTGGCAGCGGCAACGTTGTCAGCACCGCGTGCCTGACGGACATCGGTCGTGGCAGCGGCAACGTTGTCAGCACCGCGTGCTTGACGGACGTCGGTCGTGGCAGCGGCATCGTTGGTCACCGCTTGAGCGATGCGGTCAGTGATGGCGCGACGCACTTCCACCTCAGCTGCGTTGGCGCTAAGATGGGATGATTGGCTGCCAAGCACTACGGCTGCAGCGAGGATGAACGAGGTGTTTGGTTTCATTGGGTTTTGTGGTTTGCATTTGCAATGTCGGGTGCGTGTGAGGCACCAAATTCAGAGGCGCTGGCATGGCTCAGCGGCGGCGGCGCAGGAGTCCCAGTCCGGCTAGGAGCAGCAGCAGGGCAGATCCGGGCTCGGGCACCGAAACAGCCATCAGGTTGAGGTCGTCGAAGTAGTGGGCTGAGTCCGTGCTGCCGGCGTTAAGGTAACCGCCTTCAAGGTTCCAGTTGAGGGAACTGAGCTGCCCCGGATGAAGTCCCAAGGCTGCGTCCGCGATCAGTGTCCGGTCTGCCTGCAGTGTGCCCTGCGCATCATCAAAGCCTTGGCCGCTCAGGCTGAAAGTGTCAGCGTCAGTATTGATGAGGAGAGAGAGCTCCGACCAGCCGTGATTGCCAAAATGAAGGTCCGTCGTGATCCATGCGCTCTGGCCATGGAGGCGATACTGCAGAAAATCACTGCCGGTGTAGCCGATCTCGATGAATGCGGCCCCGCTGGCGTCGTTCAGCGCCAGGTCAAAGACGTTGTTCGTGTAGGTGTTGTCAGTCGCGGAGGGATCCAGCCACAGGCTGAGCTGGTAGGATGAGGCCGTGGCGGCTCTTTCCAGCGCATCCAGCGCATAGCCATAGACGATGCGGTCATCCATGGCACGCAACGCCAGGCTTTGCTGTCCGCTGTGGGCTGTCACAGAAGTGGCTGCCGCATAGTCAGAGCCCCAGCCGTCCCAGGGGCCGGCAAAGTCATCCTCCACAATGCGGCCGCCGTAGAGGGAGGTCCACAGGCCGGTGTTATCTTTGATGTCGCTCGGCAGCCCGCCAGTATAAGCGCCCGCATTGTAGCGGCTCACATCGGGTCCGTAGCGGAAGTCCGGCGCCAGAGCTGCGAGGGTGACGTTGTAGTACTCCGCAGTGGGCAGGTATCCGTTGAGAGTGAACTCCCCTGCATTGACCAGCACCTGGTCGGACAAGACGCCGCCGTTGAGGCTGATGTGGTAGCCGTCTGACGCCTCAAAGCCGCCCAAGGCAGCGAGTATGGAGCGTGGCACCGCCGCGCTGGCCAGGATCAAGAGAATGAGGAGTCGGGGATTAAAATGGTATGTCATGGTATTCATTGCTTTTCTCAGCGGACATCCACAATGTCCTCGGTGAAGGCCATGTTGGCTCCGGCACTGGTGTTCACAGCACGGATGACGGTCGGTGCGTTGCCGAGCACGGGATCGGCGGTGGGAAACGTCGTCCCATTGAACCGCCAGAGGCCGTAGTCGGGATAGACCAGACTTCTTGTGGCCACCGCACTGCCAAGGAAGGTGGCCACATTGTTGTCGATGCGGTAGAGGTTGATGCTCTGGGTGAGCGCCGCCTTGTCATGAAAGAAGGTCACCCCGCCGCGAATGTCGAGGGTGTCTCCCTTTTTGGTGTTTGGAATGTTTTCGACGGCACGGGTGACGATGAACGCCACCTGCGGCGCCCTGCTGAGCGGCGGCGCCAGGGTGTCGATGTAGAGGTTGATCGACTGAAAGGTGGAGGCGTCGTCATAGTAGCCTTCGACGCTGGCCGTGGAGCCGACAGTGACCGACGCGAGATCAATCGGAATAGCGAAGCCGTTCATGGCCCCGCGGCTGGGCATGCGGGCATCCATGCAGAACTTCACGGGCATCTGGTTCATCTCCAACAGGCCGCCGGAGTTTTTCGTGATCATGCCCACCACCACATTCTCCGCCGGCTGAACGAGCACATCCACAGCCGTCATGACGCCATTGGCATCCTGGAAGCCTCTGGCGAGTGCGGTGCCGTTCATAAATCCGCGCTGATTGCGCCCCGGCATCTTGGTGATGCTCATGAGCTGGTTGAAAGTCAGCACCGCCATCGGGGTGCGCACTCGGGTGTTCGCATTCAGGATCACGGGCACTCCCATGATCGTCATCAGCACCGTGCCATCGGCATTACGCACGAGCCCCTTGATCGGCCCCTCGGCGATGGTGACCAGGGGCACACCGGGATCCACCACCTGCGAATAAGCGGGCAGCGTGCACGCCAAGAGCAGCAGGAACAGAGAATGAAGCTTTTTCATGTGATTATGAGAAAAAATGTGAGGGCGGCGGAGGCGGGCCAAACCGGGTCCCGCCTCCGCCTCGCGGGTTCATCCAACAGCCAGTCGGGAGAAAATTGAGGAAGCGTGTGAAGGGCGGCGACGGCGCAGCAGCACCAAGGCACTGCTGAGCATGAGCAGCGCAGAACCTGGCTCGGGCACGGGATAGGTGTCAGTGAAGTCACCCACGTAGATGTCCTTGACCCAGAGGTTGCCGTTCGTCTCACGCAGGCCAAAACTGGTGATGGTGGTGTCGAACCCCATCTTTTGAGTGAAGTAGGCAAAGTCCACGTAGCCGTTTTCCGCCCCGGCGGCGGTGCCATCAATGAAGAAGCTGGTAGCTGATGTCATTTCCTGCTCGGAGATGCTGTAGACGCCGTTGCTGGTGTTGAACCACATCATGGGGTCATCGCTGCTCGTATTGAAGCCCTGCGCGTTATAAGCAGAGGAACCAAAAGTGAGCCCGCTGATGGTCAGCGCCAGGCTGTCCAGGCGCGCAGCTCCGTGGAAGTCAAAGACCAGCTCGCTCGCAGTTCCAAGATCCCCACGAATGCCGTCGAGTGAAGTGCCGATGCCGCCGACGAGCCAGTTGCTGTCATGCAGGTAGGCCAAATTGCCAGCCGTGCCGTTTCCGAGGGAGCCCGCGCCGCCATAGATGTCTGTGATGCCAATGCGGCTGCTGATGTCGAGCACACCGCCGAAGGTGCTGATCGTAGGTCCCAGCGTGGTGGTGCTGCCATAGTCAAACGTGTTCCAGCCAAGATTGGTCTGGGCCGGAGCCATGGTCGCCGCAATGAAGAGCGCGCTGAGGAAGATGAGGAGGAAGATGAATCTCTGGAGAGTCTGCATGAGCGTGGAGTCTTGAGGTGAGGGTGGCGCACTCAGCGCTTGGAGGTTTTTTCCAGGCTGCGGATGTCGTAATGTTCCGCAGCCTTGCCGAGGGCTTTCACTGCCATCTCGCGTGTGAGAGCCGGGGATTGGGAGAGGATCGTCAGGCGTGGATTGCCACCTTCTTTGTTGAGCGTGATCTTCACGTCCTGCACGCCATCCAGCTTGAGCAGGGCCGTCTTCACATTGGTGGCGCAGACGTTGCACACGACGCCGGCCACTTCTCCCTGGTAGCAGAATGGAGCATCACCAGCATCAGACTGGTTCAGCAAAAGACAAAACAGGGCGGCAGGAACAAGGAGGAGCTTTTTCATGGGCGTAGGGAGGCGGTGTCGAGGTTGCGCAGCGGAGCAGCGGCGGGTTCATTCAGGAGGTGGCGGACATCCCGCCGGAGCATCTCGACAGCCGTGGCTCCGATGTCGGGATCAGGATGAAAGACCTGGTAGCGCCCACGCACCTGGCCCTGACGGTCCAGCAGCACGAGGCGGAGGTCGTTCTCGTAGAGATCAAAGGTGTTCAGGCGTTCCTCTTCAGGAATCAGTCTTGCGGGTGCCAGACCGAGCTGATCTTTGGCAAAGGCATGGAGATGCGGACGCTCCACGGTGACAAACCACCAGGGTGCCGCGGTGCCCACGCCGATGCCCTCGGCATACGAGCGGAAGTATTCCGGCGTCTCGCGCTCGCTGGCCGCGCTCATGGAAAGCTGGTGGAAGTCCGCACGTCCGCCGAACTCCTCATTCAGTGCGCGCATGGCGGCGATGACGGCTTTGGAGCCATGCGGGCAGACAGTGTAGAGCTGGCTCAAGACGGTCACTTTCCCGCTCAGCTCCGAGAGACGGACGCCACGGCCCGCACGCTCCACGCCGGTGAGATCTCCTGTGAGCTTTCCCAGCACGGGGATGGTGGCGGCAGTGCCTGCAGGGATGACTGCAGCAGCTGCCTCAGCCTGTGGCTGCCCGGCCGCTGCAGAGCGGGTCTCCAGCACGGATTTTCGATGCTCCTCATAGCGCACCTGCTGGGTCCAGCCAGCGATGCGCTTCAGGCGCTCCATGTTCTGTTCCATCGGACCCGTGGCGGAAAGGAGGGTCCAGCGTCCAGTGGACTGATTCCCCACCACGAGCACAGTGCCATGGGCGCTGGGCTTGCTGTCTTCTTTGCGGGTGATGTCATTCGAGACGAGACCGATCGTCTCGCGCACCTTGAGGATGTCGGCGGCATCTCCAGTGAGAAACTTCCAGTCCGGCATGTCTGGATCTGACGTCTCCACCTTCTGCATGCGGGCGTACCGCGCGATCTTCTCCGGAGTGTCCCGGGCTGAATCCACAGTGATGGAGAGGATCTGGATGCTGCGGCCAAAGCTCTTCTTCAGCTCCTTGCGCATCTGCGCCAGCTTGCTGTTCGTCACGGGACAGGCGTCTTCGCAGTTGGTGTAGAAGAAGCTGATGATGACCGCCTTGTCTTTGATGAGATCGGAAAACAGGCGGAAGTGCCTGCCGTGCTGGTCCACCAGAGGGATGTCTGGCAGCTTGTCGCCATAGCCCCGGCGCATGAGGCGCTGGTTCTCGCTTTGCAGATCATCTCCTGCAGCGAGTGGCGCGGCCTGCATCTTGTGCTGCATGGCCGCCGTCAAAGCTATCAGGCCAAGGAGCAGCTGAAAACGCTTGAAAAAAAGTGGGGAATAGGAAGGCATGAAAGAAACGAAGGGCGGAGGAAAAACTTCACCAATGAAGGCTTCGAACCGGGGCGGCGGATGAATGGGAGGAGGAGGAGCTGCGAAGGCGCTTGCTCAAAAAAGGACATGGGGCACCCCGCAGGGCCGGCGTGCTGGCCATGCAGAGGGTGCTCCGCAGGGAGATGGCTCTCCCTGCGGAGCGGGGGTTTGCATTCGTCTTACGGGAAGAACTGCTGAGGCGGCTGTGGCAGCAGGCTGCCCACGGCGCGCGGGTCGAACTGGTTCATCATCTCGAAGTCTTCATGCTCGTTGTTGTGGCAGTGGAAGACGAACGGGCCTTTGAAGGTGCGGAAGCGCAGGCGGATCTTGATGCTCGAATTGGGTCCGAGTTTTGTGATGTCCTGCTTTTGCGTATCCCAGTAGGGCGGCACTTTACCAGTCGTCAGATTCGCCACCTGCTGGTGGGATTCCAGGTGGATGTGGATGGGGTGCCACCAGCCGCCGGCACTGTTGGTCAGCGTCCACTCTTCCGCCGTATTGATCGTCGGGCAGGCGTTGGCCACGTTCTTGTCGTAGAAGCCGCCGTTCATGGACCAGGCGCCGTTCTTGCGCTCAAACAGGAAGCTGCGGCGGGCCACGATGTCGGAATCAAGGATCTTCTCATGCGGACGCAGCGGTGTGCCGGCGATGATGGAAGCATCTGGATAGGCGGCGTTTTTGGCCACGACGTTGAACTCCAGAAGCTGATGGCTGTAGGCAGGCTTGCCGACGACCACGTTCACGTTTTCAGACTCCAGCGTGCCCGTTGGGCCGGTGCCCGCCGTCTGATCGAGGATGTTTTCGATGTACAGCTTGGTGCCGGGTTTAAACTTGGAGAAGTCGATGATGACATCGGCTCGCTTGCCCGGGGAGATGAGCACGCTCTGTGTCGTTTGTGCCTTGTCAAAAAGCCAGGCATCATGACCGATGTGCAGGTAGCTGATGGTGGCTCCGGCGGCATCAGCCACACGGATGCGGCGCCAGCGGGCTGTGGATCCTCCATGCAGACGGAAGCGGTACTTGCGCGCCTCCACCGTCATTTTCGGATAAGCACGACCATTGACCGTCTCCACATTGCCGATGTAGCCGTTGTGGCTGTTGGAGTCATACCAGGCAGCACCGGCCTGGGTGAAGACACGGTCCGTAAATGTGAGATATTCATCATACGGGTTGTAGTATTCCGGTCCCACATCGGACTTGCCTTTGATGCCAGGCAGCACACCGCGTGTGATGAGGCCCAGCTCCAGATCATCGAAGCCTTTGCAGGTGCCGACCATACCGCGGGCCACGTGGATGGCCGTCATGTCCTGGGCGTGGTCGTGGAACCACATCGTGGAGGGGCTTTCGGAGACATCGGCAATGTTGGTGCCGGGTTTGCGTGGCAGCACGTTCGGGTAATAGTAGTCACGCTCTTCGCCAGGAAGGACAAAGAAGGAGGCGTGGCCGTCTGAATGGCTCGGCCAGTGGCCGCCATGCATGTGGATGCCGGTTTCTTCCGGCAGGTTGTTGGTCACGCGGACCATCGCAGGCTGTCCCACGCGGAAGCGGAACTGCGGCGTCGTGATGTCGGTGAGTCCCGGACCCCGGCCGCACCAGCGCCACAGCGGCGTCTGCAGCCCCATCTTGGTGGGCAGGATCTGCATGTTTTCCACATCCGCATGCATACGGTAGTACTGCACGGGATACTTGCTCCACTCTGCCTCGGGGATCTGCGGAATGTCCTTGCCGCGCACGGCTGGATCCCATTCCGGAGCCACGCCGTGGAAGACCTTGCCCACGCCCACGCCATTGTATTCGGCAGGCTCAGTGCCGGCGCTGAGCGGCGGCACCCACTGGTGGCGGGGCATCTCATCCGTCCAGCGTGGCACCACGGTGTTTTCAATGGCCCCTTTGAAAATCGTTGAGGGGATGGGCAGCGGGACATCGGCGCGGGAGGAGTTGCCGATTCCAAAAACGGATGTGCCGGCTGCTGCGGTGAGCCCTGCCTTGATGAAATCACGACGGCTTGTCTGAGGCTTGGATTCTGATTGCATTGTTATGTATTATTTTATGGTGTTTTATGGTAACTATTTTGTGGTCTTTTGTGGTATTAGCTGAGGTTGGCTTGCGCGTTAGCCCCCACAGGTTGTTATTTTGGGGGAATCAGGCTGCGCTGGTGCTTTTTAGACCTTGGGTCCTGCGGCGCACGGAAGGGTATTCGAGAGAGGCAAGCCACGCGGCCGCCGTCTGGAGCATCTTGGCTTCGGCCAGGTAGCGGGCCTCGGCGGTTGGGTTGGAGACACCCTTGGCGCGCACCACCTTGCTCATCATTTCCAGCGCACGGGCGCGCAGCGCTTTGATGGCGGCATCATGCTGGCCAAAGTGGCGTTTCTCAGAAAAGATGGATCGTTCGGGAGATGCAGGCATGGGTGTTTATTTGGTGGTGAAGTTTGGGGTGCCAGGACCTCCCTTGCGGCCTACGGCAGGGATTTCCTGGAAAATGGTGAGCGCTTGTCCACGCGCGTCTGTCTGGACGCTGCCGTCGGCATTGACGGGGTGGCCATTGGGCACGAGCAGCTGGGGGTGGTCAAAGGGCGCACGCTCATATTTGACCCGGGGGTCCGTCAGGCTGTACAGAAAGGCAATGATGGCCTCTTTTTCCGCCGGAGTCAGCCCCAGCTCGGTGATGTCCACGGGCACATCTGCAATGTTGTTGTCGCGGAAGTCTCCGCCACGGTTGTAGAAGTCCACCACCTGCTTCAGCGTGAGCTGCCCGCCATTGTGAAAATAAGGAGCCGTGAGTTCGACGTTGCGCAGAGACGGTGTTTTGAACGAGCCATCGGCAGAAGGTGCATAGTGCTGGTCGACGGCGAAGATTGGCAGCGGGAGCTCCAATTCCTGCAGCCTGCCGGCGTAAAACAAGCGGGACTCGGAAAGAGGATTGCCAAAGGGATCATTCGCGCCGACGCCGAGATCCTCATGCGTGGGCCGCACGCCGATATTGTAGAAGCCGTTGTCATACACCACATGGTGTCCGGTCGTATTCACCATGCCTGAGGCATCTGCCACGGGCGGCAGCGAGGCGAAAACCATGCGCTCGATCCTCTCTGGCACACTGGCGCGTGCGCCCCGCGTGCCAGGCAGCTTGATCAGCGGATCTCCCGCCACGGCAATCTCGAGGTCATTCAGCTTTGAAACCGTGGCTGCGGAAAATTCGGGCCCATTATGGCAGGAAACACACTTGGCCTTTCCTTTGAACAAATTCAGCCCCCACTTCTGCTGGGGCGTGAGCGCGCCGTCATTTCCCTCTGCATAGCGGTCAAAAGGCGCGTCATTAGACACCAAGGTGGACTCATACATCTGGATGGCGATGCCAAAGAAGAGGGCAAAGTTCCAGCTGGCGTGGTTGTATTGTCTGGCACCCGGGCTGGCCGGAGCAGCCACCACCGCAGGTGCACCTGTAGAGGTGGCATCCACCCAGTGCATGCCCTGCCACCATTTTGGGTGGAAGGCGGCTTTGACCAAATCAAAGTAGGTCTGAATAGACAGGCCTTTGCCAGACGGGTGCAGCAGCTCTCCAAGCAGGCTGTCCTCGGCATGGACCGTCTGCTTTGCCAGCGGACGAAGGGCCAGAACCTTTTTGCCAATGTCTGCAAAGCTGCGTCCCGCAGCCGACATCTCCACGTCACTCAGCGGCGGTCCCACCGCCTGGGATGCCAGGCTGGAGCATCTGAGCCTCACCTGCACCTCCTGCATCGTGTCCGGTGTGGTAGCCTGGATCACAAACGCATTCGGGTCCCGTGTGCCGAAAGGATTGACGCCGTTGAAGACGTCCTGGGCGCGGCCGTCCCAGAAGTTGCGCAAAAAGTACACCGCATTGATGACCGATGGCGTGTTTCTGGGAGCCACGCGCCTGGTGTTCACTCCGCCCACTTGATAAGCGGAATCCGGCACGAGATCACGCACCTCCTCGGATCGTCTGGGGTAAACCCCGCCAAAACGCTCCTTGGTCACCCCTTGAGAGCCTGCAATGTGTGCTGAGTCGCTCAGCACCTGCGAATGCCGGTCATTCGGATTGGAAAGACGATGAAACGGAAAGTCGGATGTCTTCAGCGTGCGGTTGGCACCGCCATCCACCACAGTCACGGGGGCGGGGTGGCCGCTCTCATCCACACGCAGCAGGCTGGGTGCTAGCGTATTGGTGACACGGGTGTCTGCACCAGCGTGGAAATGGCACGTCGCGCAGGAGGTGACTCCGTCACTCCCCACCTGCATGTCCCAGAAAAGGGCCTTGCCCAAAATCTGCGCCTGCCGGCGGTCTTTGACAAATTCTTCGAGGTTCATCGGCCCCGGCACAGGAAGCGTTTTCAGACTCCGCAGCAGCTTGGCCTGCTCGCCGGCGGCAATGATCACCTCGTCCGTTTCTGGCAGTTCCTTGGAAAGGACAAAGCCTTGGGCCAGACAGCTGCCAAATGAACTCAAGACAAGATAGCAAAGGCCCGTGGCCCTGAGCCAGTGGGCTCCACAGCCAAACAAAGACACCCCGCAGGCTGACCACCTGGAGCGGGGAGATGAATTTGTAATGACTGCGTTAGTTTGCATTTATTGATAATTATCCGTAGCTAATTTGAGTGGAATTTATGGTGAATTTGTTTTTGGTGCTAATTATTGGATGGGTTAACTCTGAATTTTGAACCTCTATTCAGTTGCGCGGTTATTCGTTTTCAATGCATCGCGCTTTCTCTCGCAGGATTTCATCACTCGGGAACCCTCTCTCTTAGTTGGAATAAGAAAAACAGCCCCTTAATGAAGTGCTTTTAGGAAGTTCTTTTTGACGGGATCTCGGTTTTTATGCGGGTCGATTTAGACCGGCACGTGGGCAAAAACGCCCTTGAAAAGCCCCCTGTATTGATGAAGCCAGCTCATTTGCCACCCACGTTTTCACGGAAGAACTGGGTGAACTCTACTTCGCAATTAACGGTCTTGTTGGTCCCGGTGGGATTGATCAAAATGTGCGTGACGCCAATGAAAAGCTTAGCCTGCTGGATGTCTTCCAGCCATTCAAAGAAGACTTTTTCCACCACACCGGTCAGTGTGATTTTTACCCGGGTGCAGTCGAAGAAACTTTGCTTTCCATCCAGTGGCAGGCCGTCCGGACCGGTCTGTTTATCGTCTTCCACAAATTCCTTGCCACCAATGCTGAGGCCCCGTTTTTCCGCACGGGCGGTGATGACGCTGAGCAGTTTGGAAGAAGCTTCCTGGTGGCTGGCAAAAACCGGGAGGTGCTCTTCGATCCAGGCATATTTTTCGGCCCACTCCGCGCCGGTGGAGATCGCATGCTCCATGTTGGCTATCTGGTCCGCGAGAGATTCATTCTCTTCGCAGATGGCCCTGTAATTGGAGTAGGCGTACTTGATGGCCCCTCCACCCACAATGACAAGGCACATGAAGGAAAACACCGTCAGCAGAAGCTTTTCACTCTTTTTCATTGGTCAGTAAACAGGGGCTTTCTTGTGGGGGCGTCGTTTGATCACCAGGCCGTTCTTATTCTCGAAACGGCAGGGCCTTGGGCACATCCTCCAGCATGACTCCGCCGAAATTCCTTGTGTCTTTGAACAAGGTGGTGCGGCTGGATTCGATGGAGTTGGGCGTCACGCTGGGGTCCTCGGCTTTGATGATGTGCGGCTGGATGAAAATCAGCAGCTCCTCCCGCTTGTGCTCAGTCGTGGTGGTGCCAAAGAAATTCTTCAGCACAGGGATCCGGCGCAGGCCCAGGGCGCCTTTGCCCTCCTTGCTCGTGCGCTCTGTGATGAGGCCGCCTAAAACGACGGTCGCATTGTTCTTGATGGCCACTTCGGTCACCAGCTGCTGCGTGCCGATGGTCGGCACCGTGTTGCCGGAGATGGTCTGGCTGCCAACGATGTTGTCGTTGATCTGCGCAATGCGCAGGGTGACCTCGTCATCAGAATTGATGAGGGGGATCACCTCCAGCTTCAGCAGCACATCCCGGTAGTCCACGCTGACGCTGTTGTTGACGATGCCGGCCTGAAGTCCGCTGTTGGACAGGATCTGGGCAGGCACCGCGATTTTTTGCCCCGAGGAGATGACAGACTTGGCCGCGTTCTTGGCATAGACGCTGGGCGTGGCCAGAATCTTGAAGTCATTGTTGCTGTCGATCATCTTGATGTAGCTGCTCAGAGAGCCGATCTGCCCGTAGAGGTTGAGGCGGTTCCATGAAAAGTTGACGGCGCTGGAGGCGGACAGCCCGCCGGTGCTGGAAGTGCTGCCCACAAGACCGGAACTGCTGGAGGAGCCGTTGGTCTGACGCAGGCTGAAGTCATCCAGCATCTTCAGGAAATCGAAGCCGTAATTGTAGTTTTGCCCGAGGCTCAGCTGGCCGATGATCGCTGAGATATAAATCTGCTGCGGACGGACATCCAGCTCCTGCAGCAGCTGGTCAATGCGTGCGATGTGCTCGGGGGATCCTGAGACAACAAGACTATTGGACTGGGGGTCTGCGATCAGGAGCGTCTTGCCCACCACCATGGACTCCGGAGCTCCGGCCTCTTCAGGTGCGGAGAGCAGGCTGCGGTTCGCATTGCTGCCGCCGCTTCTTCCATTCAACCCACCCGCAGCGTTGTTGGCTCCCATGGCCATGGCGTTCAGTCCTCGGGAGGCATCGCTTGCGCCGCCAGTCAGGGCGCCTGCTCCCAGCGCATCAGCGTCACTGCCAGGCTGCTTTGTTTTTCTCCGTCCGCCACCGCCGCTTACAGCCCCGCCGTCACCGCTCTGAATGTCCGTGTCTTTAGCCAGTGCGTTGTATGCCACGGAGATGAAGTCCTCCACTTTGAGCCACTTCAGCCGCCGCTTCACAAAGTCGGTGCTGTGGTTTTGCCGGTCTAGCTTTTCCACCAATCCTTTGATGTAGATGATGTCAACCGGCCGCCCAATCACGAGCAGTTCGTTTGTGCGTCGGTAGGGGAAAACCTTGACCTTGCTGCCGCCGGAATTTCCAGAAGTCTCCACCGCGCCGCCGGAGCCTGGAGCACCCAGTTTTTCCCCGGCATTCGCACGTGCCTCCGGCGCAGCGCCTCCCATTTTCTCCTGTTCTCCGAAAATTTCGTTGATGATTTCGGCCACGAGCTCCACGTCAGACCTCTCCAGCTTGATCATTTCATTCTCCACCGATGCAGAAGGCACATCGATGACTTGGGCGATCTCATAGATGGTGCGGATCGTGGCGCTGTTTTCTGTGATGATCAGCGCCGTGTTGTTTGAAACCACCGACATGGCCCCATAGGGATGCATTTTGATCACCTCCTGAAAGGCCTTGGAGGCATCGTCTCCGGAGATGTGCCGCAGCGCGAGGATGAAGTGGCAGATTTCCTCATGGTTCGGAATGTCGCGGATGTTATGGTACACCCTCAGGCCATCTGAGGTCGGGCTTTTGCCTGCGCCGCTGTTGATCAGTTTCGACGTGGTGGAATCCACCTCGATGAGTGCATAGCCATTGAGCAGCAGAGTGGCCTCGATGAAGGCGATCGCGTCGTTTTTAGTCAGCGGCTCGGGGGAAATGATGCGCAGCTGCTCCCCCTTGAGCGCGGAGTCCAGAATGAGCTTTTTCCGCGTGAGGTTGGTATAGAACGGAATGATCGCCTGGATGGGGGCGCTCGGGAAATTGACCTTGATCAAGGCGCTGTCGTTGATCGGCGAATTTCCTTCGCTCTCAGCAACGGGCGAAAAGCCTTCCGCTTTTATCCCTGTCTCCTGGGCAGGCCCTGAGCTCAAAGCAGCCATGCACAGCAAAGACAGTAATGCTCGTTGTGGAACGAGGCAGGGAATAAGGAGGTGCAAAGATTTGGAATGCTGCATAAAAACCACAATAACAATAAATAAAACATTCCCGATCACCTTTAAACAATTGGGGTAACTCAAATTCGGAAGCTATAGCTTCTGGCGCAGTTACTACCCCCTGCCATGCTCAGGCTGAAGTTCATCCACCGCAAAGGTCACCTCATGCGCGCTGCATGGGATGACGTTGCAGCACCTTGAGTCATGTAGGCATTCCTGCGACGCTCCTGCCGATACTCCTGCAGCTAGGCACACCTGTCTTGTGCGGAGATAGCTGGCAAAGATCATACTTTTTCTCCCCCTTGCCTAACCACGGGTTGAGTTAACCCAAACTTGGAAAGAAACAGGTTACCTCAATGCCGGGATCGCAAAGTGCGCTGTATGTTATGTATGTTATTTATAACATCTCTCGTCTTATGTTCATTCCACCTGCGCCGAATTCCGTTTGTGAGATGCAAATCTCTGATGCTGGCAATGTCGGCAGCCTGCCTTGGATCGCACTGTATGCCCTCGACACAGCCAGCAGACTGCTGGGCTGCAACCATGCATGGGTGACGCGTCATCACGCAGACACTTGCAAGATAATGCTCAGGCTGAATGCAGACATGGAACTGGAGCCTCCGCTGGTGAGCCTTCTGGAGCTTGCGTCAAAAAGTGTCCCTGAGGACAATATCATGCTGATGCCTTGGAAGCAGAGATCCCTCCTTTTTGCTGGGCTTTATGCAGGATCGGCTGCAGATCCCTCCTGGTATGTCCTTGGCATGCTGTTTGAGAAATCCTATGAGATGACCGAACGCCGCTCGGGAATCATGGACGGGTTGCGCTGCTGCTTGAAGAACTACTTCAGCCGGATGCCGACGTCCTATGAACAACCAGCGTCTTTCCCCAGCACCCCCATGGTGGCCAACCAGCCCGTGACATGCTGCTGCTGCCGCAAAGTGCATACGCCACAGCATGGGTGGATGCACTGGGACGACCTGCGGCTGATGACCACCGGCCAAGGCAGCTCCCATACCGTGTGCGAGAAATGCGCTGACGAGCTGTATTCTGATGTGCTGCAGAATGGATTGTAGTATTTTTAAAAATCAATGAGAAATAAAGCCACACGTCGAGCCAAAGGCAGTCCTACGCGGATCGCACTGGTGGAGGACGACCCCGTTTACCGTGCCTACCTCTCAGGGCTGCTGAAGAACACACCCGAGGTGGAGCTGGTGCATGCCTGGGAGAGCGCCGAGGCGCTGGTGGCAGACAGGCGCTTTCTGGAGGTGGACCTGCTCTTCATCGATCTGGAACTGCCGGGGCTCAGCGGTGTGGAACTGACCGCGAATCTGCAAAAGCTGCCCACCCCACCGCTGTGTGTGATGCTGACCTCCTCCAGCGAGCCTGAAGACGTCTTTGCGGCCATGCGCAGCGGCGCCTCAGGCTATCTGGTGAAGACGGCGGACCCGGAGATTTTTGCGGAGCGGCTGCGGCAGATCATCCAGGATGGCGTGAGCCTGAGTCCGGTGATCGCGCAGATGCTGATGGATGAATTCCGCCACAACTCGGTTTCGCCCGCGCAGAAAAAAAGCGCGCTGCGCAACCTGACCACGCGTGAGCGCGAGGTGCTGAGCTCCATGGCCAAGCACGGCAACGCCAAAGAGGTGGGTGCCGCCCTGGGCCTGAGCCACGAGACCGTGCGGGTGCACATGAAGAAGATCTACCAGAAGCTGCACGTGAAGTCGAAGGAGGAGGCACTGGAGGTGCTGGCGCAGCAAAAGAAGGATTAGCGCGAGGGCTACGACAGAGGGGATCATCCTGATGCCCTCACGTGGCATGGGGATGTGGAATGGTGTGGTGGCAGCGCGTACGCGCTGGTCTTCGCGTGCGCGAGTGGGACCGGGACGATCCCGCTCCGCCGAAGGCTACGCAAGAAGCTTCGCTGGAGACACGGCGTTGTTTCACAAGACTTGGCGCAGATTGGTGATGGCCTGCCCTGCGGAGGCTTGGAGCTTTTGCGCACAGTCGTCTGGAATAGAGCGAGAGGTGATGGTGAAGTAGATGCATGAGAGGCAGATGGGATCAACCTGCCGGAATGCCCAGCATTCCGCCTGTGCTGCTGATGATGATATTGAACAGGCGTACCTGGGTTGTGCTGTTTTGTGACTCATAATTGACAGCTTAATGAGTTAACTCACAAAACTTCTCCATATTGATTATAACTTCTGCGAAATTGGCAATTCATTAAAATTGCTTTGGCGAACTATGATTGCTTTGTGTCTCACTTCCTTCTCCCAGCGTTTGCTGATATTACTGTGCCTCACCACCGCCGTGGTGCGGGCTGCTGTGATTAATCCAGCATACACCATCGGTTCTGAAGTGCCTGTGACGACGACGACTTACACTGCCACAGGCAGTTCGCTGGGCGCGGTGACCTTGGGTTTTTCGCCCAGCCCAAGCCAGGTGCTGACGGTGGTAAACAATACGGGAATCAGTACGATCAGCGGGATATTCACCGGGCTGGCCGAGGGAGCCAAGCTGAGCGCGGCTTATGGCGGCAATACCTTTACTCTCCGCATCAGCTATGTGGGTGGGGATGGCAACGACATCACCCTGACGCGCGTGGGGGGCACCGCGCAGATACCCAATGGAGGAGGCTACACCTGGACGACCCTGGCGGGAAGCCTGGGTGGCGTGGGCTCGCAAGATCGCACCGGAGCACAGGCTTCTTTTTACTATCCCTTTGGCACGGCGGTGGACAGCTCAGGCAGCATGTATGTGGCGGATACATTCAATCACACGATTCGCAAGGTGACCTCGGCAGGAGTGGTGAGTACGCTGGCCGGAAGCGCGGGAGAATCGGGCAGTGCAGACGGCACGGGAAGCGTCGCTAGGTTTAACAACCCCACTGGCGTGGCAGTGGACAGCGCAGGCAACGTGTATGTGGCGGATAAGTACAACCACACAATCCGCAAGGTGACCTCCGCAGGGGTGGTGAGCACGCTGGCTGGCAGTGCTGGAGTAAAGGGCAGCACAGACGATACAGGCAGTGCCGCGAGGTTCTTTAGCCCCAGCGGGGTGGCAGTGGACAGCGCAGGCAACGTTTATGTAGCGGATCTGGGCAACCACACGATCCGCAAGGTGACAGCGGCTGGGGTGGTGAGCACGCTGGCGGGCAGCGCGGGGGTGATCGGCAGCGTGGATGATACGGGAAGCGCCGCGAGTTTTAACATTCCCAGCGGCGTGGCAGTGGACAGTGCAGGCAACGTGTATGTGGCAGATAGTGGCAACTCCGTGATCCGCAAGGTGACAGAGGCAGGAGTAGTGAGCACGCTGGCGGGCAGCACTGAAGCAACGGGCAGCATGGACGGAACAGGCAGCGCAGCGAGGTTTAACAATCCCAGCGGTGTGGCGGTGGACAGCGCAGGCAACGTGTATGTGGCGGATGGTGGCAACAGCACGATCCGCAAGGTGACCTCCGCAGGGGTGGTGAGCACGCTGGCCGGCAGCGCTGAAGCAAGGGGCAGTGCGGATGGCACGGGAAGCGCTGCGAGGTTCAACAACCCCGGCGGCGTGGCGGTGGACAGTGCAGGCAATGTGTATGTGGCAGATTATATCAACAGCGCGATTCGCAAGGTGACAACGGCTGGGGTGGTGAGCACGCTGGCGGGCAGCGCGGAGGTGAGCGGCAGCGTGGATGGCACGGCAAGCAGCGCGAGTTTTAACACCCCCACCGGCGTGGTGGTGGACAACGCAGGCAACGTGTATGTGGCGGATCAATTCAACCACACGATCCGCAAGGTGACAGCGGCAGGGGTGGTGAGCACGCTGGCCGGAAGCGCCGGGGTGAGCGGCAGCGCCGATGGCACGGGAAGCGCCGCAGAGTTTTATTACCCCAGCAGCGTTGCGGTGGACAGCGCAGGCAACGTGTATGTGGCGGATCAATTCAACCACACGATCCGCAAGGTGACAGCGGCAGGGGTGGTGAGCACGCTGGCCGGAAGCGCCGGGG